>URAA01000009.1 GCA_900545785.1 uncultured Dialister sp. | reverse complement strand
ATAATGGAACTTCCCGTGCTGTAAGCATCATCCAATTCGATAAAGCCGAATTCTCCGGTGCTCCAGAGGATAAATTCCTCGGACAGGCGGGACAGATGCATCATGCAGATCGATGCAAAGGAGAGGAACTGGATCAGATAATCTCTGTCCGATACGGCATCCAGACTGTTCCCGTAGCATTTTTTGAAATGAAGCATTTCTGCCGTTTCTTCCGGATCCGTGGGATAAGTGGTGCCTGCCAGTGCACAGGCTCCCAAAGGGGATACATCTGCCATTTCATAGCATCCCGTCAGTCTTTCGAAATCTCTTTCCAGCATGGAACCGTAAGCCATCATGTGATGGGCAAAAAGTACGGGCTGCGCTCTTTGCAGATGGGTATATCCGGGAATGATCACGTCCCCGTATTTTTTGGAAATATCAAGAAGTGCCTGTTCCATGCGGATAATTTTAATTCCCAGTTCTCCTATCTCTCTTCTCATGAACACATGAAGATCTGCGGCGCATTGGTCATTTCTGCTTCTTGCCGTATGAAGGCGGGCGCCTGCATCTCCTATTTTTTCCGTCAGCCGTTTTTCTATATTCATATGAATATCTTCCAGCTCGATGGAAAATTCAAATGTCCCTTCGTCGATTTCTTTTTTGATTTCTTGCAGCCCTTTGCTGATTTTTTCCAAATCTTCTTTCCCGATAATTCCGTGATGGAAAAGCATTTTCGCATGGGCAAGAGATCCGGCAATATCTTCTTTATACATGCGGCAGTCGTAAGAAATGGACGCATTGAAATCCAAGGCTTTTTTATTTTCTGCTTTTTTGAAGCGGCCGCCCCACATCATATCACTCATTTTTTATTCTTTTCCTTCATCAATGCACGAATGGTCAGAGGCAGTCCGAAAAGATTGATAAATCCTTCCGCATCGGCCTGATTATACACATCATCTTCTCCAAAGGTTACAAATTCTTCATTATAGAGAGAATAGGGACTTTCCGCACCGTTGGACAAAATATTTCCTTTGTAAAGACGGAGCGATACTTTTCCCGTCACCGTTTCGGATGTTTCATCGGCAAAAGCCTGCAAAGCTTCTCTTAACGGTGAAAACCACAGTCCGTCGTAAACAAGTTCGCTGTATTTGACTGCCGCCGTTTCTTTAAAATGAGAAGTTGCCCGAGCAAGGCAGAGACGTTCCAGTTCCGCATGGGCATAGAATAAAATGGAGCCTGCCGGATTTTCATAGACGCCTCTGGATTTCATGCCTACCAGACGGTTTTCCACCAGATCGTCGATACCGATACCGTTTTTGGCGCCGATGGCATTCAGCGTATTCACCAGTTCCACGCCGTCCATTTTTTTGCCGTTCACCGCTACAGGTATCCCTTTTTCAAATTCAACGGTGACGAATTCCGGCTTGTCCGGCGCATCTTCCGGATCGCAGGTGACAAGATACATATCTTTATGAGGAGCATTGGCGGGATTTTCCAAATCATCTCCCTCATGGGACAGATGCCACATATTCCAGTCCATGGAATAGGGATATTTTTTTGCTGCTTTTTCTTCTTCCGATTGTTTATCGTCAAATTTATCAATCGGCACATGATGAGCTTCCGCATAGGCCATCTCATCTTCTCTTGATTTCAGATCCCAGATTCTCCAAGGAGCGATGATTTTCATATGAGGCGCAAGGGCTTTGATGGTAAGTTCGAAACGGACCTGATCGTTTCCTTTTCCCGTCGCGCCGTGGCAGATGGCATCGGCTCCGTATTTCTCGGCTGCTTCCACGAGACATTTGGCGATGAGAGGCCGTGCAAAGGAAGTTCCCAGCAGGTATTTCCCTTCATATCTGCCTCCTGCCTGAAGTACTTTATAAGCATAGTCTTCAATAAATTCTTTTCTTACGTCCAGCACTTCCGCATATTCCGCACCGGATTTCAGCGCTTTTGCATGAATGGCATCGAAATCTTCGGGCTGTCCCAGATTTACCGTGATCGCGATGACTTCGCAGTTATAATTTTCTTTCAGCCACGGAATGATAACCGATGTGTCCAAACCGCCGGAATAAGCCAAAACTACTTTATTTACATTTTTCATTATATGCCGCCTTTCTCAAACTCGATATTTCTGAAACATGAAATAATTATACATATCTTTGCATAAATAATCAATACCTTTTTGATTTTATTTTTTTATTTGAAGAATAAAATTTCACTTGTTTTAAGACCTCCTTGCCAAACGCAGCGGTTGTCCCCCTTTCTTCTATTAAGATATAATGAATATATAAATGTCTGTACGGATTATGAAGAAAGGAGCTTTATAATGAATCTCACCAAAAAATTTTCTTCCTTCTCTTCTCCCAAGGGAAATATCGGAAAAGCTCTCCTTGTTTTGATGAATGTAACTCACACTCCCGCTTCTCTCTGGAGCCTCTCCCATCTGGATATCAAAGAAGATGCGGAGATTTTGGATATCGGCTGCGGCGGCGGGAGCAATCTGGCGCGGCTGTTAAAAAGGGCTCCGTCAGGCCGGGTGTCGGGGATCGATCCCTCTCCCGATGCGGTTGACGTTTCTTTTCGATATAACCGCAAAGCCGTTGAAGAAGGAAGATGCTTTGTTTATGAAGGGACTGCCGATCTTCTTCCTTTCGAGTCTTCCCGCTTCGATATTGTCACTGCCTTTGAAACGATTTATTTTTGGAAAGATCTTCAAAAATGTTTGAAAGAAGTACGGCGGGTCATGAAACCCGGCGCCACTCTTCTCATCTCCAATGAGGCTGACGGCGAAGGATTTTTGGATGAATTCTATCCGAAGCTGATCCCCGGCATGACCGTCTATACGGTGGGAGAGCTCGTATCGGAACTGACCCGGGCAGGTTTTGTCCGGATCGAAACGGATACGAAACTCGGCTGTATAACCATCGCCGCCCGAAAACCCGAGTCCGCCCTCACTCAGATAAAAGAAGCCGCCCGATTTGATCGGGTTCGCAAATGGGGAAGCATCGCCCTTATTTCTGCCGCCGTTCTTGCAGCGGGGCTGATATTATACAAAAATAATAAAAATAAATAACCGATATCTCCCTTTGCGGAGGAGCCGTTTTCCTATAAAAAAAGAGATGACTTTTTGCCATCTCTTTTCATTTGCTGTTTTATTTTTCACCGTCTTCTATAACGATATCCGTTGCTTCTTCAGCGATTTCCATATTTTCTCCGCCGTCGGCGGTTGCTTCCGATTCTTCAAAAAGATTTGCCGACTGATCTTCTTCTGCCGCTTCCGCAGGAATTTCCTCATCTTCTTTGATCAGTTTGGGGAGCGCCGTGTTTTTTGCCGATTCTACGAGCAATGTGGCGGATTTTAAATTTGCTAAGATCTTTTCGATATAAACACTCATATCCGCTTCCGCTTTCAGCAGATCCGATTTCAGCTTGGCTTTCGCATTTTCTGCATCTTCCAAAATTTTATGGGCGGAATTTCTTGCTTCCCTAATCGACAGTTCCGCCTCTTTTTGAGCATTTCTTTTTACATTTTCCGCCGTTTCCTGCGCCATAACCAAGGTGGATGACATGGTGGATTCCATTTTTTCATAATTCCGAAGTTTTGTTTTTACCGTATCCATTTCTTCTTCCATCTCACGATGTTCACGATAGATACGTTCATAATCTGCTGCCAGTTCTTCTAAGAAAGAATCTACTTCTTCTTGGCTGTAACCGCGCAATCCACGGGAAAACGTCTTGTTGTGGATATCCATTGGTGTAATCATAAAACTTCCTCCTAAATTAATTTTTCCCCTATTATTTATATCGATTGATTAAAAGTCCCGTCCGGCCTTTACGGCTCATTCCGGTCACTTCTTTTATTTCAATGCGTCCTCTGCCGCGGATAGAAATGATATCTCCTACTTTTATGGCCTGAGAGGCACTTTTGGCAGTCTGCCAGTTCACTTCTGTCTTTTGGCTCTCTACGCATTGTACCATTTTATTGCGGGAAATACCAAATCCTGCCGCCCCTACCGCATCGAGACGGAGAGAAGCTACGGTCGCCCGCACTTCTTTTGCTGTTTTCTCGGGCGGTGTCAGTTCTTCCAAAGATATTTCTTCCGCATGAACGGGCACCATCGCTACTTTTACAAAATTTTGAATCAGCCATTCCGCCATATCTTTGTCTGCCACAATCTGACAGCCTGCGCCCTGCATGAGGATGTCTCCCAAAACGGATCGTTCTATACCGAGTCCCATCAAAGATCCGAGTACATCCCGATGACCGATCAGACGATATCTTTCATCCCATGTCACTTTCAAAGCGGTCATTTTGAAATCTACAGGCCCGTCATAATCCGAACTTGTAAAAGCGACGCGGATACGTTCCGCTTCATGATAGCCGCCCCAAGTTTTTACCGCAACCGTCTTCATATGGGCTGCCACGGTTTGTCCCACCTGTGCCGCAAAGGGCGCCATGAAAGGCCCTACCGCAAAGGGACGGCCTCTGTCTACGGAATCTGCCAAATCCAAAAGACGAATTGCCATGTCTTTTGCTTCTTCGCCGCCGGCAGCAAAATAGCGAAGAATTTTTTCTTTATCTTTCATTATTTTTTACTCATTTCATCAGATCGTAAAAGACCGGCAACCACCGCATCCATCAAGGCACCTCGGACTCCTGCCCGTTCCATGGAATGAATGCCTGCAATGGTGGTTCCTCCGGGACTGGTGACCCCGTCTCGGAGCTCTGCCGGATGTTTTCCTGTTTCTAAAATCATTTTTGATGCACCGTAAAGAGTCTGCGCCGCCGCCAAAGTTGCGAGTTTGCGGGGAAGTCCGATCCTCACCCCCGCGTCGGATAACGCATCGATGATGACAAAAGCATAGCCCGGGCCGCACCCGGAAAGGGCGCCCAGTGCATCCAGCTGTCTTTCCGTAACGACTGCCGTTTTACCGAGAGAGGAAAATATATCTTCCGTCATTTTCAAAAAATCTTCTTTGGCAAAATGCCCGGCCGTGACGGCTGTCATACCTGCCCCGACGGAAGCGGGCGTATTCGGCATCACTCTTATGACTTCCGTCCCTTCGGGGAGACCTTTTTCCAAAGTATCCACCGTGACGGCGGCAGCAATGGAAATCACCCTTCTCGGACGGAAAGGAGATATTTCGGAAAGTACGGAAGGCACCACGTCGGGTTTCACCGCGATAAGAAGAATATCCGCCGAAGAAATCACTTCATTGTTTTCCACGTAAGAAACACCGTATTCTTCCGCTTTACGCCGGGATGCTTCCAAAGAATGTTCCTTTATATATACATTTTCTTTTTTCCAAAGTCCGCAGGAAAGGCAGCCCGAAAGGATCGCTCCTCCCATGGCTCCGCAGCCGATCATCAATATACGGTTCATAAAGAAGGTCCTTTCCACTGAGGAATACCGCTCAGCCGCGGCAGATTATCCGTTTCCAAGTGAACATTGGAGGGAGCGCAAATCAAAACTTCTTCATTTAAAAGTTCCAATTCTCCCTGCCCGAAAAAAACGGCACCACCCATAAAATCCACAAAACGGCCCGCTTCTCCGTCCTCTAAATTATCTCCGAGAACGATAAGGACAATCAGGCCTTTTTTCATGGCTTCCGCCGCCCTCCTCACATCGCTGTAAGAGTGCGGTTCCATGATGACCGCATCCATCGGACGGACAGCTCTCGCAGGCAGCGCGCTCGTTACGCGGGGACTGTCCTCATTCCGGTAGTCATCATCATATACAAGTTCCGATTCATAATCATCTTCTTCATTTCCTGAAGAGAAAAAACGATTGAACCGGTCTTCCAAATTTGAAAAAAATGACATTTATTCCCTTGTCGGTGTCTGCGGTTCCCAAGCGGGCGCTCCGGCTTCAGGAAAAGCGGCGAAGTTCTCCCGGGAAACACTCATGTTATTCGGCGCGCAAAGATAAATATGTTCGGAAATCTGATCGATTCTGCCGTCCAGAGCATACATGACCCCTTGGATGAAGTCAACGATACGCTGTGCTTCGTCCACGTCGGTTTTTTCCATATTCATAACCACCGGACGGGAGGATTTCAAATGATCACCGATTTTTTCCGCATCCTGATAATTTTTCGGATTCACCACGACCATGGTATAAGGTTTTGCCTGACGGGTAGCGACAGGACGGCCTGCGCCGGCTACATTCCTCGGAGGAACAGGTGCGGCAGAAGTTACGGAAGTTTCTTCCTCTTCATAACCTTCTTCCATTTCATCTTCTCTTGGTGCAAATTGATCTTTTAATTTATCAAGCAAGCTCATTTTTTTCTCCCTTCTGTCGGGCACCGAAAATCGCAGTGCCAATGCGAACCATTGTCGCGCCTTCTTCTATAGCTGTTTCAAAGTCCCGGGTCATGCCCATGGACAGGATAGATATTTGATCTTCCGGGAAATATTTCTTCAATTCTTCCCACAAGAGGCGGGCTTTTCTGAAAACGGGCCTTGTTTTCTCCCCGTCCTCTTCTATCGGCGCCATACACATCAGGCCTTTGACTGAAATATGGGGACAATAGGCGGCAAGTTCAGCCGCTCTTTCCAGATCTTCCGGTGCAAATCCGTACTTGCTTTCTTCCCCGGAAACATTACATTCCAGAAGCAAATCCTGCACTTTTCCGATTTCGCCGGCTCTTTTATCTATTTCCCGCAAAATTTCAAAAGAATCGGCAGACTGAATCAAATCAGCGAGAGCCACCGCTTTCTTAACTTTATTTTTTTGCAGATGTCCCTGAAAATTCCATACCGCGGGAAGTGAAAGGTTCTTGTACTTGTCTTCCATCTCCTGTACACGGTTTTCTCCCACATGAGTGACACCGAGGCGGAGTACTTCTTCCATATCCTCCAAGGGGTGAAATTTCGTCACTGCCACAAGTGTCACATCCTGTCCGTAAGGAGAGCGTCCCTTCGCCGCTTCTATGCGTTTTTTTACCGACTGCAGCCTTTTTTCAATATCTGACATTCCGCTGCCTTCCCTGATTAAGAATTAAGAAAAATATATCCATGCTTTATTATAACATAGCTACCTCATAAAAACATGGTTTTATCGTTTGTTTCTCCGAAACAGCCCATATCTCTTACACCGAAGAAAGGAAATTTTTTAAATGCACTCTCTTTTATTATTTTTTCTCTCTTGAAAATATATAGAGCCGCGCTGAATTATAATAGTTCGGCGGATTTTAAAATATTTTCCGGAATTGCTATACCCAATATGTCCATATTCTTTTTATTGATAACGATTTTATATTCTTTTTGATGCTGAATCGGTGCATTTTCCGGTTTTACTTTTCCGTCCAAAATATCCGCCGCCAAATAACCGGTCTGTTTTCCCAAAGTATAGTAATCAACGGAGAGAGAGGCAAGGGCGCCGTCTTTTGCCATGCTGCCCGCTCCTGCAATGACGGGGATTTTTGCTTTGTCCGTCACTTTTACCAGTGTGGGAATGGCGGAAGCCATCACATTATCGGTGGGTACGTAAATGAAATCACAGGCGCCGATCAAAGATTCCGCCACCTGCTGGATATCATTCACACTGTTGACGGTCCTTTCTTCTACGATAAGGTTATTCTTTCCGGCATATTCTTTCACCATATTTGCCTGAACTTCGCTGTTCACTTCGCTGGAACAATAAATAAGTCCCACTTTTTTGGCGGAAGGCACCAATCTTCTTGCCAGATCCATCTGCGCGTCCACCGATGTCAAATTACTGACCCCCGTCACATTTCCTCCCGGCGCTTCGTCATTTTGTACCAATTTGGCCGTGGTGAAATCCGTAATGGCCGTTCCTACGATCGGTATATCTTTGATTTCATTGGCTGCCGCCTGTGCGGAAGGTGTCGCAATGGCACAAATCAAACCGGGTCTTTCATTTTTGAAACGGGCAACAATACTTTTTAAATTGGATTGATCCCCTTGGGCATTCTGCTGATCGAAGATCACCTTGCTTTCGTCATAGCCCCGTTCTTTCAGTGCATCCGTAAAGCCTTTGTTTGCCAGATCCAGGGAAGAGTGCTGTACGATCTGTACCACTCCTATTTTCAATTTGCCGTTTTCCAAAGAAGCGTTTTTATTTTCTCCCGCTCCGCCGCAGGCTGCCGTCACTGCCGCCATACCTGCCAAACTTACCGCTATCATGCATTTCATCCATTTTTTCATTTTCGGTTCCCCGCTTTCTTTTTTCTACAAAAAAGTCCCTCGCTATAGCAAGGGACGACGGGACTCATCGCGGTACCACCCTGTTTATCTGACAAAGGATTTCAAATATAAAAGGGCGGTACCCAAGGGACGGAATATCCGTGGTACCACCCTCATTCATCAGATCAACTCTCGGCCTTTTAACGCAAGCCACTCCGGCAACACCTACTTATATTTCAGTGAAGCGGTTCAGGAAAGAACTTCCAAATTCCTTTCTCTCCGGTTTTCACCATCCACCAGCTCTCTATGCAGAAACGAAACTTGTACTTTTTTCCGTCATCACTTTTTTTATATTGGAAATATTTTAACCGACGATCTTTTTCTTGTCAAGAGATTTTTTTCGGCGGATTTTTAAATTTATTTCAATACACCTATTTCTTTATAATACTTTTCCGCACCGGGATGAAGCGGAACGCCGGCTATATCTTTCACCGCATCTTCCGGTTTCAGTCCTTTCAGATTTTTCTGCGCCTGTCCCAGTTCATCAATATGCTGCCAGAAAGATTTTGTCAGATTGTATACCACATCCTCCGGCATATCTCCTCTGGTGAACATGACCATTTTAATGGCAGAGGTATGGATATCTTTATCTTGGTTCGGATAGGTTCCCGCCGGAATGGTATAGCTTGTGTACCAAGGATATTTTTGTTTCATCGCATCAATCAGCGCCCCGTCTATATCGACCAGTCGGCATCCTCCCGTCAGAGCCTGCGTTACGGCAGAAGCAGGTGCGCCGGACATGATCCACGCCCCGTCGATGGAACCGTTTTGGAGCATATCTGCCGCATCGGTAAAAGTAATATATTCTGCCCGGATATCTTCGGGAAATTTCAGTCCTGCCGCAGTAAAATGGGTGTCACATTCGTTATAAACGGACGATCCTGCCGATGCGACGGCAAAATGTTTTCCCTTTACATCAGACAGTTTTTCAATCCCCGATTTCTCCGTCACCACCACTTGGTTAGGATTCATATACAGCCCTGCGATGACTTTCAAATCCGGATAAGCATGATCTTTGAAACTGTCCGTTCCTTTAAGACATTGGTAGACATTGCTGGAAATAGCGATAGAAACTTGTGCTTCTCCGTCGGAAACCATGTTCAGGTTGGCGATTCCCCCTGCCGATGCCTGGCTTGCCGCCTGCACGCCGGGAACATTGTTCGTCCACATATTTGTAATGGCAGCACCGACGGCATATAAAGCGCCGGAAGCTCCCGCCGTGGGGAAATTAATTTTTATCGTCTGTCCCGCCTGAGGTTTTCCCCCTCCCGGAGCATTTGATTTTTCCCCGCCGCAGCCTGCTGCCGCTCCTGCAATGGCAAGTGCCGCCAAAGACAAAGCAATCATTTTTTTCAGTTTCATTTTCATTTCCTCCCGTATCTGCCGAACTTCTTGAAATAAAATCAGAAAATATATTTATTCCAGTATACCTGAAACAAAGCGGTCTGAAAATCAAATTTTTACTTCTTTTTCTTTTTTCCACCGTACATACTGGAAGGCGGTGACAGCCAATATTCCCAAGATGCCGATGCCGTCCGATATTATTCCGGGGAAAAGAAGGAGAGGTGATGCTATAAATAAAATAATTCTTTCCGGCACGGTACAGCGGCGGAGGATCCATCCTTCAAGGCCTGCCACCAAAGCATAGGTACCGATGCAGGCGGAAAAGATGCTCCATAAAGTATCTGCCGTAGACGCTGCCTTATCGACACCGATAAGAAGCACCGGATTATCAAGAAAAAAGAAAGGAATGATGAATCCGATAAGACCGAGACGGACTGCCCAGAGTCCCGTTTTTGTCTGATCCGAATCGGCAATGCCCGATGCCACATAGGCCGACATTGCCACCGGCGGCGTGATATTGGAAAGGCAGGCGTAAATCAGGCAGAACATATGGGCAATGATCGGAATAGCTCCCGCTTTGATCAGGACGGGAACGGCTACGGCCTGAACGATGACATAGGCTGCCACACCGGGCACTCCCATTCCCAGAATAGCAGACATAACCATCACAAGAAAACCTGCCAGATAAAGATTGTTGTCCTGTACGACGGAAAGAATGAGATATCCCATGTTCAGCCCGAGGGACGTCAAGGTGACCGTACCGATGATGATGCCGATGATGATACAGCATACGCCGACGGAAACAGCGGATTTTGCCCCTTCCACGACGGCGGTCAAAATTTTATCTCCCGTCATGCGGGTATCTTTTCGAAGCCAGCTTGCGCCGATGGTGATAAAAATAGAAATAACTGCCGCATAAAGAGGGGTGAATCCCATAAACATGAGGCCGATCAAGCTGATGAGGGGCAGCACCAGATGGCCCTCTTCCTTAATCACCGTCATTGCATCGGGAATATTTTCTTTGGCAATACCGGAAAGCCCCAAACGTTTCGCTTCAAAATGTACCGCAAAAAGGAGGCCGATATAATAAAGCAGCGCCGGCGTAATTGCCGCAAGAGCCACATAGGTATAGGATAAATTCAAAAATTCCGCCATGACAAATCCCACAGCTCCCATGATAGGCGGCGTAAACTGGCCCCCCGTCGAAGCGACGGCTTCCACCGCTGCGGCAAATTCTTTTTTATATCCCGTCCGTTTCATCAAAGGAATTGTAATGGTTCCCGTCGTCGCCACATTGGCAATGGCGGAGCCGTTGATCATTCCCATGAGTCCCGACGCAATGACCGCCACCTTGGCAGGGCCGCCGGAAGCGGTTCCCACCAAAGTGAGGGAAAAGTCATTGATAAATTTTGAAAAGCCCGAATATTTCAAAAAAGCGCCGAAGATGACGAAGAGGAATATATATGTCGCCGATACGCCCACGCCGGTACCGAGAAGACCGTCGGTCCCCCAGAATTGCGTGATGAGCACCCGTTTCAAAGTGAATCCGTTATGTCCCAGATAGCCCGGAAGATAAGCGCCGAACCAGTTATACGCAAGGAAAACGGCGGCAAGGATCGACAAATTTCCCGATGCTCTTCGGGCAGCTTCAAACACACAGATGACCGCCAAAAGAGCTATCCCCGTTTCCATGTCGGAGATACGTCCCCCGGTCTGGGCAATTCTTGTATAATTTAAAATCAGATATAAAAAACTGCCTGCCGAAGCAATAATAAAAGCTATGTCCCAAAAGGGCGGCATCGTTCTGTTTCTTTTTTCTTTTCTGCAGGTCGGAAATAAAAGGAATGTAAAAACGAGTAAAAAAATAGAATGGATCGCCCTCAGATTGATCGCACTGATAGCGCCCACCGTCGTAAAATACAGTTGGAATGCGGTCCATACGCAAAGGAGCAGCACAATGCATTTCCCCATAGGGCCCGAATAATTTCTCATCCGTGAGTCTGCTTCTTTTTCTTCCAACAGTTCTTGTGCTTTTTTCTCCGGATCCTCCGTCAATATTTCTTTCTCTTGATGTATCTCCGACTGATTGTCAGCCATGATGAAATCCTCCTGCTCTTCTATGCTTCTGAAAAATAAATCTTGTTAGATATAGTAACCCAGACGAATTATACAGTCAATAGGAAAATGTATGAATTTATTTCTGAAATAAAAATTGAAATTTCCCGACAAAAAAAAGGCTTCCTTGCAAGAAAGCCCTTTCTGTTTCATTTCATTGTTTTATTTGCTCTCAAAGAAAGCTTTATATGCCAGATACGTTTCATACGCATCTGCTTTGGAGAGAAGATCGTACGGTGCATGCATGGAAAGCATGGATGTGCCGCAATCCACCACTTCTGCGCCCCAGTTTGCCATCATGAATGCGATGGTGCCGCCGCCGCCCTGATCCACTTTGCCGAGCTCGCCGATCTGCCAGCAAACGCCGGCATCATTGAAAATTTTTCTGATTTTCTGCAAAAATTCTGCATTTGCATCATTGCTGCCTGCCTTGCCCCGAGATCCGCCGTACTTTGTCAGATTGACACCGTATCCGAGAAGGGATGCATTATCCTTTTCCGAAACTTCGGGGAACATCGGATCCAAGCAGGAATTGACGTCGGCAGAAAGCATTTCGCTGTTTTCCATCGTTTCATAGAAATCAAGAAGGCTTCCGCTTCCCTGCAATGCAAGAAGTTTCATAACAAATTTAACAAAATAAGAGGATTCCATACCGGTATTTCCATAAGAGCCGATCTCTTCCTTGTCGGTGAGAAGTGCCGCCTGTGTTTTTGTTCCCGCTTTTGCATTCAAAATCGCTTCCAGATTGGCATAAGAGCATACCCGGTCGTCCTGTCCGTAAGAAGCGATGAGGGATCTGTCAAGACCGACATCTCTGCTTTTCATGGCAGGAACCAGTTCCAATTCCGCTGCGGCAAAATCTTCTTCTTCAATGCCGTATTCTTTTTTCAAAAGTTCGAGGATTGCTTCTTTCGGCGTATGTCCTTCTTCCGAATGACTTCCTGCCACAGCCTGCAGCTGTTCACCGGTGATTCCTTCGGCAAGGCTCTTTTTCATCTGATCCTGCGCCATATGAATCAGCAGATCCGTTACATAAAAAATCGGATCATCTTCTTTAAGGCCGATATTGATATCCACTTTCTTTCCGCTCTTTGTAAACACAACGCCGATCAGCGCGAGCGGAATCGTGGTCCACTGGTATTTCTTGATTCCTCCGTAATAATGAGTACGGAAATAAACGATTCCTTCTTTTTCATGGACCGGATTTGCTTTCAGATCCAGACGGGGCGAATCGATATGAGATCCGACGATCTTGATGCCTTCATGAACGGGCTGCTTTCCGATGACCGCTAAAATCACGGATTTCCCTTTCTGGTTCCAATACACTTTATCTCCCGCCTTAAGAGATTTCATATCATAGACGGGTTTAAAACCCTTTGCTTCCGCCCGGCGGATAATTTCCTCCGCTGCCAGTCTTTCCGTACGGGCAATATCCAAAAATTTCTTGTATTTTTCACCGTAACTCATGACAGCTTTGCGTTCCGTCTTATTCATACGCTGCCAGACAGATTTTGTTCTGCTGTAAGTTTCTTTCATATCCTGCCTCCTAAAAGAGAATTATTTTCACAATTACAGTATATAGCTTTTATAATTTTCCCGCAAATACGGGAATTTTACTTAATTTTACCCTGCTTTTCCTATTTTCCGACTTCTTCTTTACCGGGGAATAACTTAGTAAGCATATGGGTAAGTCCTGCAAAAACAGCCATCACGATAAAAAGCATGGGATAAGCGATGATCAGTAAGTACAGGGACGATTCCAAACTTGACATGACGGCCTCCTCAACTCAATACGGGAATCAAAGCAAGAACAAGACCGCCGGCAACGACCGACGCCACCTGTCCTGCCACATTGACACCCATGGCATGCTGAATGATGAAATTGGTCGGATCTTCTTTCAATGCCATTTTGGCAATGACTCTTCCCGACATGGGGAATGCGGAAATACCGCAGGCTCCGATCATGGGATTCAGTTTTTTCTTTAAAAATAAATTGGCAAACTTGGCAAAAAGCACGCCGCCTGCGGTGTCGAAGACGAAAGCCGCCGCTCCGAGGACGAGAATTTTCAAAACATCGGCGGTGAGAATATTTTCCGCCGTCATCGTAGCTCCTACGGTGATCCCCAAAAAGAGGGTGACTAAGTTAGCCAGTTCATTTTGCGCCGTATCGGATAAAGAATCGACCACGCCGGACACTTTGAGCATATTGCCGAACATGAGCGCTCCGATGAGGGGAACGGAAATCGGTGCCAAAATCCCTGCAAAAATAACTATCATGAAAGGAAATAAAAATTTCACCGTCCATGATACGGGTTTTTCTTCCCGAAATTCCATGCGGATCTTTCTTTCTTTCTCCGTGGTCAGTAATTTAATGATCGGCGGCTGAATGATCGGCACGAGGGACATATAGCAAAACGCCGTCACCGTCAGGGGCGCCAGAAGCTCTGTCGCAAATTTCTGTGCCACAAAAATAGTGGTCGGACCGTCAGCGGCACCGATGATTCCGATAGCCGCCGCCTGATTGAAAGGAAATCCCGCCGCCGAAGCAAGAAGGGCGGTTGCAAAAATACCGAAATGAGCTGCAGCAGCAAAAAGCATGACCTGAGGGCGGCCGATGAGCGGTGTAAAATCACACATGGCGCCGACGGCAACGAAAATCAGGACGGGAAACAATTCGTTTGCAATTCCCGCTTCGTAGAGTACCTGCAAAAATCCCGGTTCTCCGCCCCCGTCGGGAAGTGTCACAAAATGGCCGGGCATATTTGCCAAAATACAGCCCACCCCCATGGGAAATAAAAGCATCGGCTCATAGTCTTTTTTGACGCCGAGCCAGATCAAAAGACCGCCTATGGCAAACATGATCCATACCGTCGGATCGGACATGGCGGCCACGCCGGCAAAAAGCTCTTTCAAAATCGCTTCACCGTTTGACATGACTTCCTCCTTCATTCATTTCTGATTTCTTACAGACTGAAAACTCTTTATAAAAAACGGACCCGTCATACCAGGTCCGTTACTATTTTCTGCCCCTGTGCCATCCGCAGAAAACATATGCACTTTTTATAAATTATACCCGCCAAGCGGGGCAAGCACAAATACGATAAGCGCCCAGATGAGGCCGGCAACAATGAAAATCCCTGCCGTAATGGCAAACCCTTCTTTCGTCCTCGGCACACCGAGAAGACTGAAATTTCCGAAAAACCCGCGGCGGACCATGAATCCGTTATCACTTCTCTGACGGAACCAGACGAGTTTCTTCTTCGGGTCTATCGTATAAGCCACAATAATGGCAACCACCGTTGCCACAAACCAGTATAACAAGAAACGGGCGGCATTAAAATCCTTGACATCCGATAAATCAATTAATTGCATAAATCCACCATCCTTACAAAGCGTATTTATCTTACCAACTTATATATTACAATGCAAGGATTTTTCCGTCAAAACTTTTTAAAAGTAAAAAAATTATTTTATAAGAACTTTAAAAGGAATCCGTATCCCTTTTCTTCCATCTCCGCTTCCGGTATGAACCGAAGAGAAAGGCTGTTGATGCAGTATCTTCTTCCTCCCCGATCTTTCGGTCCGTCGCCGAAAACATGGCCCAGATGAGAGTCTCCGCTCCTGCTTCTCACTTCGATGCGTACCATGTTATAACTTCTGTCTTCCCGATAGGCCACGACATCGGCGGATATGGGTTTTGTAAAGCTCGGCCAGCCGCAGGAAGAATGAAATTTATCCTTTGAAGAAAATAAAGGTTCTCCTGTCGCCGCATCCACATAGATGCCTCTTTCAAAGCTGTCCCAATATTCATTGGAAAAAGCCGTTTCCGTTGCATTTTCCTGTGTCACCGCATATTGATCCGCCGTCAAAATCTGCCGCAGCACCTCTTCCGAAGGCTTCGGATAAAGGGCGGAATCGATCACCGGATCTTCGGAAAGTGTCACATCGATATGGCAATAACCGCCGGGATTTTTCTTCAAATATTTCTGATGATACTCTTCTGCCAAAATGAAATGGCGGAGCGGTTCTACTTCCACGACAACCGGTTGATGAATCTCTTTTTCTTTTTCTTTGAGAACAGCCCTTGCTATTTCGCCGTCCTCTTCATCGGTATAATAAATACCCGTCCTGTACTGGCGGCCTCTGTCATTTCCTTGGCGGTCGACCGAGGTGGGATCGATCACGCGAAGGTAGTAAAGAAGAATTTCTTTCAATGTCAGCCTTGACTCGTCATAGATCACATGGACCGTTTCCGCATGATCGGTCATTCCTATCCTCTGATAATCCGTCTCTTCCGTCTTTCCGTTGGCATAGCCGGACTTTACATCAATCACGCCGCCGATGCGGGAAAAATATTCTTCCAATCCCCAAAAACAGCCGCCTGCCAAATATATATCTTTCACTGTATCCCTCATTTCTTTCATGACTTTCCCCTTTTTCGTTACACTGAAGAAACGGCTTGTCATGAATCAGATGATCATTTCCCGCTCATCAGGGAAGAGTCGCCATTTTTTCCTTCAATGTATCCGACGGAATATGGCCGGGAACGACTGCCCGTACTTTGCCCTCCGAATCGATCAATGCACCGGTCGGATAAAAACGGACACCGTATGCTTTTGTCACCTCGCCGCCCTCATCTAAGAGCACGGGGATATTTTTATATTCCAAGCCGTTATACCATTTGATAAAATCATCTTTTTTCATTTCTCCCCCGAATCCGGGAGCCACGATGGAAAGAACGACAAAATCATTATTTTCTCCTGCAAGACGGTTCGTTTCTCCGATGGTTGCCATGCAGACGGAACACCAAGATGCCCAAAACTTAATAAATACTTTCTTTCCTTTGAAATCGGACAATCTGTATTCTTTTCCATGAATATCCTTCAGCATAAAATCTCCCTCTTCTCCTCTTTTCCCTTCACTTACGGAAGCTGCATCCGCAGAAGATATCAACCCTTTTGCGCCGCCTTTATCAGAGGAATTTGCCGACGGCGAGCAAGCGGTCAAAGACGCTGCCAATGCGCCGATCAAAACGGCGCCGGTTATTTTTTTTATCATTTCCATTATATTCTCCCCACTGTCAAGTCAAAATTGCGGTCAGCCTGTTCAGCTGGCCCGACATAAGAACAATGCCCATAAGTACAATCAAAATTCCTCCCGCCCTTTTTAAAGCAAGGGAATGTTTTTTCAAAGGTTGAAGATATTTCATGAAATAAGAAGATGCGGCGGCGAGTAAAAGAAAAGGAATCGCCATGCCTGCGGTATAGACGATCATCAGAAATCCGCCGTACCACGGGGAACTCCCTTCGGAAACAGCTATGGCAAGGACGGAGCCGAGAACAGGCCCCACACAGGGTGTCCAAGCAAAACTGAAAGTCAGCCCCAAAATAAAAGCTTCTATCATTCCGCCTCTTTCCTTCTTTTGTACATCAAGCTTCTTCTCTCTCTGCAAGAAAGAAAGGTTAATGATTTCCATCTGATGGAGCCCGAGGATAATCACGATCGTTCCCAGCACATAGGGCATATAAGGATGGTACAAAAATCGTCCCAGAAAGCCTGCGCCGAATCCGAGGGTAAAAAACACCATGGACAAACCAGCAATAAATGCCAATGTTTTCAAAAGCGGCAGGATATATATTTGTCTCCCCAGAAACTCAAAAGAAGATCCTTCCCTACGATCCATTAATTTTCCCATATAAACAGGAAGCACCGGAAGTACACAGGGGGAAAGAAAAGACAGGATGCCTGCGGCAAAAACGGTTCCTATAAAGAAAAAGGATATGTCCGGCTCCATTTCTTCCTCCTTTCTATATTGCGAAGTATTATCAAATTGAATATTTTCTATATAAATATTATTTCATAAATCAAAAAATTACAAGTGGTTATTTTTAAATATTTTTTCATTGAAACAATTACCGAAACTGCGTGAACTTCGGGACTTCCCGTTCTTCTCCTGCAAGACGGAAATTTCTGATTTTATAAAAAAAGAGCTCCGCCGTTACGGAGCCCTTTCCTTATCTTTTAAAAATTATTTTGCCGCCTGATTCTGAAGAATTTCAAGCTGTCTCAAAACTTCCTGCATCTGTGCATCTCTTGCAGCATCTTTAGCTTTCATTTCCTGGATTTCTCTGTTCTGCTGATCCAGTTTCTGTGCCATTTCAGCACGGGAAAGCTTCATGTATTCGTTTCCTTTGCCCAATTTGATGGATACGCCGGCATTGATCATATTTTCTCCGCCGCCGAAAGATCCGCCGATGCTGAACATGGTATCTTCATTCGGACGATAGAATGCGCCTACAGCTGCTGCATTGGCACCCTTATAGTTGCCGTAGCCCGCTGCAAAATTCCACTTGTCTTCCGGATCGAAATCAATGGGATGGAGCGCTGCCAAAGCTGCCGCACCTGCGCCCACTCTGTCCACACGGTTTCCGAGATCATTCATTCTTACATTCAGATTGCTGATGCTCTGAGTGTTCGTTCCCACCTGTGTATCTAAAACGGTGAGATTTTCTGCTGCGCTGTTTGCACTCTTGATATAGTTTCCGTCGCTTGTTACACGGGTTTCATTATATACGGTGCCGCCGCTGACAAGTCCCGTATTTCCCGATTCTACCTTGCCGTCTGCCTTTACACTGACCTTATAGTTTATGTTTGATTCAGTACTGTCGTCTGTCTTTTCTACAGTGACATTATCCCCTGCCACTATAGTAGTTTTGGTATCCGTATCAACAGCACTTGCCAAATCGGTCAAATCTACACTTCCCGTAACTTCATTTCCTGCCGTATCTTTCAGATTCAAATTCAGTGTTTTATTATCCTTATCAATGGACAATGCTTTGTCGCTACCAACCAAAGTTGATCCTTTTGATCCTTCTGCCGTAGCTTTTAACGCTTCCGCTACCGCATAGAGCTGGCTTCCGTTGATTGCATCGGTGGAATCGGCACTGATAAGGCCTGCAGATACATTCTGGATACGCCGTGTTTCAGTGGCAGAGCCGACAGATACGACACCTCCCACATTATCTCCACCGGCGAAATTAACCGTCTTTCCTGCTACGGTGTCGCTTGTGTAGCTATCCAAACCTTTGGATGTCTTACCGCTTGCCACATAAGCGGAATTGTTTCCGAGGAATACCGAATTCTCCGCAGTGGAAGTCACATTATGACCGAGAACAAAAGTATTGTTCGTCGACACCGTATTTTTATTACCGAGAATAACATTGGACTCAACATCTGCTACGTTATTGTCAGAGCCGATAACAGTTACATATTTCACATTGGAAGCTTTGTTGTTGTAACCGTTGATCATATTGAAGGTGCTGACAGCATCTGCAGTACCGGTAATGGTATTGTTGACGCCGATAATAGCTGTTTTCTGCGTATAATCTGCCTTGTTGCCGCCGCCGATAGCAAGGGTTGCACCGCCGCTTGCCGATGACTTGACTGCATTCATCAGTTTTGTCTGCAGTTCCTTAGCAGAATCAGCCCCGCTTGTCGGTGCAGAAATAGTTGTTATGGAATTTGTTATTTCATTACCGGCACCGAGAATCAAAGCACCGTTGGAGTTAGCCGTTCTGTTCGCCGTACCGATGACACTGCTGGCAATACCGGAATAGTTGGACGAAGACGTAGCAGATTCGATACTGTTCAAAGAACCGTAAATGTTGGCACCGAAGTTTTTGGCTGCAGTATTAGCACCGCCGTTATAATCTGAAGAAGCAATGGAATAAGCACCGGTAACACTGGAGAATAAACCATTGGTATAGCTGTTCGAACCTAAGGTGGTGGAAAAAATAGACATATTGTTTGCTTTCGTATTGGAACTGTCGACAGTCACGTCCCCCAGTTCGCCCTTATAATTATGAGTTCCGAGCATCACGCTGCCGGAGCGGGCATAGGTGTTTTGCCCGATAGCTACACCGGTCACCATTTTGGTAACATCCTTCGGATTTCCGTAAGGCATTCCTAAAAACTTATCATATCCTGCCTGATTAAAATCGAAAGTACGTTCCAACCCACCCAACATATTTTCTACAAAAGAATTAGAACCGATTGCGATTCCACCGCCCTGCGATATGTAATTATTTGTTTTAGCACCGTTGCCGATAACTATGTCTCCGGTGGCATTACTGTTACCACTGGAATAACTAATGCTTGCCCCTTTTCCGATAGCCACATTTTCAGCATTTGGTGCTGAACTGCCCGTACCAATAGCAACACCATTACCCGCTCCTGCCGTTGTATCCGCCGCGGAAACACCGGCATAGCCGCCAAAGAGCAAGCTTGTGGCAACCACTGCTGCCAATGCATTTTTAACTGTTTTCTCCGAACTGTTTCTGCCGTGACCTTTTGCAATTTCAGAAACTGCTACATAATTATTTTTTACTTTGCTCCAAACATTTTTATAAATATGATTCATTTTTTCTCCCCCCGATCATGGATTGATCGAATAAAAATTTAATAATAACCAAAATTCCGAATGTGACACTTTAGCGATTTCTTGTTAATCACCCCTGCATCTTTCATCATATAGGCAAGATAATCATTATTTTTCTTTCTTGCCTGTTTAATAACTCAGTACAAAATCATTTTTTCTTTTTTCTTTTTATCGTTTTTTTACATTCTTTTTATCAACAAGAAAATATTTTTGCTATAGAAAATAATTTTGTCGGAGTTGCATAATCATATTATTTATAGATTATTATCGATATAGATTTATTACCGCTAAATAATATCACGGCGTGTCTAATTTTACAATCCCTTTATGAGTAATTTTGCCTTTTCTATACGCCCTTATGATTTTTATGCATAGAAGTATTTCGATATAAGCCGAATTAAATACCGCCGTCACTTTCAAGAAATCAATCTGTTCTGTCGGTTACGTCGGCATTTTCTCGTATATTTTGTTTTCTCCTATTCTGAATTTACACTTCTGTTTTTTCATATGGGCTGCCTTGTTCTATATATTATCTTTTTCTGTTTACAGAATCATTTTTACTGCTGTAAAGAGCATAATTAATTATTTTCTGCGAACCGATCATCCTTTTGATCTTCTTTACAGAAATTAATTTTTTATCTTTACATTTTCTCTTTCCGACAGATTCCAAATATCCGTCTTCGTTTTGATAATACATACCTATCGGTTTTACTTACAATATTCCTTTCGCGGCACTTCCCGTTTTATCGATTTATTTCATCATATAATTTGCAAGGTCTCCATTTAAAAATTAATGATAATTTTAAATAATTCTTGCGGTACGTCTCAGCATTTTCTCCCCGATTCCTCTTCAAAATTTTTCCAATAAAAAACGCCCCCGTTAAGGGAGCGTCTTTATTTTGTTTCAAGAACAGGCTGTCTATTAGCCTCCTCCGAATTGTGCAAGCATCGTTCCTGCTGCTACTGCAGTTCCGATTACGCCTGCTACGTTCGGGCCCATTGCCTGCATCAAGAGATAGT
>URAA01000008.1 GCA_900545785.1 uncultured Dialister sp. | reverse complement strand
TTTTTCCGCTTCCTGCAAACGTTCCAATCGTTCCGGTGTCAGAGGATGAACTTTTTCCGCATGGGGATTTCTTTTTCCTATGTGGAAAGAATGAACTCTTCCTTGGGAGATGAAGCCTCCCAGAAAAGTATTGTTGCCGCTTAAAAGTTCTGCCGAGTTTTTGAGATAGCTCTTGGCGGCATCGGAATCGGGATAAGTTCCGGCTGTTCCGTAAATAGCGACGTTCATTTCGTGAAGAGAAGAGAGAACTTTTCGGGCTGCCATGTCGGCGCCTCTTCGGAACGCCCAGAAACCGACGAAAACGATATCGTAGGGGGACAGATCCTCCGGCTCCCTGCCTGCTTCCACAAAATCTTTTTCACAATCTAAAGAATCATAAATCGCTTTTCCGACAGCCTTCGTATTTCCCGTACGAGATGACCAGATAATGAGTGCTTTCATATATTTCTCCTCCAAAAATATGAAATAAGAGAGAATTTCTCTCTATAATTAAATATATCATAATGAAAATATCAGAAACAGTAAAGCAGGTTTGACAGAACAAATATTTCCTTCTAAGATCAAAATAAAAGGGGGCGAAGGAATTGAAGCGGTGGATCATGCATGTGGATATGGACGCTTTTTATGCATCGGTGGAGCAAAGAGATCGGCCGGATCTGAGAGGAAAGCCGGTGATCGTGGGAGGCCTTTCCCAAAGAGGCGTCGTTGCCACCGCTTCTTATGAAGCGCGTCGTTTCGGCGTTCATTCCGCCATGTCCGTTTCACGGGCCCGCAAGCTCTGCCCTGACGGAATATTTGTACCGCCCCGTATGGAAGTGTATGCTTCCGTTTCTGCTGAAATTCATGAGATCATGCTTCACTATGCATCGGAGATCGAGCCGCTTTCTTTGGATGAAGCTTTTATGGATATTTCCGGCCTGGGTAAGCAATATAAAACATTGGGAGATGTGGGACGGAGTATAAAAAAAGAAATTTTTGATAAAACAAAACTGATTGCTTCCGTAGGAATCGCGCCGAATAAATTTCTTGCGAAAATGGCAAGCGATATGGGAAAGCCGGACGGACTTTTTTTGATTCCTTACGGGAAGGAAATAAGTATATTGGCACCTCTTCCGATCCGCCGTCTTTGGGGTGTGGGAAAAGTAACGGAAAAGAAATTGATCGAAGCCGGTATTTTAACGATCGGTGATTTTCAAAATGCGCCTTTGGTGAAATTGATTCCTCTTTTAGGAAATCAGGCAGAAATGTTCAAAAAATTATCTCTCGGCATTGACAACCGTCCCGTGGAATCGGAGCGGCAGATCAAGTCCATCGGCGACGAGTCGACTTATGAAAAAGATTTGACCGATCCCGCAGATATAGACAGGCAGATCGCCCGTCACAGCGATATCGTGGCAAAACGTCTCCGCAAGCATCATCAGGCGGCAAAAACGATTTCTTTAAAAATTCGGTTTTCTTCTTTTCGTACGGTGACAAGAGCGTTGTCTTTGGAAGAAGGAACCAATTTGCAGGAAGAAATTTACGATGCCTGTATGATACTGAAGAAGAGAATTGCCATTGATGAAGGGATACGTCTCATCGGTGTGACCGGCTCTAATTTGTCGGAGCCTATGGAGCTGCAGGATTTGTTTTCTCAAAAGCGGGAGAAACAGGCAAAAGCAGCAAAAGTCATGGATGCGATTCAGGAAAAATTCGGCGAGCAGGCGTTGCGAAAAGGGTTCTGGCTGGAAGAGGAATAATCTGTAAAGAGGGAGATTGTATTTCCGTCGGGTAAGGATTATTCTATTAAAAGAAAAATATATGGAAAAGGAAGCGCAGTATGGAATCTACATTGCGAAGAACTTGGGCGGAAATCAATCTGGATGCCCTGACTTATAATTATCATAAAATAAGGGAATATATCGGAGAGAAAGTAAAATTTCTCGGCGTGGTCAAGGCCGATGCTTACGGGCACGGTTCGGTGCAGGTGTCGGCAAAATTGCAGGCCCTCGGTGCCGATTATCTGGCGGTCAGCAGTATCGATGAAGCCATGGAGCTCCGGCTGAACGGCATCACTCTGCCGATTCTGATTCTGGGCCATACACCGAAAGAACAGGTGGATCGGCTGATTCAGTTTAATATCACCCAGGCGGTCACTTGTGAAGCGAAAGCACTGGAATACAGTGAAGAAGCGGTGAAGTGCGGAGGAACTTTAAAAATCCATATTAAGGTGGATACGGGAATGTCCCGCTTGGGTTATATTTGCAGCGGCGACTATTTTGAAACCGGCGTGGAGGGGATTCTCCATGCCTGCCGTCTTCCCGGGCTTGAGGGAGAAGGGATTTTCACTCATTTTGCAGATGCCGATGAAGAAGGAGAAGTTTATAAAAAATATACGGAAGATCAATTCAAGCTGTTTCAAAAAGTGATCGATGAAGTGGAAAAAAGATGGGGGAGAAAATTTGAACTCCATCATTGCGCCAATACGGGAGCGACCGTAATGTATCCCGAAACTTACTTGGATATGGTCAGACCGGGGCTTCTGCTTTACGGTTACGGAAAATACGGAAAAATGCTCGGCCTCAAGCCGGTGATGACCATGAAAACCACGATCAGCACGATCAAAACATATCCGGCAGGCACTCCTGTCAGTTACGGCGGGATCTATGTGACGGATAAGACGACTCGGGCAGGGGTCATTCCTTACGGATATGCCGACGGATTTCTTCGTTCTCTCTCCAATCATTGCAGCCTGATGACGGAAGAAGGACCGGCAAAACAGATCGGGCGGATTTGTATGGATATGGCAATGATCGATCTGACGGATAAGCCGGAAGTGGATGTGGGAAGCGAAATTGAAATATTCGGGGAACGGAATTCTTTGGATGATATGGCGAAGGCGGCAGGGACGATTCCCTATGAACTGACTTGCGCCGTCAGCAAAAGAGTGCCTCGGGTTTACATAGAAAACGGCGAAATCACTTATCGGGAACTGCTCCTCAGGATGTAAACAAGTATGTATGACAGCGATTGTCCGTATTTTTCGGACAAAAAGAACGTATAAATTCATTGATTAAGAAAATTATTTCACGGAGGCTTGTATGGTTAATGAAAAACGGATACGGGATACTTTTGAAGAATTGGTAAAAATTTATGCCCCGAGCAAAGGAGAGCGGGAAGTTTGCGATTGGCTGAAAAAGAAACTGAAAGCCCTCGGCGCATCTAAAATCATAGAAGACAATGACGGTTCCGTGGAAGGCGGAAACTCGGGAAATCTGATTGCCGTTTTTTCTGCGAACACCGAGGGACTTCCCTCCATTGCACTGACGGCGCATATGGACTGCGTGGAATACTGCCGGGGAATCGAACCCGTCTTGGAAGACGGCGTGTACCGCTCGCGGGGAGATACGGTTCTCGGAAGTGATGACAAAGCGGGGGTGGCAGCCATTCTGGAAGGGCTTGCCCTCATGAAAGAAAATTTCATTCCCCACGGAAAAATAACGGTCATTTTCACCGTACAGGAAGAAATCGGTCTTCGCGGTTCTAAAAACATAGAAGAGAAATATATAAAAGATATTGATTTCGGTTATACTTTTGATGCCGACGGAAGTGCAGGACATATTTTCATTGCCGGCCCGTCCCAGTATATGATGAAATTTACCTGCAAAGGTATAGCGGCTCATGCAGGAATGGAACCGGAAAAAGGAGTCAATGCCATTGCCATGGCGGCAGCGGGAATTGCCGGAGCGCCGACGGGACGTATCGATGAAGAAACGACCTGCAATATAGGGATGATTTCCGGCGGAAGAGCGACAAATATTGTCCCCGAATCTTGTGTCGTGGAAGCGGAAGCAAGAAGCAGGAATGAAGAAAAATTGGAAAAGTTGGTCAAAGAGATAACGACGGCTTTTGAAAAAGGAGCGGAAAAATTCCCGAAAGGAGAATTGAAAACAGAAGTTCATAAAGAATATGATGCTTTCGAAATCAAAGAAAATTCTCCTTTAATGCAGCTTTTCAAAGCGGCCTGCAGCAAAGGAAATTTTGAAATGAAAACGGCGGCGAGCGGCGGAGGAAGCGATGCGAACTGGTTCGGAACAAAAGGATTTCCTTCCGCACTGGTCGGTGTGGGAATGACGGATTTTCATACGAACAGAGAAAGTATCAAAGAGAAAGATCTCTATGATGCAGGCGAAATGGTCTACCGCATTCTGGAAGCGGAAAGTCATTTTGCGGGACACGGGGAATAAAGAAAAGAAAAAAGACTTGCCCTATACCGAAAAAATTCGGCGGGCAGAAAAATATAAAATTCGGAAAAGTCTCTTCTGTGAAACAGGCAGGAGAGATTTTTATTTTCCGATTTGTTTTTGAAAAAGCAGATTGATCGGTGAAGAGAAATAAGATGTTTCCCTGTAAAGGATAATAGCTTGACAGGGGTTTGTCTTTTATATATAATCAATGCGGTAAGGTGATCGTATGTCATTGGAAAATGTAGTGCAAAAAGGGGAACTCCTCGATTTATATGGAATTCTTTTGACAAAAAGACAGCGGGAGTGCTTAGAACTTTATTATAATCAAAATCTCACATTGGCTGAGATTGCAGATTACTTTCATATTTCCCGTCAGGCGGTGCATGATGCGATGCGTCACGGGGAGGAACAATTGGTGATTTATGAAAAAGCCCTTCATCTGTCGGAAAATCTTCTGAAGAGAAGAAGGGCGGCTCATGATCTGAAATTGCTCCTTTCCGAAGAAGCGAAAGAAAAAGCGGCACCTTTCCTGAAAGTATTAACGGATTGAGGTGAACCGATGCCTTTTGAAAATTTAGGTGACAAGCTGCAGTCTGCATTCAAAGATCTCCGAGGCAAGGGAAAACTTTCGGAAAGTGATATTGATGCCGCTCTCCGTGAAGTAAGGCGGGCGCTTTTAGAAGCGGATGTCAATTTCAAAGTGGCCAAGGATTTTATTGCAGAGGTACGCCAAAAAGCAGTGGGAGAAGAGGTTTTCGGCAGTTTGAAGCCGGATCAGACGGTCATTAAGATCGTCCGGGATGAACTGACGGAACTTCTCGGCGGTACCCAGAGCAAGATAACGATGTCTTCCACCGGTATGACGGTGATCATGCTGGTGGGGCTCCAAGGGGCGGGCAAAACGACGACGGCGGGAAAATTGGCGCTGATGCTGAAAAAGCGGGGGAAAAGACCTCTTCTTGCAGCCTGCGACGTCTATCGTCCGGCGGCGGTCAAACAGCTGGAAGTCCTCGGCGAACAGGTCGATGTACCCGTGTACCGTATGCCTCCGAATGTGGATCCCGTCCATATTGCCCGTTATGCGGTAGATACGGCAAAGTCCTATAACAGAGATGTGGTTATCCTGGATACGGCAGGCCGTCTCACCATTGATGAAAAATTGATGGCCGAACTGAGAAATATCAAAGGGGAAGTCCATCCTCACGAAATTCTCCTTGTCCTCGATTCCATGACGGGGCAGGATGCGGTGACCACGGCAAAAGCTTTCGATGAAAGTCTCGGTATCGACGGAACGATCCTGACAAAAATGGACGGCGATGCCCGAGGCGGTGCCGCTCTTTCTATTAAAACAGTCACCGGCAAACCGATAAAAATGATCGGGGTCAGTGAAAAACTGGACGGCGGTCTCGAAGATTTCCATCCCGACCGTATGGCAGGGAGAATTCTTGATCTGGGCGATCTGGAGTCTTTGATTGAACAGGCTCAAAGAAATATGGATCAGGATACCTTGAAAGAGGGCGCAAAAAAAATCCAAAAAGGGGAATTCTCTTTGGAGGATTTCCTGAAGCAATTAAAACAGATTCAGAAATTAGGTTCTATGTCCGGTATTCTTTCCATGATACCGGGGATGGGAAAATATAAAGAGCAGCTGAAAGATGTCGATCTGAACGGCAAAGAAGTGAAACATATCGAAGCCATCATTCTTTCTATGACGCCGGAGGAGCGGTCAAATATCGATTTATTGAACGGAAGCCGCAGGAAGCGTATTGCCGACGGGGCAGGCGTGAAAATTCAAGATGTCAACCGCATGATGAAGCAGTTTAAAGAAATGCAGAAGCAGATGAAAAAGATGAAAGGAAAGAAAATGAGGCCCCCTGCAGGCGGTATGGGCGGTTTGGGAGGATTCGGCGGTTTCGGAAAATTTCCTTTCGGCTGATGAAATCCCTGTCTTATAGGGAGGAAGTATTGGCCGGCTCGTGAAAAACCGGATCGGCCATTTATTTCATAAATTATGTAAATAAACATGTCATTTCAAGGAGGTGAAATTATGTTAAAAATTCGTTTAACCCGTATGGGAGCAAAGAAAAATCCTTTCTACCGCGTAGTTGTCATTGATGCTAAAGAAGCGGTTAACGGTACACCGGTTGCAACAGTCGGCTGGTATGATCCGGCAAAGGCAGATGCTCCCGTAAAACTCAATGAAGAAGAAATTCTTGCTTGGCTCGGCAAAGGCGCACAGCCTACCGATACGGTTCGTTCTCTCTTGAAGAAGAACGGTATTCTTGCAAAGTTCGCCGAAGCAAAGAAATAAGGGAGGATCGCTGTGAAAGAATTGGTGGAAAACATCACCAGGGCTCTCGTAAAGGATCCCGATGCCGTTTCCGTGACAGAGGTGCATAAAGGCAGCCTGACAGTTTATCAGGTTACCGTTGCACCGGAAGACATGGGTAAAGTTATCGGCAGAAAAGGCCGCATCGCCAATGCAATTCGTACAGTTGTGAAGGCAGGGGCTTTGCGAGAAAATAAAAAAGTCGCTGTCGATATTCTCTGAGGGGGCCGACATGGATGAAATTCAGGTATTGATTCCCATCGCTGTAAAATCCAAGCTGACGGAATCTTTAAAAACGACGCTTTTGACGCAGATTAACCAGAATATCAAGAGTGTGGAAAATGATATGACACAGCTTGATTTCGAAGCCAATGCCAAATTGTCGGAACAGGCAAAAATCAATATGCAGGCAGTGGCTCCGCTTCGTGCTCAGTTTGATGCACAAAAAGCGCAGATGATTCAGGTAAGAGATAAACTGATGTCCGATAAGGAACATCTTGAAAAATTGACAATCGGCGCAGAACTTCCGCGGCAGCCGCTGAACCGTATCGTAACTCTCCATGTGGGAGACGACATGAATGCTGTGGCAGGAGGAGAAATCCTTGTGGAAGACGGAAAGATCGTCGCTTTCCGTGAATGATATGAATTCCGAGGAACGTATTATCATCGGACGAATCGTAACCCCGCATGGCGTGCGGGGTGATTTGCGTGTTCTTCCCGATATAGAACATCCTGAAATTTTTAAAACGCTGAAGACTTTGTTCATCGGCGATAAGCTTTATAAAATCATCTCCGCCCGTCCGCACAAACATATTTATATTCTCCGTGCAGAGGGAGTCAATGACAGAAATATGGCAGAAACTCTGGTCAATCAGGTGGTGAAAACCAATATTTCCGATTTGCCTGAGCTGAAACAGGGAGAGTATTATTATTTTCAGCTTCTCCGACTTTCCGTTGTATCCGATGAAGGAAAATTGCTGGGGAGGATAAAGGAAATCATTGAAACCGGTGCCAACGATGTATATACCGTTGCAGATGAGGAGGGGAAGGAAATATATCTTCCCGCCATTCCTTCCTGTATACTTTCCGTGGATATGGAAAATAAGGTGATGACCGTGCATTTGCCGGAATGGGAATAGTATGAAAATCGATATTTTATCTTTATTTCCCGAATTCATAGATGCTTTTTTTCGTCAGAGCATCATAAAAAGAGCTTTGGAATCAGGGTTGATCGACATGAAAGTGACGGATCCGAGAGATTTTTCAAAGGACAAGCATCACCGCGTGGATGATACCGTCTACGGCGGCGGAGCAGGCATGCTTATGCAATGTGCTCCTCTTTTTGATGCCTGTCATCATGTGCTTCCCGAAAAAGGGGTGCGGGATCATGTCATATTTCTGTCGCCTGCAGGAATTCCCTTTACGCAGGATAAGGCAAAGGAATTATACAGTAACTATGATCATCTGGTACTCATCTGCGGCCACTATGAAGGCGTGGATCACCGGGTGGAAAAATATCTGGCGGATGAATTGATTTCCATCGGAGATTATGTACTGACCGGCGGAGAACTGGGAGCGATGGTCATTGCCGATGCAGTGGCAAGAATGGTTCCCGGCGTGCTCGGCGATGCGGGAAGTGCCCCGGGAGATTCTTTTTATGAGCCTATATTGGAATACCCCCAATATACGAAACCTGCCGTCTATAACGGTTGGGAAGTACCGGAAGTGCTTTTGAGCGGCCATCACGGAAATATTGCCCGATGGCGCAGGAAAGAAGCGCTCCGCCGTACTTTGGAATATCGGCCGGATCTTTTGGAAAAACTGGATATGACGAAGGAAGACAGAAAGATCATGGCGGAAATTCGGGAGGAAAAGGAGAAAAAATAGTGGCTCCGGTTTATATAGGATTGATTCATTATCCGATTTATAATAAACATATGGAAGTTGTCACGACAGCTCTCACAAATTACGATCTTCATGATATTGCCCGCAGTGCCAAAACCTATGATGTGCGCAGGTATTTCATCATTCATCCCGTGGAAAGCCAGAGAGAAATGGCGCTCCGTGTCATGACTCATTGGAAAACGGGAGGCGGCGTCCGGTATAATCCGAACCGCAAGGAAGCTTTTGAAGAAACGGAACTTGTTCCGTCCTTGGAAGAAGCAATCGAAGGGATAGAGAAGGAATGTGGAGAAAAACCGCTGATTGTCACCACCGATGCCCGGGTCTATCCCAACACCGTTTCTTATGCGAATATGAGAAGGAAAATACATGAAGAGACGAGGCCTGTCTTTATACTCTTCGGGACAGGTTTCGGCATGACAAAAGAAATGATGAAACAGTTTGACTATATCGTGGAACCCATCTATGGGGCGGGCAAGTACAATCATCTTTGCGTGAGAAGTGCCGTTGCCATTATCCTCGACCGACTTTTGGGCGAACCTTGGTGGGAAAAAAAGGAGGAGAAATAATATGTCCGGACATTCCAAGTGGGAAAATATTAAGCGTAAGAAAGGCAAAACCGATGCCATCCGCGCTAAAATAACCACAAAGATTTCCAAAGAAATTACAATTGCTGCCCGTATGGGCGGCGGTGATCCTGTCGGCAACATGCGTCTGAAACTGGCGCTTACCAAAGCCAAGCAGAACAATGTGCCGAAGGACAATATTCAAAGAGCCATCGACAAAGGCGTAGGCGCTGCTTCGGGCGCGGGATTTGATGAAGTGACTTATGAAGGTTACGGTCCCGGCGGTGCGGCAGTTATCGTAGAATGCAATACGGATAACAGAAACAGAGCCGCTGCCGATGTTCGTCACGGCTTTACGCATCATGGCGGCAGCATCGGAACTCCCGGCTGCGTGTCATGGATGTTTAAGAAAAAAGGAACCATCATTGTTGATAAAGAAGCAACCGATGAAGACACCATCATGATGATTGCTCTGGACGCAGGTGCGGAAGATGTGTCTGCCGAAGGAGACAGCTTCGAAATCACGACATCACCGGAAGATTTCCTGACCGTCTCCGATGCACTTGAAAAAGAAGGCATCGCCGTAGAAGCTTCCGAAGTCGCCATGGTCCCCGATACGACGGTGGCGCTTGAAGGTGAAGCGGCACAAACCATGTCCCGCATGATCAGCGAATTGGAAGATCTTGATGATGTACAGGAAGTCTATACCAATGCGGAACTTCCTGAAGATATGGAATAAATAAATATAAACAGCTTTTCAAAGCAAAATAAAATCCTCTTTACCGACTTTTCGGCCAAAGAGGATTTTTATATGGGAAAAGAAATGTATGTAAAGACATCCTGTTTTGTATATCTTTGAAATTTCCGTGAGAATATACAAATTGTATATTTTGTTCGTTATCTTACATAAGTCTGTATTTGATTCTTGATGACAAGATACCCGGGTGGGTATAATGATGATAAAGAAAAAAGGAAAAAATCCTTTATGCAATCGTCTTTTTTATGAGTCCGTCGCTCTCGGCAGGGAAAGCGGGAGCGGAAGGATCATGATGGAGGAAAGACTTATTTATAGAGTGAATCGGGTGCAATGATGAAAAATTTGCGGATTGAAATGAGATCGGAAGACAGCAGGATTGTCTGTGAAAAAAAGGGAAGGCTTTCAGACAGATTCTTACTGAAAAAAGAAAAACAATCTTTTTGGGACAAAATGGTTCAAAAGATGTATTTCATGTTAGAGGTCAAAGAAGCGACAGATCCGATGGGGATCATCGTCCGCCACGAAGGAACGGCATTACATACATTGTTTACGACGTCTCTTTATGATAAAAATATAAAATAATTCGGAAAGGATAATAAGCAAAGTTCTTATTATTCTTTTTTATTGCTTTTTTGCGGTGTTTCTATTTTATCCGGATATAGCAAAAGCCCCTGCAGTGGGGGCTTTCACATGGAGATGTTATAAAAGTGACAATGAGCAGAAAGATCAAGGCCGAGATCTTTCTTCTATTTACAATTTCATTATATACCCCCATAGAGTGATTGTCAAATTTATAACCTAATAAAAATTAACAATTAAGAGGTATCAAAATGACAAAAATTTTTTCGAATTCTATATTTATATATTTAAATATATAAAAGAGTATGGTATACTACCAAAAGAATTATTTAATATTTACAAATCAGAAGGAGAAAAAATATGGGTATGATGAAAGAATTTAAAGAATTTGCCGTCCGCGGTAATGTGATTGACATGGCAGTCGGTGTCATCATCGGCGGAGCTTTCGGGAAAATTGTTTCGTCTTTGGTGGAAAATGTTATTATGCCGCCGATCGGTATGGCTATGGGAGGTATGGATTTTTCCAATCTTTTCATCAATCTCGGAAACGTGCCGGTAACCACCTTGGCAGAAGCAAAAGAACTCAATGTGCCTGTCATTGCGTACGGTCAATTTTTGAATACCGTTATTGATTTCCTGATCATTGCTTTCGTGATATTCCTTGCCATCCGCCAGATGAACAGAATGTTCCCGAAACCGGCGCCGGCGCCGACCCGGGTTTGCCCGTACTGCAAAGAAGGGATTGCCGACGATGCAACCCGCTGCCCTCATTGCACGGCAGAACTGGAAAAATCCGGAGCTTGATGTTGTCTGAAGAGCCTGTTTTTCAAGCAGGCTTTTTTTATTTTCTTGACCTGATATAATTTGGCAATTATAATAAATTATTATTGCTATGCGAGCGTGGCGGAATTGGCAGACGCACAGGATTTAGGATCCTGCGCCTTGTGCATGGGGGTTCGAGTCCCTTCGCTCGCACCATGACCGGACACCGGTTTTGATACAGTGAGTATTGAAGCGGAGTCCGGTTTCTTTTTGCTAAAGCGCTTATTGGCAAGAGGGTTCATACTTTTTAAGAAAGGACTCTGCGGTAACCGAGGATTGGTCGCCGCAGAGCCCTTTTGCATATTTGTTTATTTACTTTTTGATCTCAGCTTTGGAGTCGCCATCGGACATATCAAATTTCTAAGGGATGCCGATGATATCAGCCGAGACAGTGCCGATTATTTTTTGCCGCCTCTCTTTTTGAAATCTTCATCAATACGCTCTTTCCAGTCTTCGGAGAGAACGTCTCCGCAGCGCATAGTCATGATGGCATCACCGATGACCTCATAATTGAGGGCCGTGCCTTCTTCATCACAATGGAAATTTGCCGCTCTGGATTCATCGATACCGAACCGCTTTGCTTCGGCGGCCGCGTCAATATTGGCGCCTAAGAACAGAAACTCCCAGCCGTATTTTTCCCGCTGACGCTTTATCATGGCATGGACTTTATCGTAGGTATAACGGTGACTTGCATTTTCCATACCGTCAGTGGTAATGATGAATAAGGTTTTTTCAGGGACGTCCTCTTTGCGGGCATACTTGTGAACGTTTCCGATGTGGTGAATTGCTCCGCCGACAGCATCAAGCAAAGCGGTACAGCCTCGCACAAAGTACTCCTCTTCTGTCATGTTCGGCACTTTTTCAAGGGGAATACGGTCATGAATAACCTCAGAGTAGTTGTCGAACAGTACCGTGGACACCAATGCTTTACCGGGTTCCTTTCGCTGTTTTTCGATCATGGAGTTAAAGCCTCCGATGGTGTCGGGCTCCAATCCGGACATGGAGCCGCTTCGATCCAAGATAAATACCAATTCTGTCATATCAAAAACCCTCCTTCGTTTGATTGTGTCTTCATTATAGTGAAAGCGAAGGAAGGTTTGGTCGCATGGCAGGCGACATTTAGGCACCTATCAGCGGCTGGTCAAAAGCAAACAACACTTCATTCAGTTCAAAGACATCATAGTTTTTGTGAAGAATAAAGTATTCCACAATGATGTCGAACTTACTGCTGTGTGACAAGGCAAACCCGGCGCGGGCGATAAAGTCTCTCGTCTCATCCAGGTCCAGTTCCAATGCAATGGCAAATGCCAATGCGGTAGTTTTGGACGGCTTGTAATCCATATTAGAGCGGATTTTTGAGAACAGCCTTCGGTCGATATTGGCTTTTTTATAGATGTAAGAATCCGTTTTTCCGGTTCGGTCTATAAGACGAAGGAGCGTTTCTGAAAAGCCTGCATCAATATCTGCCAACAGAGATTCCCAATCTTGAATATCCGAAGGCAGAATCGAACCTGCGTCAATAGAGTCGTAAAGGAGTTCGATTTCCTCAGGGTGGCACTCCCGATATTTCGTTTCACGGCGAATCTGCAAAAGTTCGTTTTCACGGACATTTTCTTTGTCGGTGATGCCGTATTCATCGAGAGTTTTGTCTTTGCCGTAAGTTTCATCGATATAGTCTGCTACCGAGCGGAACAGTTTTTCTGACAGCAAAAAATCATCCCGATCGGACACAACCAAGTATATCTGCATATCATTTTCCATCAAAAAATTACGAAATTCTCTGATGGCGATTTGTAGGGCCAAGGATTTGGAAAAAACGTTGTTTTCGGCCGAAAGCAGCGGGAACGCTATGGAATCGCAGTGATTTTCTTTTGCGAGTATCAAGGCTTCCTTGTAGCACCTGCTCAATAATGTTTCCTCGTTGCGTAAGCCGCCCTGCCGGACGGGAACGACAGCATGGATGATATATTCGGCATTCAGATCAAACGCAGGAGTGACGGCGGTTTGACCCACGGCGATAGGGCCGATTTTTTTTCGGGCTTCTGATAATTTCGGGCCCGCCTTGTTATAAATTTCCGCATCTGCACCAGAGCGGATTGTTGCCTCGGTGTCTGCGGCGGTTACAATGGCATCCGCCTGCATATTGATAATGTCACCGAGCACTATTTCAAACGGCATTGTTACACCTCCTTGGAGACAACAAGGTTATTACTTATACCACGGTTCATAAAATATAAACTCATTAAGCCTTCCTAAATGATTCTATTGCAATCAGCTTTTGCAAGAAATGAATATATATATGTATAAAGGACGGCTGATTCTCTTTTATCATTTTAACATCATCCGCCGAGACTATGGAAATATAAAAACAGGTTGGCATAGGAACCATCGGGTACACAAATCGTATGGCTGCTTTCAAAAGAGGAGGCAGCCGCTCTTTTTTATGATTTTATTTACAGTGAAAAAAATCTGTGTTATCATAGGCAATAACCATAAAAACAGTAGTTGATCCGAAGCGGAGGTATGAACTATGGCAATTCAAAAAAGAAGAGTCGGCGTAGTCGGTGTCGGACATGTAGGTGCTCATGTGGCTTTTAATTTAGGAATGATGGGAATTGCCGATGAGGTTTTGCTTTGCGACTTGAAGGAAAGCAAAGTGATAAGCGAAGTACAGGATTTAAATGATGCAGTAATGTATATGCCGAATCATGTGATTTACAAGGCGGCAGACTACGGCGGACTGAAAGACTGCGATGTCATCGTCAATGCCGTCGGAGATATTACTCTCTGCGCTTCCGGAAGTCGTGACGGAGAATTGGAAAACAGTGTCAGACAGGTGGCGGATTATGTACCGAAAGTCATAGCAGCGGGTTTTCAAGGTATTTTTGTAAGTATCACCAACCCTTGCGACGTCATAGCTCATCTGATTCAAGAAAAGAGCGGACTTCCGAAGGGCCGTGTAATGGGAACGGGGACGCTTCTTGATTCTTCCCGTCTGATTCATGCCATTTCCGAGCAAACCGGACTGGATGCTCGCGGATTCACCGCTTTCATGATGGGTGAACACGGAAATGCACAGATTGTCCCGTGGTCGCAGATATCTTTCTATGGAAAACCTCTTTCCGAAATGGAACACGATCCCAAATTCCGTTTTGACAAAGAAAAGGTTCAGGAAAGAACGATCAAGGGCGGCTGGGTCACTTATTCGGGCAAGCAATGCACGGAGTACGGCATCGCTTCCGCAGGAGCGACTTTGGTCCGCACGATTCTTCATGATGAAAAGAGAATTCTTCCCTGCTCGGCGCCGCTTGACGGAGAATACGGACAGGAAGGCATCTTTTGCGGTGTCCCTGCAGTTATCGGCAAAGACGGCGTAGAAAAAGTCATGGAATACAATCTGGCGGAAGATGAAATGAAACGTTTCATCGAATGCTGCGAAACGATCCGAAAAAATATTGCTAAAGGACAGGCAATTTTGGGAGAATAATTGAATACAAAAATGGTGCTGCCCCGATTGCCGGCGGCACTTTTTTATGGCCGTTTTATCGTACATTTATTTTTAAAGGCTGCTGATTTTAAAATAAAAATCCCTTTCGGGATCTCATATAAAAAATATCTTTCTATTGAAATAAATATCTACTATCAGTACAATAATAAATAATACTGATTAGAAATAACAGCCGTCTGATATATGAGGGAGGATTCATGAGACAGATTCATAAAGTGTTGGTGGCGAACCGCGGCGAAATCGCCATTCGTGTATTTCGTGCCTGTAACGAGCTCGGAATCAGAACAGTCGCAATTTATTCCAAGGAAGACGTTTTATCTCTTCACCGCAACCGTGCCGATGAAGCTTATCTGGTAGGTGACGGGGACAAACCGATCGATGCCTATCTGGATATTGAAGATATCATCCGTATCTGCAAGGAACATCATGTGGATGCCATTCATCCCGGATACGGTTTTCTTGCGGAAAATGCAAAGCTGGCAAAGCGTTGCGAAGAAGAAGGCATTATTTTCATAGGGCCTAAAGTTGAGCATCTGATCATGTTCGGTGACAAGGTCAATGCCCGCATTCAGGCCGAAAAAGCAAATATTCCCATGATCCCCGGTACCAAGGGAGCTCTTAAAGATTTTGCAGAGCTGGAAGCTTTTGTAGAGAAAAACGGCCTCCCCGTCATGATCAAAGCCGTCAACGGCGGCGGCGGCCGCGGTATGCGGAATGTGGATCGCATGGAAGATCTGGAAGAAGCTTATCACAGAGCAAAATCTGAAGCAAAGATGGCCTTCGGCGATGATGAAGTGTATGTAGAAAAATGCATCATGAATCCGAAGCATATCGAAGTCCAGATTTTAGGGGATGAACAGGGACATATCATTCATCTTTTTGAAAGAGACTGCTCCATCCAGCGGCGCCATCAGAAAGTAATAGAAATGGCTCCCGCCTGGTCGCTTCCGCAGGAACTTCGAAACAGGATCTGCGATGCTGCCGTTACATTGATGAAGAATGTCAATTATCTGAATGCCGGTACGGTGGAATTTTTGGTCGATGAAGATGAAGAGCATTTTTATTTCATCGAAGTCAATCCCCGTATCCAAGTAGAACATACGGTAACGGAAATGATTACCGATGTGGATATTGTAAAGACACAGATTTTGATTGCCGAAGGCTATTCCGTGGACAGCAAAGAAGTGGCCATCGGACTGCAGCCCGACATCTGGTTCAAAGGTGTTTCCATCCAGTGCCGTATCACTACGGAAGATCCGCAGAATCATTTCATGCCTGATACGGGAAAAATTATTGCCTACCGCTCCGGCGGCGGCCCCGGTATCCGTCTTGATGCAGGTACGGCTTATACGGGAGCGGTCATCACGCCTTACTATGATTCTCTTTTGGTCAAAGTGACGGCTCATGCTCTTCATGCGAAAGATACGATAAACAGAATGCTCCGCTGCATCAATGAATTCCGTATCAGCGGAGTCAAAACAAATATTTATTTCCTTGAAAATATGCTCCGGACGAAGGATTTTGCCGAAGGACTTTGCGACGTCAACTATATCGACAAGCATCCCGAACTTTTGGAAGATCCGAATGTCATCAGTGATCGGGGCACCAAATTGCTTGACTATATCGGCGATATCACCGTGAACGGTTATGCCGGTGCAGGAAGGCAGGAAAAACCTGATTTCATCGCTCCTCCGGTACTGGCTGCAGACGGTGAGGAAGTGCCGAATGGGACACGCCAGCTTTTAGATGAATTGGGGCCCGAAAAGTTTGCCAAATGGGTACAGGCGCAAAAAGAAGTCATGTTTATGGACACCACCTATCGTGATGCTCATCAGTCTCTTTTGGCAACAAGAGTAAGAACCCATGACATCATGAAAGCGATCCGCTATACTGCCGTTCATGTACCGCAGCTTTTCTCTTTTGAAAACTGGGGCGGTGCTACATTTGACGTTGCCTATCGTTTCCTTGATGAAAGCCCTTGGGATCGTCTCCGCAAGATGAGAGAGGCGGCACCGAATATTTTATTCCAGATGCTGACCCGCGGAGCCAATACGGTGGGATATACGAATTATCCCGAAAATGTAGTCCGTCATTTCATCGATAAAGCAGCCGACAACGGCATCGATGTATTCCGTATCTTCGACTGCCTGAACCAGATGAACCATATGACGGTTTCTATTGACGAAGTCCGCAAAAAAGGTAAATTGGCGGAAGCCTGCTTCTGCTACACCGGCGATATTTTGGATCCGAACCGTCAAAAATATTCTTTGAAATACTATACCGATTTGGCAAAGGAAATGGAAAAAGCCGGAGCCAACCTGATTGCCATAAAAGATATGGCAGGCCTTTTGAAACCGGAAGCGGCATATGCTCTTGTTTCCGCTTTGAAAGATGCGGTGGATCTTCCTATCCACCTTCACAGCCATGAAGGCGGCGGTCTGACGCTGTACAGTTACGCGAAAGCGGTCGAAGCGGGAGCGGATATTATTGACGTCGCTACCGGCGCTTTATCCAACGGTACCAGCCAGCCCTCGATGACTGCTATGTACTATGCGCTGCAAAATCATCCCCGTCAGCCGAAACTGGATATCGATGCGTTGGAAACCATCGACCGTTACTGGCAGGCCGTCCGTCCGTATTATGCAGGGGTGGACAGCAAGATGGCAAGTCCGAATACGACGCTCTTCCAGCATGAAATGCCGGGCGGCCAGTTCTCCAATCTGCGCCAGCAGGCAACAGCCGTGGGACTCGGCGACAGATGGCCGGAAGTTTGCCGTATGTATGCAAAGGTCAATATGATGTTCGGAGATATCATCAAAGTTACGCCGTCCTCCAAAGTGGTGGGAGATATGGCGCTCTTCATGGTACAGAACGGCTTGTCGGAAGAAGATATATATGAAAAAGGAAATACTTTGGATTTCCCCCGCTCGGTAGTAGATTTCTTTGACGGGAAACTGGGAACACCTTACGGCGGATTCCCGGAAAAACTGCAGAAAATCATTCTTCGCGGCGAGGAACCTCATTTGGAATCCCGTCCGGAGGACGTAGATTTCGATAAAGTTAAGAAAGAAATGAAAGAAAAGCATATGCCGCTGGAGGAAGAAGATGTGTCCTCCTACTGCATCTATCCGAAAGTTTTCAGCGACTATGTGGACAGATATCATCGTTTCGGAGATCTCTCCATTCTCGATACGCCCACTTTCTTCTTCGGCATGAAGCCCGGGGAAGAAATCCGTGTCAATATCGATGAAGGCAAGATGCTCCTCATACGTATGGACGGTATTACAAAACCCGACGGAGAAGGAAACCGGAGAATTCAGTTTGAATTGAACGGAATGCCCCGGGAAATCAAAGTTCACGATAAACATGTGGCAGAATCGGCGGTGACGTCCAGAAAAGCCGATAAGGACGTGATAGGAGAAATCGGTGCCACCCTTTCCGGATCGGTTGTCAAAGTATTGGCGGAAAAAGGAAGCCATGTGAAAAAAGGAGAACCGGTCATCGTGACGGAAGCGATGAAGATGGAAACGACCATCACATCTCCGGCAGACGGCATCGTCAGCGAAATTCATGTAAAACAGGGGCAGCGCATCGAATCGGGCGACCTGCTCATGATCATTGAATAAAGGGGTGGCAGCGGATATCAATCCGTTGGACATATATTTTTATTTGGGGCATGACTGCCCGAACAAGGAGGGTAAAATGAAAAAGTATGTGTGCAAAGTTTGCGGATGGATTTACGATGAAGCTTTAGGTGATCCCGATAACGGAATTGCACCGGGGACAAAGTGGGAAGATTTGCCGAAAGATTTTGTATGCCCCGTTTGCGGCGCCGGCGAAGAAGAATTTGAAGTGTATGAAGACTGAGTAAAAAAAGAAAACGGTTCCGTTATTTTTGATGCGGAGCCGTTTTTTATTGCCATAAAATCGGATGAAATAAAAAATTTGACAAAGCGAAATAATTTTGATTTGCAAATCAAAAGATTAAATGATAAAATAAATCGACAAGCATATTTAGAGGAAAAATTCAAGAGGAAATATTGAAAATAGAAAAGTTCTATAGCAAGAAAGAAAATTTATATAACGGGATTTTTCTATAGAATGGTATAAGTAAATTAATCCTTAAAGGAGTTGAAAATATCATTGTATTATTTTAAAATAATATTTTCTGACAGTTTTATTTATGACTGTGAATAGTAGAAAGCAAGGTTGTTCAATTTTTAACCTTGCTTGTTTTTCTCGTTCAGTGCATGTTTTGAAAATTTTATTATGTAAGAAAGGGTGAGGCGCGGAATGCCCAACAGCAAAATGTTCAGACCTGTCCAAGTAGGTAGAAAGAAAAGATATACCTACGCCAGATCTCAGGAAGTTTTGGGGATGCCCCATCTGCTCGATTTACAGACCAAATCTTATGAATGGTTCTGTGATGAAGGGCTGAGGGATGTGTTTGCAGATATTTCTCCGATCGAGGACAGCGCTCATAAGTGGGCTTTGCATTTTGGAGAGTACTATTTCAAAAAAGAAAAGTACAGCATTGACGAATGCAAGTCCAGAGATGCGACCTATTCTGCTCCGTTGCAGGTAAAGGTGAAACTTGTCAATAAGGAAACGGGGGAAATCAAGGAACATGATTTATTCATGGGGGATTTCCCGATTATGACCGATACGGGCACATTTATCATCAACGGCGCCGAACGTGTCATCGTTTCCCAGCTGGTTCGTTCTCCCGGTGTCTACTATAAGAAAGAAATCGACACTTACGGGAAAGAAATTTATTCGGCCCAGCTGATTCCGAACCGCGGAGCATGGATCGAACTGGAAACCGATGCGAACGGTATCGTTTCCGTCCGTATCGACCGGAACAGAAAAATGCCGGTTACTTATCTGATTCGCGCCTTAGGTTATTCTTCCAATGAAGAAATCATGGAGCTTTTCAACAATGATATCCACATTGAGGAAACATTGAAAAAGGACCAGACTCAGTCCACCAAAGAAGCTCTGATTGAAATTTATAAGAAATTGCGTCCCGGCGAACCTGCCACGGAAGAAAGCGGTACCACACTGCTTCGTAATTTCTTCTACGATCCCCGCCGCTATGATTTGGCGAAAGTGGGACGGTACAAATTAAATAAAAAACTCTCTTGGGAAAGCCGTCTGAAAGGACATCGGACGGAAGGACCGATCGTCGATACGGAAACAGGGGAAGTCATCATACAGGGAAATGCGATCATTGATGATGAAGCGATAGATTTGCTCCGGAAGAGCGGCATTTTCACCAAAGTGGAAATGGTGGAAGTTCTGACGCAGAAAGAGGACGGGACCCCCGTCAAAGTGATCGCATCAAACGGTATGCATGAAGACAATTTCCGTACTCTTGACCGGGCAGATATCATTGCGGCAGTCGATTATCTGCTGAATATGATCCAAGGCTACGGCCATGAAGATGATATCGATCATTTAGGAAACCGCCGTGTCCGTCTTGTAGGCGAACTTTTGCAAAACCAGTTCCGTATCGGTTTATCCCGTATGGAAAGAGTGGTTCGTGAAAGAATGACGACCCAAGATCAGGATAAAATGACAGCGCAGGCGTTGGTGAATATTCGCCCCGTTGTAGCTGCCATCAAAGAATTTTTCGGAAGTTCCCAGTTATCCCAGTTCATGGATCAGACGAATCCTCTGGCGGAACTGACTCATAAACGCCGTCTTTCCGCTTTGGGCCCGGGGGGTCTTTCCAGAGAACGGGCAGGCTTTGAAGTGCGAGATGTTCATTATTCCCACTACGGCCGCATGTGCCCCGTAGAAACACCGGAAGGTCCGAATATCGGGCTGATTTCATCCCTTTCCAATTACGGTATCGTCAACAAGTACGGCCTGATTGAAACGCCGTACCGCTTGGTGGATCCGAAAACTCACCGGGTTACCAACGAATGCCGTTATGTAACTGCCGATATAGAAGAAGACAAGGTCATTGCTCAGGCAAGCGAAGTACTGACGGAAGACGGACAATTCGTTGACCGTTATGTGGCATGCCGCCGCGGTGCGGATGTGCTTGAAGCTCTTCCGGAAGAAGTGGATCTGATGGACGTATCTCCGAAGCAGGTCGTTTCCATCGGTACCTCCCTCATTCCTTTCTTGGAACATGATGATACGAACCGCGCCCTCATGGGTGCCAACATGCAGCGTCAGGCTGTACCGCTCCTTCGTCCGGAAGCACCTCTGGTAGGCACCGGCATGGAATGGGTGGCAGGGCAGGACTCGGGTGTCTGCATCTTGGCAAAACGTTCCGGAACGGTGACTCAGGTGACGGGACGGACCATCGTCGTCCGTGCCGATAACGGAGAATATGACAGATACGATTTAATTAAATTTATGCGCTCCAACCAGAGTACCTGCATCAACCAGCATCCCATCGTCTACAAAGGCGACAGGGTGGAAATGGGACAGACTTTGGCAGACGGTATGGCTACCGACGGCGGTGAATTGGCGCTGGGCCATAATGTCCTCGTCGCTTTCGTTTCTTGGGAAGGCTATAACCACGAAGACGCCGTCCTCATCTCGGAACGCCTCTGCAAAGATGATTTATATACATCAATCCATATAGAAGAATATGAATGCGATTCCCGTGATACAAAACTGGGTGAAGAAGAAATTACGCGCCAGCTTTCTTCCGTCGGTGACGATGCATTGAAATATCTGGACGAAAACGGAATCATCATGGTCGGCGCCGATGTCCGCCCGGGAGATATTCTCGTCGGCAAAGTTACGCCTAAGGGCGAAACGGAACTGACTCCGGAAGAACGGCTTCTCCGTGCCATTTTCGGCGATAAGGAAAGAGAAGTCCGCGATACTTCTCTCCGCGTACCTCACGGAGAATTCGGCAAAGTGGTGGATGTCAAAGTATTTACCCGTGAAAACGGAGATGAACTGGCACCGGGAGTCAACAAACTTGTCCGTGTCTATATTGCACAAAAACGTAAAATCCGTGAAGGCGACAAAATGGCAGGCCGCCACGGAAATAAATGCGTATGCTCCAGAATTCTGCCGGTAGAAGACATGCCGTTCACTCCGGACGGCCGTCCCGTAGATTTGGTGCTGAACCCGCTCGGTGTTCCGTCCCGAATGAATATCGGCCAGATTCTTGAAATTCACCTCTCCTGGGCTTGCCATATGCTGGGAGAAAAAATTAAAGCCGCTCAAAACGATCCCGTTCTGGCAAAAGAAATGGAAAAAGAACTCCATGATCTGGGATATGATTTTGATAAGTACGGCATGCCGGAACCGACTGACTCGGGAATTCATATTGCAACTCCCGTATTTGACGGCTGCCGTGACGAAGACTTGGCGGCAACTCTTGCTGCTGCAGGGCTTCCGGTCAATGCAAAATCCGATTTGTATGACGGCCGTACCGGCGAAAAACTGGACGGACAAATTACCATCGGCTGGAAATATATGCTGAAGCTCCATCATCTTGTAGATGATAAGATTCATGCCCGCTCCACGGGCCCCTATTCTCTCGTTACACAGCAGCCTTTGGGCGGCAAGGCTCAATTCGGCGGCCAGCGTTTCGGGGAAATGGAAGTCTGGGCACTGGAAGCTTACGGCGCAGCCTATACCCTTCAGGAAATCCTGACGGTAAAATCCGACGATGTCGTCGGCCGCGTTAAAGCTTATGAAAAGATTGTCAAAGGTGAAAATATTCCGAGCCCGGGCGTACCGGAATCCTTCAAGGTTCTTATGAAAGAACTCCAGTCTATCGGGCTTGATGTAAGAATTTTAAATGATAACGGTGAAGAAGTCGTACTGAAAGAATTGGATGAATCCGATTTGGAACAGGGATTCGGCGGCGGCCGTTTCCGCAGGGAAGACGTGAAGGAAGCGATGGAAGGAGACGAAGCGGTGTCCCTTTCCAGAAGTTCCATGGAATCCAATATTTCCGGTCAGCAGGAATCCCGGGGCATCGATGACGTGGCGTCTTTCAATGATGCAGCGGAAACCTTGGCAAATACGGATGAACCGGAAGAGTCCTCTTTCAATGAAACTGATATGCAGGCAGAGATGGGTTTTTCAGATGACCCGGACGCCTGATTTCCGGAAAGGAGCACTAAACAATTGTTAGATGTAAATGAATTTGACTCCATGAAAATCGGTATTGCTTCTCCGGAAAAGATCCTGTCATGGTCTCATGGCGAAGTGACAAAACCGGAAACAATCAATTACCGTACTTTGAAAGCCGAAACAGACGGTCTTTTCTGTGAAAGAATTTTCGGACCGACAAAAGATTGGGAATGTAAATGCGGCAAGTATAAAAAAATGCGTTACAAAGGCACTGTCTGCGATAAATGCGGTGTTGAAGTAACCAGTTCCAAAGTCCGCCGTGAACGGATGGGACATATTCAGCTGGCTTGCCCCGTTTCTCATATTTGGTATTTTAAAGGAACACCGAGCCGCATCGGGCTGATTCTCGATGTATCTCCCCGCCAGCTGGAAAGAGTGCTCTATTTTGCCGCTTATATCGTTATTGATAAGGGCGAAACAAAACTTACGGACAAACAGTTTTTAAATGAACAGGAATATCAGGAAGCCGTAAGAGAATACGGAGCAGGCGCTTTTAAAGCACAGATGGGGGCAGAAGCCATTCAGACTCTTTTAAAAGGGCTGGATCTCCTCGCTTTGGAAAAACAGCTGAAAGAAGATGTGGAAAGTACGAGCAACCAGCGGAGAATCAGAAGCATCCGCCGTCTGGAAGAAGTAGAAGCTTTCCTCCATTCGGGAAATAAGCCGGAATGGATGATTCTTACGGTTCTTCCCGTCATTCCTCCGGATCTGCGCCCGATGGTACAGCTTGACGGCGGGCGTTTTGCCACAAGTGACTTGAATGACCTGTACCGTCGTGTCATCAACAGAAATAACCGTCTGAAAAGACTGATGAAAATGGGAGCGCCGGAAATCATTGTTCGCAATGAAAAACGTATGCTCCAAGAAGCCGTCGATGCTCTTATCGACAACGGCCGCCGCGGCAGAGCCGTAAGCGGACCGGGAAACAGACCGCTTAAATCTTTATCCGATATGCTTAAAGGAAAGCAGGGCCGTTTCCGTCAGAATCTGCTGGGAAAACGTGTCGACTATTCGGGCCGTTCCGTTATCGTTGTAGGGCCGGAACTTAAAATGTATCAATGCGGTCTTCCGAAAGAAATGGCGATCGAATTGTTCAAGCCCTTTATCATGCATGAACTGATCAAGCGTGAACTGGCAAGCAATTTGAAAGTGGCCCGTAAAAAAGTAGATAAACTGGTTCCCGAAGTCTGGGATGTCTTGGGGGATGTCATCAAAGAACATCCGGTACTGCTGAACCGTGCCCCCACCCTTCACAGACTGGGTATCCAAGCTTTCGAACCGATCCTTTGGGAAGGTAGAGCGATCAAGCTGCATCCTCTCGGATGCCCC
>URAA01000007.1 GCA_900545785.1 uncultured Dialister sp. | reverse complement strand
AAGAGTTGCCGGAAAAACAGAAAAAGCTGGCAGGAGGAAATATTCCCCTCGCCGTGAAAGACTATATCAGCGGCCTTACCGACAATTTTGCCATCAATTTATTCACTTCCAAATATGTGCCGAAATATTGGAATATATAATCTCCCTCTTTTTGAAAAGGGGGAAAACATTTTTTGAAATTTTACAGGAGGAAAAATGAAGCGGCCTTTTATTTTTTGCCACATGGAAACAAGCTTGGACGGAAAGATCATGGGAAAATACCTCTGGCGTCCTTCCGCTCAGGACGAAGGCGATACTTTCGATCTGGTTCAGCGTGAAAAGTACAGTTATGAAGCTCTCATTCTCGGAAGAACCACCATTGACGACAATTACACGCTTTACGAAAAGCCCGAGATTGACGAAAATGCGCTCCTCGTAGAAGAAGGAGATTTCATTGCAGAAGGCGCGGAGTCGGGACAATATCTCATTGCCGTAGACGGCAAAGGCAGACTGGCATGGCAGGATTCTGTCATGGAAGAAGGGGGTAAAAAAGCCCATATCGTAGAAATTCTCACGGAAAAAGCAGGAAACGGGTACAAAGATTTCCTCAGAAAGAAAGGCATCTCTTATCTGATCTGCGGAAAAGACAGGGTCGATCTTCCTCTTGCCTGTGAAAAAATCAAAGACATTCTCCATGTAAACAAAATGATGCTCGGCGGCGGTGCCGTTCTCAACTGGAGTTTCCTTCAGGCAGGCCTCGTCGACGAAGTGAGCCAAGTCATCGCTCCTGCGGCGGACGGAAGCAGGGAGACCCAGACTCTTTTCATGACCGCCGAAGGAATCACAAAAGATCAGCCCGTCCTGTTCAAGCCCGTTTCGGTGGAAATCATGGAAGATGATGCAGTCTGGATCCGCTGGCGGGTGGAAGGAAAAGTGGATTTCGATTTCGACAGCGATCCCGCTTTCATGGAAGTAACGGAAATGATCCGCTCCCATCGAGAATAAGAGCAGGTCGGACAACCTGCAGGACCTCCGTCGGAATCAAAATTTGAAACGGCCCTGCACTCCTGCATCTTGCAAGGGGAAAAAGAACGATAATACAAGGGAAAACCGGAATCTTTCTTTCTTGATATTAAAAGAGAGCCTTCCTTTTTCGGAAAGCTCTTTTTATATGGCTGAAAATTTTCATCCTTCCAGTTTTTTATCACGAATGCGGATCACCCGGGTATGCCATTTGTCCAAAGTGGAGCGATGGCCGATGCTGATGATCGATGTATTTTCCATGTCGGTCAGCATTTTATAGAGAGAATCCTCTCTTTCTTCATCGACGGCGCTCGTCGATTCGTCAAGGAATACCCATTTCGGTTTTCTGAGGAATATGCGGACAAAAGCCAGTTTCTGCTGTTCTCCCAAGGATAAAATATGGCTCCAGTCGGCTTCTGCGGAAAGCTTCCCCGTCAGATGAGAAAGACCGCATTTTTCCAAAAGAGGGATCAAAATGTCGTTGTCTGCGGTTTTCCCCGGATAGGACGCGGCCTCCGCCAGCGTGCCCATGGGAATATAGGGCTTTTGAGGAATGAACATCGCTTCTTTTGAGGAAGGAAGAAGGAGACGGCCTTTTGCATAGGGCCAAAATCCTGCGAGGGTGCGGAGGAGGGTGGATTTCCCCGCGCCGGACGGCCCTTTCAGGATGATCCGCTCCCCTTTGCGGATGCGGCAGTTCACTCCTTCTAAAATAACCCGAAGGCTTTTATTTCCTTTTTCCCGATCTGCCGGAGCAGGAACGAGAACGGTGACGTCTTCCAAAGCAAGGAGATCCTCCGAGGAGGTGCGGAAGAGATCTTTTTCCGCCGTTTCCGTTTCCGTAAAGAGGCGGCCGATATGATCATCGAAAGAAGACAGACGGTCCACGCAGGACTGCCATTCTGCAAGGGAGGAATAGACATCGACGAAATAGGACATGGATTCCTGCACTTTTCCGAAACAGTTGGCGATCTGCATGAGTCCCCCTAAAGAAATATTTTTTGATAAATATCGGGGAACGGCGACAACAAAGGGAAATATGATGGCAATCTGGCCGTAGCTGTTGGTGAGCCATGACAGCTGCTTTTGTTTTTTAATGATGAGAAATGTATTTTTTAACAGATCGGAAAACCGGCGGGAAAGGAAATCTTTTTCCGAAGCGGCGCCGTCATAAAAAGCAACACTTTCCGCCGTGTCCCGAAGGCGTACCATGGAAAAACGGAAATCCGCTTCCAGTTTCTGCTGAATGAAATTGAGAGACACCAGCTTATGGCCCACCTTGTGAGTGATCCACGTACCGAGAACGGAATAAGCGAGGGCTGTCCAGACAAGATAGCCGCCGATATGAAATTCTTTGCCGAGGAAAGTAAAGGAAAGCGGTTCCGACAGATTCCACAGGACGAAGATGAAACAGACGATGGTGGTGATCGCCCGTAAAAGGCCGTTCATAAAGGACAGGGTCATGGTGGTAAAAGCTTTTATATCTTCCGAAATTCGCTGGTCCGGGTTGTCCGCGCTTTCGGGAGAAAACATTTCAAGACGGTAATACATCTGCCGCCCTGTCCAGCGGGAAAGGTATTTTCCGTCATCCACCGCCGCCACCGCAAAGAAAGAACCTGCTGCAAATAGTAGGAATAAACGGCAAAAGCGATATGGGCAAAAGCAAGGCCGGTGAAACGGATAAGCCCGTTATAGACTGCTTCTCCGTCGTAGTTTTGAAGTGCGCTGTAAAAAGAATTGAACCATTCATTCAAAAGAAGGGTCATATATACGGCGGAAACGGTGAGAATAACGATCCCCGAAAGCAGCGCCCACGCCGATTTTTTCTCTTCGCTCCTCCAGTAAGGAGACATGAGGCGGAAGAGACGGTGCAAGGGGAAAGATGTATTTTTTTTCATAAAAACTCCCTGTAAATAATCAGATGAATGATTTTATTATAAAGCAGAGTTTCCTTTTTGGGAAATAAGGGAAAAAAAGAAATGGGAAATGCAGGAAATATATTTTCTCTGTCTGTTTACGATTTCCGAAAAACACAGCGATTGGCAGAGAAATTTCATAAAAAATTATTTCAGAAATAAATTTTACTTTACATCGAAAAAATTCTATAGTATAATATTGATATCGAAAAGTTTAGATTTAGAAAAATTGATGTAAAGGAGAGATACCGATGATCAAAGAAATTCATTCCATAGAAGATTTTGATAAAGAAATAACAAACCACAGCGGCTATGCCCTCATTGATTTCTGGGCAACCTGGTGTCCGCCGTGCCGCATGATGGCGCCTGTACTGAAGGGAGCGGAAGAACGGATCGGAGACAAGATCAGCTTCTGCAAAATAGATGTGGACGAACAGCAGGAACTGGCAGGCCGTTTTGACATCATGTCCATTCCGACTTTTGTCATCTTTAAAGACGGAAAAGAAATCGACCGCCTCTCCGGATACCGTCCGTTAGATGACTTTATGAACGCTCTGAAAGAAATAATAAAAGAATAAAAGCTCCGTAAAAGGGGATGAGAACGAAAACGCTTCTGCAAAGGGGCGTTTTTATTTTTTCTGTTTTATGATCGGACTGCTTCTTTTCTGTCCTGAACCTGACGGGAAGAGAAGAAGGCAAAATAAAAACCTCTCCCGAAGGAGAGGCTGTTTATATATTTCCTGCGTGAGCCATGACTGCATTTTCCGGATTCCATAAAACGATGGATCCCGACTGCAGCGATTTCTGTACGTCAATGGTTCTCTGGTTGGAAGAACCTTTGAAAAGGAGGGTGATATCTTTTTTATCGATCATAAATTCCCCGTCTACGAGGACATCGATGTATTTTAAAAGTTCCTTTGTTTCTTCCATTTCTTTGGCAAATTTTCCGAGAATTTCGCTGTCGAAAAGATAGCCCGAAAAGCACCAGAGATCTTTTTCCGGATAAGTTTCTTTAAACCGTTTCACCAAAGGGAGGAGCCGTCTTTGGTTCGGCGGTTCCATCGGTTCGCCGCCGAGGAGAGTCATCCCCTGATAAAAATCGTAGCCCAGCTGTTTGATGATATAATCTTCCGTTTCATCGGTGAAAGGTTTTCCGTAATTGAAATCCCAAGTTTCCGGATTGAAACAGCCTTTGCAATGATGGGTGCAGCCTGATACAAAGAGGGAAAGGCGGATGCCCGGCCCGTTTGCTATGTCATATTCTTTGATTCCGCCGTAATTCATAATGCTCCTTCCTCGGATAAAAAGGGCGGCCCGTCATAGAGCCGCCTGATGTCAATGATGAGGTCAAATTTTTATAAATGGAGAACTCTGTCCTTGATTTCCTGTGTGCGTCCCTGGTTCCAGAACTGTGTGCCGATATAGCCGCAGGTTCTTCTTGCGACGGACATTTTATGCTGATCCCTGTTGCCGCAGTTCGGGCATTCCCAGATCAGTTTTCCGCTGTCGTCTTCCTTGATTTTGATTTCTCCGTCATAGCCGCATTCCATACAGAAATCGCTCTTTGTGTTGAGTTCGGCGTACATGATATTGTCATAAATATATTTCATGACCGTGAGAACTGCGGGAATATTGTTCTGCATATTCGGCACTTCGATGTAAGAAATAGCGCCGCCGGGAGAGAGTTTTTGGAAATCCGATTCAAATTTCAGCTTATGGAAAGCATCGATTTTTTCTGCCACATGGACATGGTAGCTGTTGGTGATGTAATTTTTGTCGGTGACGCCCGGAATGGTGCCGAACCGTTTCTTGAGTGCTTTTGCAAATTTATAAGTCGTCGATTCCATCGGTGTGCCGTAGACGGAGTAGCTGATATGTTCCGCTTCTTTCCATTCGGCACATTTGTCATTCAGTTTCTGCATGACTTTGAGGGAGAATTCTCTGCCTTCTTCCGTGGTATGGGAGAGGCCGAGCATTCTGACGCACATTTCATAGAGGCCTGCATAGCCGAGGGAAATGGTGCTGTAATTGTTGAAAAGAAGTTTGTCGATGGTTTCGCCTTTTTTCAGCCTTGCGAGAGCGCCGTACTGCCAAAGAATGGGAGCTACATCGGAAACGGTGCCGAGCAGTCTTTCATGACGGCAGCGGAGAGCTCTGTGGCAAAGTTCAAGACGGTCTTCCAGGATTTCCCAGAATTTGTCCATATCCCCTTCGGAAGAGCAGGCAACGTCCACCAGATTGATGGTGACCACCCCTTGGTTGAAACGGCCGTAATATTTATGAGAACCGTCGTCGGAAAGTCCTTCCGTGTCGGGGGTGAGGAAGCTGCGGCAGCCCATGCAGGGATAAACGTCGCCGTTTTTGTACTGTTTCATAACTTTCGCGGAAATATAGTCGGGAACCAGTCTTTTTGCGGTGCATTTGGCAGCCAGTTTCGTCAGTTCATAATAGGGAGAGCCGTCATGAATATTGTCTTCATCGAGGACATAAATCAGTTTCGGGAAAGCCGGTGTGATCCATACGCCCTTTTCATTTTTAACGCCCTGCATTCTCTGGAGAAGAACTTCTTTGATGATCATTGCCAGATCGGCTCTGGTTCTTCCTTCGGGCACTTCGTCAAGATACATGAACATGGTGACGAAAGGCGCCTGTCCGTTACAGGTCATGAGAGTGATGAGCTGGTACTGGATCGTCTGGATACCGCTCTTGATTTCGCTGTGGAGACGGTTTTCCACGATTTTGTCGATGATGTCATCGTCCATGGTTTCGCCGGTGAGTTTTCTTTCTTCCACCACATCTTTTCTGATCCGCTGACGGCTGATATCGACGAAAGGAGCCAGATGGGAAAGAGTGAAAGACTGTCCGCCGTACTGGTTGGAAGCGACCTGTGCCACGATCTGGGTGGTCACATTGCAGGCGGTGAAGAAGGAATGCGGCTTCTCAATCATGGTCTGGCTGATCACCGTGCCGTTCTGGAGCATGTCTTCCAAATTGATTAAATCGCAGTTATGTTCCTTCTGGGCAAAATAATCGGCATCGTGGAAATGAATGATCCCCGCATCATGAGCTTTTACGATTTCTTCGGGAAGAAGAAGGCGCTTCGTCAGATCCTTCGACACTTCCCCTGCCATATAGTCGCGCTGGGTGGAATTGATGACCGGATTTTTGTTGGAATTTTCCTGCTTTACTTCTTCATTGTTCAATTCAATGAGAGAAAGAATACCGTCATCGGTGGTGTTGCTCTTACGGGAAATTTCCCTCTTGTAACGGTAGCGGACGTATTTTTGCGCCACTTCATAGCCTCGCATTTCCATGATCCCCGTTTCCACCATATCCTGGATGTCTTCCACATTGGCGGCATGAGAATAATCGGCTATCTTTTTTGCAATATTGTCCGCAATGGCACGGATCTGGAAAGGATTCAGCTGATGAATGCCCTCGACTTCATTATTTGCTTTTCCGATAGCATTGATGATTTTGGTGATGTCAAAACTGACTTCCTGCCCGTTTCTTTTGATCACATTGAAGTGAAAATCCAAGTCCTCCCTAAGTTCCTGATTCATGATCTCCCTGTCTCCTGTTTTTATGACTGATGAAATAGTATACGCTTTAAATGAAAAAAGTACCAAATGTAGAATATATATATGGACAGATACCATATCTTGTGTCGGAATACATATTACAACAGTTTGAAAATATTTACAATATCTGTTTCATTAAAAAAACAAGAAAAAATCACCGATCCGGTCGGACAAAAGAAATGATGAATTTTTCCATCTGCTGCCCGAACATCGGCAGGCAGTGTCTTGAAGGGCAGAAGAGCTTATGTTTCACGGGAAGTTTCACAATTTCCGCGGAGCTAAAGGTTTTTTTTATAAGGGGGATAAGAAACAAACTTTTGAAAAAGAGAAGAAAAAGTAAAAATCGGAAGAAGGAGAAAATAAAAATTGAAATATTTAAATTTATCAATAAAAAATGAAATCCCCTGTCATTTTGAAAATTTCTTTTCGGGAGTTGTGCTATAATAAAACAGATTATATGTAACTTGCCCCGTGACTTAAAAGGCGTTGCATTTTACATATAACTTGGCAGGTTACTTGCATTATTTTTGATATAGAAGGAGCTACAGGACCGGATTTTATGAAGAATTCTGAAATTCGCCGCAGTCATGCGAAAGAAACATCGACGTGGAGAAAGATTTTCTTCTCCCTTTTTATTGTTATGTGTATCGCCGCAGCAGGAGCCGCAGCGGGATTTTTTGTCTCCGTATCGAGCGGACTTCCCGATATTTCCTCCAACATCGCCCCTGCCGCATCATCCAGTATTTATGATGCAAAAGGAAGGCTCATCACCACCGTCCATGCGGAAGAAAACCGCATCCCCGTATCCCTTGACGAGGTGCCGGTGAATTTGCAAAATGCATTCATCGCCGCCGAAGACGTCCGTTTCTATGAACATCACGGCATCGATCCGAGGGGGATTCTCCGTGCCGTTTTCAGAAATATTACGAGCGGAAACGCCACTGCGCAGGGGGGAAGCACCATCACCCAGCAGCTCGCAAGAAATGCATTTCTCACGCAGGAACAGACATTGAAGAGAAAACTTCTCGAAGTCGTTCTTGCTCTGAAAATAGAAAAGCAGTACACAAAACAGCAGATCCTCGAAATGTATATGAACCAGATTTATTTCGGGCAGGGCTGCTACGGAATAGAAACGGCATCACGGGTCTATTTCGGTAAAAATGTGAACGAACTGACCCTTCCTCAGGCGGCACTTCTTGCGGGACTTCCGAACAGCCCGAATTATTATTCTCCTTTTCGGAGCGTGGAAGCGGCAAAATACCGGCAGGGCATCGTTCTCGATCAGATGGCAAAATACGGATATATAACGGAAGCGGAAGCGGAAGCTGCGAAGAAAGCCGATCTGGGCCTCGCTCAGCCTCAGGAATCAAAAGGAACAGGCAGCACGGCGTCCTATTTCGTCAATGAAGTCATCCGCCGTATCAGCGAAAAATACGATTCCGATGCCATTTATAAAGAAGGACTCCAAGTCTACACCACCCTTGATCTGGATATGCAGAAAGAGGCGGAAGAAGCTTTAAAAAATAATCTTCCCGATGCGTATACCGATGCGAACGGACTGACCCAGCCTCAGGGCGCCCTTGTTTCCATCGAAGTGGGAACGGGATATGTAAAAGCCATGGTCGGCGGCAGAGGACAGGACCATTTCAACCGTGCCGTCCAGATGACACGCCAGCCCGGGTCAGCATTCAAACCTTTCGTCTACCTCACCGCTTTTGAAAACAAAGTCAATCTTTTTGATACTTTAAGCAATGAATCAAAAGATTTCGGCGGCGGCTGGGCACCGAAAAACTACGGCGGCGATTCCGGCGGAAAAACGACCGTCACGGAAGCACTGGTTCATTCCATGAATATCCCCACGGTCTATCTTGCCGATGATGTGGGCATCAGCAAAATCATACAGACTGCCAAAGACTGCGGCATTACCAGCCTTGTCACCGACGGAAACTACAATGACGTCAACTTGGCAACGGCACTGGGAGGCCTTACAAACGGTGTATCCGTCTGGGATATGGCAAAAGCTTACAGCGTCTTTGCCGACGGCGGACGGCTTGTGGAACCGATGGTGATCCTGAAAGTCATCGACCGGAACGGAAATGTACTGGAAGATAATACGGCAACAACGGAAAGCAGACAGGTCGTCAATGAAGGGGCGGCATGGAAACTGACGAGCGTCCTTGAAGAAGCGGTCAACCGCGGTACCGGCGGAAACGCATATATCGGAAGAGAAGCGGCAGGCAAGACGGGAACCACCGACGAAGAACATGATGCATGGTTCGTCGGATACACGCCAAACCTGTCCACCGCCGTCTGGATCGGCGACGACACTTCCACCAATGCGGGATATACGGGAGGAACAATCCCTGCCGCCATCTGGAGAGACTACATGAATCAGGCGGACCGTGAATACCCGTACAAATCCTTTGCCATTCCCTCATCGGTGAGAAGCGAAATAGCAAAAGCCCGTCTGGAAAAAGCAAAACAAGACAAAGAAGAAGAGGAAAAGAAAAAGAAAGAAGAAGAAGAAAAGAAGAAAAAGGAACTGAAAGAAAAAATCCAAGCGGCAGGAAACAAAATACTGGATAAAATTTCAGGCAAATCTTCAAGCTCTTCATCAGATAAATAAAGATCAAAAAAGGATGCTCGAACCGCAAGGCATCCTTTTATCATGGAAATATTTCTTGAAATCCCCGTATTTATAACAAAAAACAGTGATAATGTAAGAACCCCCGCAGAATGGCAGTCCGCAGGGGTTCTATGTTTTGGAGTGCAGAGTGACTTCACCGTGCAGTGAAGAATGTATGAGACAAAAGTCCCTCAAATACCGGTACATTAACGGCAAGGCAGGCAGTGGATCCGATCAGGCCGGCGTTATATTTGTTCAAAATCCGAATGCAGAGAATAGAGAAAAAGAAAGAATTCCGAAGAAAAGATTCTGACTGAAACAAGAAATCAAAATCATGATTCCTTTCCTCTGAGGATTTTGAATCCGGAAACAATAGAGGAGCGAAACGGTTTCCGGTGATTTTCATTTCCTTCCAAATACCGAAGCATTAAGAAAAAATAAAAATCGGACAGTCGAATGGTTACGGAGAAAATCTCATCGGGGAAGCAAATCTTCCTTTACGGGAGACAGGATACGCCCTGCAACAGGTAAGGAAAACTCTCGTGCCCCGCAGGAAAGCCGGAACAAATCTGTCGACATACTTGCCTATCCTTATTATACACTTTTTTCAAGATAAAGAAAGTTGACAAAATACAGAGAAAAATCGAAGAATCCGATGAACAGCATAATTTCATATAATTGTAAAATTTTTGCTCTCTTCTTGCAGAGGGAAAAGAAAAGCGTATAATAAATATAACGATAAAATTCGATTTAATAAAAAGGAGGAAGAAATAAATGACAAAAGTTGCAGAAGCATTATCCAAAAGAAGAACCTACTACCATATCAACAAAGACATTCCTGTGACAACGGAAGAAATAAAAGAAACCGTCATGGAACTGGCAGAACTCGTCCCCGATGCATTCAATATGAAAAGCGCCCGGGCAGTCATCGTCACGGGAGAAAAGCAGGATAAATTGTGGGATCTCGTTTATGATTCCTTTGAAGGAAAAGTGCCGCGGGAAAAAATCGACGGCTTCAAAGCAGGAGCAGGAACGATCCTCTATTTCTACGATGAAGAAACGATCAGAAAAATGCAGGAAACCTACCCTGCCTATGCAGAGAACTTCCCCGTCTGGGCAAACCAGGCAAACGGAATGCTCCAGATCAGTGTCTGGACGGCGCTGTGCGAACTCGGCATGGGAGCAAGCCTCCAGCACTACAATCCGATGATCGATGAAAAAGTAAAAAAATGGCTGGATATCCCGGAAAGCTATAAACTGATAGCGCAAATGCCCTTCGGCGGAATAGCGGCAGAACCGCTGAAAAAAGAAAAAGGCGATCCCTCCCTCAGAGTGAGCGTAAAAGAATAAGAAGTAAAAATAAAGAGAAAAGTAAATAGAATAAAGAGGAAAACTTTGCACCAAAATGAACCGCCCCCGAAAACCGGACCAAAATCCGACAGTAAGAGGGCGGTTTTATTGAACCGAAATTTCCTGAAACCATTCCTTACAAGCATGGAAAACTGAATAAAATAAGTATTAGACATGGATTATAAAAAGATCTATGATTTTAATCAGAACTGTTGTTGAAATAAAAAGGAGAATATCATGAAAAAAATCATTGCCGCCATAGTGGCGCTTTTTGCCGCAGTGGCACTGACCGCTTGCGGATCGGCCGCAGGGACTTCCTCAGGGAGCACGCAGGCGAAAGCAGAAAGCGTCCCCTCTTTGAAAGATAAAAAAGTACTGATTGCCTACTTTTCCAGAACAGGTGAAAACTACAATGTGGGATATATTTCCAAAGGAAATACCCATATCGTGGCAGATATCATCGGCGAAAACGTAAAAGCCGACATGTTTGAAATCAAGCCTGTCGTTCCCTATCCCGAAACATACAAAGAAGCGACGGAAGCGGCGCAAAAAGAAAAAGACGAACAGGCCCGTCCCGCCATTCAGGGAAGAGTGGAAAATATGAAAGATTACGATGTGATTTTCCTCGGCTATCCCGTCTGGTGGAGTGATCTCCCCATGGCGGTCTACACATTCCTGGAAAGCTACGACTTTGAAGGAAAAACCATCATCCCCTTTACGACGGCCGGAGGCGACTACATGACGGGAAAAGAAGATCAAATCCCAAGCCATGCCAAAGGAGCAAAAGTGCTGCAAGGGATCGGCATTGAAGGAAAACGGGCGCAGGATAACCCGGATTCCATCAGAGCAGATATCAAAAAATGGCTTCCTACCGTAGGATTCTGAACCCTTACAAGAGGCGGAGTGAAAGAGAAATCGTTCACCCCGTCTCTTTTTTCATGTATAATTAAACGTAGAAATAAAAATGGAGAAAACCGATGGACAAGACAGAAACAAATGTACATATCAATGACATATACACCGTGGACATCACCGATCTGGGTATCCACGGAGAAGGGATCGGCAGAGCGGGAAACCTTGCCATATTCGTAGCAGGCGCCCTTCCCGACGAAACGGCGGAAGTAAAAATCAAGCTCTTGAAAAAATCCTATGCGGTGGGACAGCTTATTTCCATCAAAAAGAAATCCCCCTACAGGACAGAACCGGCCTGCCCCGTCTACAAAGACTGCGGCGGCTGCCAGATTTCCCACCTGACCGAAGAAGGACAGAAAGAAATCAAATACCGCCGTGTAAAAAATGTGGTAGAACGGATCGGAGAACAATCGGGAGAGACCGTAAGAAAAATAAGCTCCGGCGGCGCTCCTTTTCACTACAGAAACAAAATGATTCTTCCCTGCGGCATCGTCAAAGGCATGCCTGCGCTGGGATACTACAGACAGGGAAGCCATGACATCGTTCCCATTCAAAACTGCCTCATTCAGCAGGAAGAAAACAACAAACTTCTCCGATTTGCAGAAAGATTTATCAAAAAACACAATATTTCCCTCTATGATGAAAAGCAGAAAAAGGGAAGCCTCCGCCACATCATGGGCCGCGTCGGCGACGGAGGGAAAATGATGGCCCTCATCGTCACCGCAGGAGCAGAACTGCCGAAAGAAAAAGAATGGATAGAAGCCGTAAAAAAAGAAATGCCCGAAGTCATTTCCTTCTATCACAACGTGCAGCCTCTTCCGGGAAATGTCATCTTAGGGAAAAAGATGCGTCATTTATGGGGAGAAAAAACACTCACCGCCTCCCTCTGCGGACTTCGCTTCGAAGTATCCCCCTACTCCTTCTTCCAAGTCAATAAAGAACAGGCAGAAATACTCTATGAAACGGCACTGGAATACGCCGGTCTTTCCGGCGGAGAAACGGTCATCGACGCATACTGCGGTACAGGCACGATTTCCCTCTGCCTTGCCAAAAAAGCAGGAAAAGTGATCGGCATAGAAATCGTAAAATCCGCCATAGAAGATGCAAAGAAAAATGCAAAACTGAACGGAATAGAAAACACGGAATTTCACGCCGCCGACGCAGGAAAACTCATGCCCGAGCTGTACAAAAAAGGCCTCCGCCCGGACATCATAGTGGTCGATCCGGTAAGAGCAGGCTGCAGCGAAGAAGTACTGAACGCAGCGGCAGGAATGGACCCGAAAAAAATAGTCTACATCTCCTGCAACCCCGCCACCTTCGCAAGGGATGCGAGAATATTGAAAACCAAAGGATACGAAATAAAAAAAGTACAACCGGTCGACATGTTCCCGCAAACGATGCATATAGAAACAGTGGCGCTGATAGAGAAGGCGGAATAAAAGAATTGAAATTAAAAGATTTCATGAGAACATGCTTTAAAGATAAACGGCGGCTCTTATGAAATCTTTTTTCACATGGCTTGATTGTTATATATGTAATAAAATAATGTTCATATACTTAAACGACAAAGGATTGGCGAAAAGCCGAAAAAAGAGTAAAATTAATTGCGTAGTGCAAAATCACATATCTCAGAATGAGATAATATTTTCAGTGAATAAGAACGTCAAAATAAAAGAACCCCCGGTTTTGGGGAAGAACATTTCTTCTGAATTCCGGTGACAATTGTGGCAGTGATACAGATTACAGAAGAGATTTCAAGAAAATAATCAGACAGATGTGGAGGTGTTTTTATGGCGGACAGATTGACGCCGGAACAACGCCATAAAAATATGCAGCATGTTCGCAATAAAGATTCGGAGATCGAACTTTTATTACGAAAAGAATTGTGGCGAAGAGGGCTTCATTACAGAAAAAATGTTAAGAGCATTTCCGGTTGTCCCGATATAGCATTTAAAGGACTGAAGATTGCCGTTTTTTGCGATTCGGAATTTTGGCACGGTTTTGATTGGGAACATCGGAAATATGATATAAAGAGCAATCGTGATTTTTGGATTCGTAAGATTGAAAGAAATATATCCCGTGATAAGGAAGTCAATGAAATTCTTTCATCCGGCGGTTGGACCGTATTGCGGTTTTGGGGCAAAGATATAAAGAAAAATTTATTTAAGTGCGCAGATACCGTAGAAAAATATGTGAAGGAGAGAAAAGAATGCCTTACAAAACAATAGATCTCTGCGCAGGGATAGGCGGTATCCGAAGAGGATTTGAAATGACCGGTGAGTTTGAAAATGTTCTGTCATCGGAAACAGATAAATATGCCTGTCAAACATATATGCATTTGTACGGTGATGATCCTGAGAATGATTTGACATCGGAAGAATTTAAAAAACTGGTTGAAAAAACGGAATATGATGTGTTGCTCGCCGGATTTCCCTGTCAAAGTTTCAGTATGCAAGGCTTTAAACTCGGGTTTGAAGATAAAGGAAGAGGGAATATATTTTCAGAGATCGCCGATATAATCAGGCGTACATCCCCGAAAGCGGTATTTCTCGAAAATGTTGATAATTTGATAAGACATGATAAGGGAAAAACCTTCCGAACGATCATTAATATTCTTGAGACAGACTTACATTATAAGGTCATAGGAGTCCGGCAGGGGACAGACGGAACGCCGGATTATGACGGACGAGATTTTGTGAGAAATTCAAAAAAATTCGGAATACCGCAAAATCGTCCCAGAACATATATCATGGCATTCAGTCGTGATCATTTCGGCGATGCTCTTACTTCTCTTCCCGAGTCTCTTCCTACAGAAAATCAAGAAACTATATATAAAGACTTGCAGGAACTGCTGGAATTCGGCGCAGATCCGAAATATTATCTGTCGTCCGGTTATTTTGACACTTTGAAAAGACATCGGGAAAGAAATCACAAAAACGGGAACGGTTTCGGATATAAGGTGGTTAATGATCCGTCTATAGACACTCCTGTGGCAAGTACAATCATGGCTACCGGCGGTTCCGGGAAAGAGAGAAATCTCGTATACGATCCTCAAGATAAAATCCCCGGAATGATTTATCCGTCCAAAAGAACACCGTTAAATGACGACTGTGTACGTTTTATGACACCGAGGGAATGGGGGAAATTGCAAGGCTTCATCGGATATGCTTTCATTGAAAACGGTAAAGATTCCTTTTCTTTTCCTGAAGGCATGAGTGAAGCACAGCAATATAAGCAATTCGGAAATTCCGTGACAATTCCGGTAATTCGGACAATGGCGGAGTTTATGGTGAAGTGTTTTAAAATACTTGAAGATAATATTCAAAAATAATTTGAAAATATAACAAGAACAGTGGTAAAAAAATACCGCTGTTTTTATTTTACAAATTTAATTATATTTCGTGAATATATTTTAAATATATGATATAATATATAAAAATATATATTGAAAATATATAAAAATATTTTTATAATAAGTGCTGGACCGGAAAAGGACAGCGGAAAGGAAAAGATCATGGGAGAAACAAAAAGAGAACGTTTTGTAAGACTTGCAGAAGCACGGACAAACAAGATTCTGGAGATGATGCGACTTTTGGGAAATTGTTCAAGCAGAACAAATTATGAGTACACCGACGAGGATATAAGGAAAATTTTTTCTACATTGGAAAAGGAACTGAAGAACACAAAAAATCGTTTTCTCGGACTGGATGTAAAAGATGAACGTTTCACATTGAAATAAGGAGGGAGCGGAATGGGTAAAGTATGTTGGGATTTTCCGTTACTGGGAACCGGCAGCGTGAAAGGAAGCAATGATGCTGCTATCACAATGTTTAAAGGGACAGGGATTATGGATGGTCTTGCTCGTGAAGTGTGCCAGAATTCTTTGGATGCACGGGATGCCGATATTCCTGAAGAGGAACCGGTAAAAGTCAAGTTTAAGCAATTTAATCTTAAGAAAGATGATTTTGATGTATTTAAAGAATTCGGAGAGGCTGTCGGGAATGCTTATGAATATTGGAATAACAGTCCGATGAAAACAGAGAAAATAATCAATTTTTTAGATAATGTGTCAAAGCATCTGAAGATGGAAAAAATTCCGGTACTTATGATGAGTGATTATAATACTACAGGTCTTAAAGGAATAAACGCCGCTTCCGGTGAAACATATTGGAATTTGCTCGTTAATACGGAAGGTATTTCCATTAAACAAAATAAAAACAGTGCAGGGTCATTCGGCATAGGGAAAAATGCTCCCTTTGCCTATTCCGGGTTGAACATGGTCTTTTATAATACATTGGTGAAAGAGGAAGGGCGTGCATTCCAAGGAGTGACTCATCTTGTAAGAACGCAGAGAGAATATAATGGTAAAATTCGCCCGGCAGATTCGACCGGGAAATATCTGTATCTGGAAGATGAATATACGGGACGACCCATATATCCGGAAGACAAATGCAGCCTTGCCGAGATTGATGAATTCAAAAGAACTGAAACGGGAACAGACGTTGCTATATTCGGCTTTAAGACGGAAGAATTTGAAACATGGGAAAGAGATATTGCCGTTGCGGTTTTAAGAAATTTTATTCTTGCCATAAAGGACGGAAAACTTGAAGTAGAGGTTGAATCGCCTTCAGTGCACTACATAGTGTCGAAGCAGACCTTAGAGGAATTGCTGTATAAAGAGTTCAAAGATGAAGCGATGTTGAAGAGTACCCGACAAATTTATGAAACCGTAACGAAGACGGAACCGATAATTGTAACCATTGCTGAAGAGGGGGATCTCAGTATTTATGTACGTTATGATGATAGTTATACTTTGGCATTATCAAGATTTCGTTCAAACGGAATGTTGATAAATACCACACAGGAATCACTTCCTCACTATTCTTTGGTTATTATCGTAAATGATGTGGGAGAAATGGAACTGAGTAAGACACTTCGTGAGGCAGAACCGCCGCAGCATACGGAATGGAAAGCAAAAAATATAACAGATAATCGCAAACTACATAATCTTGCAGCTAAGTATATCAGGAATATTTCTAAGGCGATTCAGAATGTTTTGGATGAATTTGATCGGGCAGATATAACGGATCAAATGGATGCAGGAATAGGAAATTATCTTCCTGATGGTTCTGAAGGGATGTTGGGGGAAGGGTCTGACGAACTGTTGATGGATGTGAAGGTTAGTGAGATAGTTTCTAATACGGGAAGAGTTTTTTACAACAATCAGTATGAGAGTGCATCGTCAAGCGAAGGATCGGTGACGCAAAAATCGGGAATTAAGGCGGGCAAGAAAAAGCGTAAGAAGAGACAAAAAAATGTAATCCCTGTTGTTATACCGAAAGCAGGCGGTGAAAAAGGTGTGGCTCCGGGAGCAGGAAAGGTCAAAATTTCTTCATTGAATTTGGCCGATCATCGGATATTCTATCTGGCGGGAAATAAGTATCGCTTGTTTATCAATTCGCCGAAGGACTATGATAAAGTATATATTCAATTTTATGCCGGACGAGATGATGACAAACAGGATGCTGTCAATATAAAAAATGTGAAACTGGAGGGGCGGCCTCTAATGGATGTTCATGGTGAAAAGATGGGTCCGCTCCCGATTAAAGCAGGCAGAAATAATCTTCATATCGAATTTGAGAATAGCGAACTCATGGGGTTGATACCGGTTTTTACAATGGAGGTGACGTCGAATGAAAACCAGAGCCGTTGAATATCCCCATCCGGTGCTGAATGAATATACAAATGATTATCCGGATAGCAGCTTTAAGATAGAAATTCCGTCTCATACCGATAGCAGCTCTGAAATCGTTCTTGAATTGAAATGTGAGCTCCACTGTAAAGGACTTGTTCAAAAAATTAAAGCCGGTGATGCAAAAGTAATTTTGAGAGTAACCTGTTATCGGACGTCTTTAAGAGAAATATATAAATTGGACCTGTCGGGAGTTACAAGGATCAGAATAGCCAAAAAGAAAATAAGAGATGCTGTCGATCTGCAAGCACTGATTGTCGCGACTCGAGATTTGGAGGATTTCAGGCTTGATGAATTTAATAAAGATTATTTCGGGAGTTTCGGATTTAAAATTCCAAAGGGCGGTATACTCGCAGAAGAACCGGGGCTGAAAATCAAATTAAATACACAGCTCGAGAAAAACATGGCCGGTATAGTACAGGTTCGAGGGGATCGAAACGCTTCAAAGATGAGTGTATTTTTCCCGGAAACATCGGTAGATGGTGGAGAGTATATCGTTATAACTTTGCCTGATACAGAGTATAAAAACTATGCAAGAATGATAAGTAAAAGACATCTGAAACAAGGTGTTGAGAGGTTTATCCATGCATCCCTTATTTTACCTGCCATTGTTGAAGCTCTCGGGAAATTGCGTGCCGAGGAAACTATGGTTGGAGAGGATGAAGAACCATTGACTCATTTCAAGGGCACGATATGGGCCGATTCAATATATGATGCACTGATAAAGCACGACATTATTGATCTGTCGGAGAATTCAAAATCCGATTATGAGATAGCGAACATGTTGCTTGGAAACGTCACCGGCGATGCAATTAATAATCTTATGGAAAAACTGATCGAATGGTCTACCATCAGAGAGGAGGATCCGACTTTATGAATCTGATTTATTTTACCAAGGAGGCTTATAAACTTCTCAAAAAAGATTTATCGAATAACAGGGAAAATTATTACAGTGAAGAATCGTGGGTGGAAAAATATTTTATTGATGCTGAAATAGATGAATATTGTAAAGAGTCTTCCATTGTTGTGCCGAAGATAGGTTTAGACTATTCCGGTGATGATGCGGAATCAAAAAACCGGGACGATCTGATTAATATACGAATGCTTTACGATGCATATAAAGATAAGATCACTCCCCTTCAAGCATCTGATCCGCTGCTGTGGTCAGCGCTCTGTCATATCGAATACAAAGATTATGTGTTGAAACGGTGGAAAAAAGATGACGGGACAGTCAGTATAGATCAAAGGTTCTTTGCTACAGAAGGGCGGGCGTCTCTTTGTTATTACAATGCTGTTTCCCGTCTTTGGTGGTCAGGTTATTTGACTTATGATGAAGAGAAGAAGAGGAACGGAGGGGATCCTTATCATTTGACGAAAATATTGCTTTCTGCACAGCAAATTCAAAAAGACTTGTTTGATCAAGCTATGAGCATGAATAAAACGATTGTTAAAGGACTGCTGTCGGCGTTGAAACGGATTCAGGAAGAAACGGGAAATGCAAGTACACCCGTTTTCAGACGGTGCTGCGAGTCTTATTTGAACCGTTACGGTGCGGTCTCTGTGCTTGATTCGTTAGATGCAGAAGACATAGAAGAAATTGCTTTTGATTTTATGAGCAAAGACATTAAAATGAAGCGCCCGTGATAACGAGAAAAGATTCTTATAGTGGCAGGCAGCGTTTTATATAATATTTTATTCCCTTTTAACACCATAAAAATCCAACTGTCCGGAAATTCCGGATAGGTCATTCAAATTGAAGGTTAAGGAGACCACCATGAAAACACTCATCATCAACGCTCATCCGGATTTCAAAAATCCCGACCATTATTCTATGAAACTGAAAGAAATGTTCCAAAAGAAATGTAAGGAATATTGCCCTGACGGAGAAGTAACGGTACTGAATATTTACGAAGAGGACATTCCGCGGATCGAATACGGCGGACTTTTGACCGTCTGGGGAAAACAAATGGCAGGGGAAAGTCTGACGGAAAGCGAAAAAGAAACGGCAGAAATATCCGGACGACTTCTTGAACAATTCAAAGATCACCACAGGATTGTGATCGCCCTCCCTGTCCACAATTTTAACATTCCCTCAAGATTAAAAGACTATATGGACAATATTCTGATCGCAAGAGAAGTGTTCAAGTACACAAAAGAAGGGTCTGTCGGCCTGATGACCGATGACTACAAAGTGCTTGCCCTGATCGCAAGCGGTTCGGTGTATACCAATAACGACCGCTACACGCCCCTCGATTTTGCCAACTACTATTTGAAGGAAGTTTTCACGGAAATCATGGGATTTAACTCCTATGATATCGTGAGAGCCCAAGGGACAGCCCGTTCCAGTGCCGATGAAAACGTTATTTTGCAGGAAGTAGAAAAAGAAATAGAAAAAATCCTGCCGGTATTTTACGGAAAATAAGATCAGACAGTAAACAAAGAGAAGGGTAAAATATAGAAAAATCCTGCGTGACTGCTCGATGTCATGCAGTTTTTTTATGAGGAAAGGAAAATCATCTTTTTTATCCCTGCATTTCCTTTTTACGGCGAGCATTTCAATTTTTATGAAAGAGCTTCATTTTTACAAAAGAAGGATTTTAAAATAATTTGATCCGCTTTCCTATAAATTCATTACTTTTTCCTGTCCGAAGGGACTTTTCCATAATGAAAAATTAATAAAAACTCTTCTTATAATTATTATTTCATTACAAAATATATTGACGATATTCTTTTAATGTGATATTATTATGATAATTAATTATAAATGCACTTGTTATACATTAAGAAGAAAAGAGGCTCTGAGTAAGAACGTGACTGATGAAAGGGATTCTTCTCTTTTTTATGAATGACAGGTGTTTTTTGTTGGAAAGGTTTTTGGAGGGATTTTTTATGAAAGGGAGATTTTTGAAAGCTGTCATCTTATGCGCAACGGCATTCGGTGCATTCGGAGGCATGGAAAACGTATCTGCTGCCGATGTGTATGAACTGAATCCGGTGATCGTCACTGCCCAGAGGGTGGAAAATTACGACTTGGAAACACCTGCTTCGGTGGAAGTCATTGAACGAAAAGAAATCGAACAGAGCGGTGCAGGAAGCGCCTTTGAAGTCCTTCGAAATTCTCTCGGCCTTTTTCCGAGCACCCAGCTGCCGAACGGTATCAGCATGGGCTCCATGACGAGCAAGATCAATATCCGCGGTGTGGACAAGGGGACCCTCGTACTGGTGGACGGCGTGCCGATGAACCAAGATGCCAAGTACAATCTGGAGGACATCGGTGCCGATGCGATCGACCATATCGAAATCGTCCGCGGCGGCGGTTCCGTTCTCTACGGATCGGAAGCGACCGGGGGCGTCATCAATATCATCACCAAAAGCCGTATAGGAAACAGCGTAAAAGTATCGGCAGGAAATTATGATAAGCAAAGATATAATGTGAATGTGGGAACGGGAAAACTCAATGTTTCCGCCTATTATGAACACCGCGGCGGCATTTCTCCCATCACAAGCACGACCAAAGTGACCGCCATGGGGAAAACGTCGGAGCGGTGGTATGACTACAATAAAGGCGAAGACAGGGGCGTTTACTGGAACTATGCAATCAATGACAACTGGAAATTCAGCCATAACTACGTCAATACGAAAAACACAATTTCCCAGATGGATTCGTCGTACACAAAAAGCCCCTACCAAGTGAAGAAATATGAAGATCACAACAATACATTCCTTTTGGATTTCGACGATAAAAACGGTCTGACCGCTTTTGCTTCCTACGGTACGCAGGAAAGAAATTATGACCAGATTTCCTTTGTTTCCAAAACGGGAGCGATCAAGGAAAATATTCAATACAGCTGGCGTAAAGGACATAATACGAACCTGAACATCCAGCAGGTATTCAATACAAGAGGAGACGATACATTCCTCATCGGCGCTTCCTACAAACGAGAAGACATGGACGTCAGAAGCGCAGGGACGAAAAAAATGGGATCTATCCCTGCTCAGCCTGCGAAATTCGGCAGTTACAACAGAGATATCTACTCCATCTATGCATCCTATCATTGGAACATGACGGAAAAAGATCAGCTGATTTTCAATGGCCGTGAAACTTTCGTCCGCCGTGCGAGCGGTATCAGCACCGAAACAGTAAGCGGCAAGCAGAGCAATTCCGTGCAGGCAAACCAGAGCAAATTCACTCCCGAAATTCAGTATATCCGTGAAATCAACGATAACAGCAGTTTCTACGCCAAAGCGGGGAAATCCTTCCGCCTTCCCGAACTCTCGAAGATCTTCGGCGGATCCGCCATGCTTCCCAATGTAGACTTACAGCCCGAACACGGCACACATTATGAAACGGGATACAAGCTGAACAGAGGGAATGTATCTTGGCGTATAGCGCTCTTCCACTATGACATCAAAGACTCCATACAGAGCTTCAGCGGATCGCCCATCACAGGTGACGTACAGTACAGCAACACGGACAGCAAAAACACGGGCATCGAAATTTCCGCCGACATTCATCACAATGATTACTTGGACACCTCATGGGGGATCGCTTACAGCAACCCGACGGAACGCAGTCTGGACAGTCAGGGAAATGTGGGAGACTGGATCCATACGGACAACCGTTTCCAGCTGACTTCCGCCATCCGCTATCACAAAGATAAATGGACAGGCGCATTGACCGCCAACTACTTAGGATACCGCTACAATGACGGCGACAACGGGCTGACCAAAGTGAAACCCGCCCTGTTCACCGATTTGGACATATCCTATGAACCGGGGGAAGCGCATCGCGTATTCTTCCATGTAAACAACCTGCTTGACCGAGTCGACTACACGACGGTCACCGCACCGAGCGACAGCAAATACGGCTACATCACCCAAGGAAGAAATTTTATGCTCGGTTATGAATATAAATTTTAAGTGAAATACAAAAGCGGCAGCCTTGAGAAATCGGGCTGTCCTTTTTGTTTTGATGAAGGAAATAAAATTGAGGAAATCTCTTTTTTTATCCCTGCATTTCCTTTTTGTGGCGACCATTTCCATTTTTGTGAAAGAGTGTCATTTTTACAAAAGAAAGATTTTAAAATCATTTGCTCCTCTATTTCCTTATTTCTTAAAACAGAGAAAAGAAAATTTATGAAGCGGTGAAAAAATGGAAAATCCTTTCGTGAGAAAAAGAATCGGAAGCTTTGATGATATGACAATCGGGGCAAAAAGAAAAAATATGAAAAAATCAGGTAAAATTGTTACACTCGGGGAAAAAGTTCCTTGACTTACTATGAATAATATCCGACAATAATAACAAAGAAGCCTTTTTTGTGAAAAGAGGCTCTGCGGGAGATACATGAGATGATATCGAAAGTTCTCCCCTGTTTTCATGGAATGAGGCGGAAGAAGCCTTATTTCTTTTCTCTCGGTACGAAGCGGTGAATCCGTTTTTGTTATATCTGTTCCCTGATGCGTTTTTCCCTGCGTTGCGGGAACGACAGAGTCAATAAACATGCGGAGGTGATGCATCCGTTTTTTTGTTCAGCTGCCATTTTTATATATCTTTTATATTTCATAAGAAAAGGAGAGAAAGAATGAAAAGAAATGCAAAATTGATGCTGCTTGCACTGAGTATCGGCGGAATTTTTTTGGGGGGGGTAAGCGCCCAAGCGACGTATGATGAAGCGACCAATACGGATACCCTGACAAACCAAATGGTCAGCTCGAACCGCGGCGGTGCTGCAGGAGATATGAAGTCTTATGATCATGCAGATCGGAACCTCGTCATCAACTGGACAGACGGTTCTCGGGGCGACGGTTCGGCAATCCGAAATGCGGAAGTAACGGCAAAGAACTTGACCGTCAGTGCAGATTTCAAGGGAGATGAATGGACAGACAAAGGAATCATCGATGACGGGGACGGGGATGCGACAAAGATCAATGTCAGCGGAGATATCAATATCACCGCCAATAATGATGCGGTCTACACACAGGGAAACGGAACGGTGGATATCAGCGGATTTAAGAATCTGAAAATCACTGCAAGAGAAGGCGGATACGGCATGGTGGACAACGGCGGCGGTATCACCGTGAAGGGCGGAGAAGGAAGCATCGTCGATATTACCGCGGAAGCAGGGATGGATCCCCGTGCAGCTATCGGAAATTCAATATATTCTTCATTTCCACCTGATCCTGAAGAAGGCTGGGGTCCGGTAGGAACAGGTATTTCTATCGAAGCGGATACGATCAAGCTTACCTCCGAATCGAAAGCTATTCATTCAGGGAAAGGCAAAGATACAAAGTTTACGGTTGATCTGAAAGCAAAAGATATCGATATCGTTGGTACAGTAGGGGCGCAGGAAGGGGATGTTTTCATCGATGGAGATACGGTAAAGATTTTTGATTCTCTCAATGAAGATAATGAGTACCCGGTAAATAGTATTCATACGGCCAATGGTGACGGTACTTACGGAACAAACGTGGTAATTAATAAAGATAACAGAGAGAACGTGCTGGTTCAGATATCGGGGCTGGTTGATGTCAGAACCAATTCGAAAGTATTGGTTAACATGACGAAAGACGGATCCTATTTGAATTCTCTGGGAACCAGTACTTTTGCAAGACAGGTAATCTACGCTCAAAGCGGAGGACAGGCGGAATTTAATATCACCGGCAATGATTCCTTTATCCGCGGTGATACACAGGCGGAATACGAAGGTCATGTAACGATCAAATCCACAGGGGATAATTTTTCCATGAGTCAATCCTTTTTTGACAAGCAAAAATGGAAACAGCCCGGCTTGATGAAAGCTGAATCGAATGGGATTATCGATATTTCAATCGAAGGAAAGAAAGGATCGGTGGAAGGAAATATCTTTGCTACTCGAGGGGGCGAAGTGCATCTCACCATGTCCGGCGACGACAGTACACTGACAAGCGGACTGTATACGGGTAGAAAAGATCCCTTTTATCCTGCGACTGAAACCAGTGGAGTCATTACTGTGGATCTTTCCGGTAAAAATGCAGTGATGACGGGACATACAGATGAAGACGGCACGATAAGTGCTATAGTTGCCTCAGGTAAGAAGAGCACCGTAACGGTGAACCTTTCCGGAGAGAACGGGAAATTGGATGGCGATGTATGGGTCTATGCTACGGAAAATACGGTGAATCTGAGTCTCACGGGAGCCAATGCAGCCCATACGGGTAATATTTTGACGAGAGCAAATAATACGCTCAACGCATCTTATACGGGGACAAATTCATCCCTCACGGGAGATGTGACGACCGCAGGCACGACGGTTCTGGAATTTGATAATGCTTCTCTCTGGAACGGAAATCTTACGACCACCGCAGGGACGGCAGATATTTCTTTGAAGAACGGAAGCATCTGGAACGGTTCTTCTACAGGTGACGGAGCAGGCGGAGCCAATATTTCCCTTGAAAACGCTTCTCTTTGGAATGTGACCGCCGACAGCGAAGCGGGAACACTCTCCATGAGCGACGACAGCATCGTATCCCTTGCAGGAGATGCTCATCATCTGAAAGTATCCTCTCTGGAAGGAAGCGGTACTTTCCTCATGGATCTCACCTATCAGGATGATGCGGTGGCTACTTACAGAGACGGGGACGGAAGCGATTTCCTCATTGCCGACGGCGGAAGCGGAACTTATAAATTATCCCTTGCTCCCGACAGCAGTGTTGGCACCATGACGACGGACAATAAGCTGTACTTTGCTTCCGTTGCGGCAGGAACTTCCTCTTTCACGGAAGATGAATCCGTTGAAGTAACGAATACAAAGAAAATATACAACACAAACCTTCTCGTCAAAAAAGAAACGGACGAGACAGAAACGGAATATGCAGGATATGACAACTGGTATCTCACCCTTGACGGAGATAAAGACAACACCATCAATGACAACGGTCTCGTTCCCGGCTCTGCTTACAGCGCTGCCTTTGCTCTCTGGAGAGATGACGATACACTCCTGAAAAGACTGGGCGACCTGAGAGAAGGAGAAGAAGAAGGACTCTGGGCAAGATTTATTTATAAACGCCTCTCCCGTGACGGAAGCGACGGATTCAAAGGAAATTACAAAACACTCCAAGTCGGTG
>URAA01000006.1 GCA_900545785.1 uncultured Dialister sp. | reverse complement strand
AAGATTTCCAAATAATAAACTGAGAAAAACCGAAAGGGAGAACTCAGGATAACAAAAGAGCTGTCACAGAAAATTCATCTGCGGCAGCTCTTTTTATTTTGAAAAGTATACATAATTTTTCAATACGGCGACAGTTTATTATATGTATTTTAAAATAAAAGGAAGAAAATAAATTTTCATATTGCAATACAAAAGAGAGAATGATATAATTATTGCGCTGGGAAGCCCCGGCTTTTTTAAGTGGTATTTATTGACGGTCATTGGGCCTTATGATATACTGAGTAAGTATGTTACAACGGCCGTGAGCCTGATAAGATTGAGTGAGGTGTAAAGAATGCGTGAAGGAATTACTCTTGCATGCCCGGAATGCAAGCGCCGCAATTATCGTACAAACAAAAACAAGAAAAACAATGCGGAACGTATCGAAGCAATGAAATACTGTCCGTGGTGTCATAAACATACCTTACATAAAGAAACCAAATAATTAGTTTTAGAATGAGGGTGTGAGGATGGCTAAGCGTAATCAACCGACTAAAAGAGAGATTGCAGAAGAGAATAAGAGTGCTTGGACCAAATTTTTCCGTGAAACAAAAGTGGAAATGAAAAAGGTCATCTGGCCGACAAAACAGGAGATGATTCGTTATACCATTGCCGTCATCGTATCTGTGATTCTGGTTTCTTTTTTGATCATTATTGTAGACTTCATATTCATGCAACTCTCCAAATTATTGATTAACACCGTGGGATGAAAGGAGAGAGTGTATGCCGGATAAAGAAGCAAATAAGAAAAAAAGTGCAGAAAGTGCCGTAGTCAGTGCACCGACTGAAATAGGTACGCCGAAGGAAGGTTCCGACAAGGATATCCGTTGGTATGTAATTCATACATATTCCGGCTATGAAAATAAAGTCAAAGATACGCTGACTCGCAAAGTACATTCTATGGGAATGGATGATACCATTTTGGAAATCCTGCTCCCCATGCACGACGAAGAAGAAGTCAAAGACGGAGAAAAAAAGACTGTATCGAGAAAAGTATTCCCGGGCTATCTTTTAATTCGCATGGAAGTCAATGACAGAAGCTGGTATGTGGTAAGAAATACGCCGGGTGTGACCGGATTTGTCGGAACGACTACAAAACCGATTCCCCTTTCCGACGAAGAAGCAAAACGTATCATTGAAGGGGATAATAAGAAGGTAGCCGTAAAAACGGATGTCCGTGCAGGCGATAAAATTAAAATCACGGAAGGTCCTTTTGCGGATCGTATCGCGGTGGTACTGGAAGTGACTGCAGACAAGAGAAAAGTCAAGGCAGATATAAGCAATTTCGGTACGGCAACAACGATAGAGTTGGAAGCGGGTTTCTTTGAACCGTTTCATTAAATAAACTCTGTGAGACTGTCTTGAACTCGGCTTGTCTCACAAAACAGTGGGAGGGTCTGTTACAGCCCGATAACCACATTCCATAACAGGAAAAGGAGGTGTAACAATATGGCAAAGAAAATTTCCAAGGTAGTAAAACTGCAGGTTCCGGCAGGTAAGGCAACTCCGGCACCGCCGGTAGGTCCCGCACTGGGTCAGGCAGGCGTGAATATCATGGCTTTTGTCAAAGATTTCAACGACCGCACTGCAAAACAGGCAGGACTGATTATTCCTGTAGAAATTACCGTTTTTGAAGATAGAAGTTTTACATTTATTTGTAAAACTCCGCCGGCAGCCGTTCTTTTGAAGAAAGCTGCAGGCCTTGACAAAGCGTCCGGTGAACCGAACAAGAAAAAAGTCGGCAAAGTCACCAAAGCGCAGGTTAAGGAAATCGCTGAAACGAAGATGCCCGATCTGAACGCAAATGACGTTGAAGCGGCAATGCATCTCGTAGAAGGCACAGCCCGTTCCATGGGCATCGATGTAGTAGACTGATGACTGTCAAGCGGTATCGGAAGCCCGATAACCGCAAAGGAGGAAACAATGGCAAAACTGACAAAGAAACAAAAAGCAGCCGCAGCCATCGTTGACGGTCATAAGCTCTATGATCTCGACGAAGCTGTTAAACTTGTTAAAGAAACGGCAACTGCAAAATTTGATGAAACCATCGAACTTGCATTTAATCTGAACGTAAATCCGAAATACGCCGATCAGCAGCTCCGCGGCGCAATCGTTCTTCCTCATGGTACAGGCAAATCTAAGAGAGTCCTCGTATTTGCCAAAGACCAAAAAGAAGACGAAGCAAAAGCGGCAGGTGCCGATTATGTAGGCGGAAAAGAACTGGCCGATAAAATTATGCAGGGCTGGTTCGACTTTGATGTAGTGGTTGCAACACCGGATATGATGGCTGTAGTAGGCCGTCTCGGCCGTGTACTCGGACCGAAGGGCCTTATGCCTAACCCGAAAGTCGGCACCGTAACACCGGATGTAACCAAAGCGGTCGGCGAAATCAAAGCCGGCAAGGTGGAATACCGCACAGATAAAGCGGGCAACGTACAGGTTATCATCGGTAAAGCATCTTTTGATGATGCAAAACTGAAAGAAAACCTCATTGCAATTTATAACACCATCCTCAGATCCCGTCCGGCAAGCGTGAAGGGACAGTATATGAAAACTCTGACACTGTCTTCCACAATGGGACCGGGTATCCGTTTGGATATGGCAACACTTGCAGCACCGAAAGCTGAATAATAACTATTTACACTTAGCTGAAGACCGGCGGTATCTGTAATGGGCGAAAGCCCGCCTCCCGAGGCTGAGTACTGGAGACAGTACACGACCTCGCATACCATGGCGGGGTCGTTTTAGCTAATGTGATAAATATAAGAAATACTTGGTATTTCTACAAAAAACTTATAGGCAGAGGAGGTGTATTATGAGCGAAGAAAAGTATGAAGTAAAAATTCGTCCCGAAAAGATAGCGATTGTTGATGATATGAAAGGAAGACTTTCCTCTCAGGGGGTAGTCCTCGTTTCCTACGACAAGCTCGATGTTGCGACAGCTATAAAACTCCGTCGTACATTTCTTAAACACGGTGTACAGTACAGTGTAATCAAAAACACATTGACCCGTATCGCAGCAGAAGACTTAGGTATCGAAGGTCTTGAAGAATTCCTTCATGGACCGAGCGGTCTGGCTACATCCGATGATGCAGTCGCACCGGCAGCAGCACTGAAAGAATTCAAAGAAGAAACAAAGAGCGAAGCTATCGCAGTAAAAGCGGGTATTCTTGACGGAAAAGTCATTGATCCCGCATCTGTACAGGCTTTGGCGGATCTCCCGTCCAAGGATCAGCTCCTTGGCATGGTTGCTGCCACATTGCTGGCTCCGATCACCGGACTGGCTCGTGCTTTAAACGGCAATATTCAGAATCTTGCCTATGCACTCGAAGCAGTGCGTAAACAAAAAGAAAGCGCATAATTGCGTATATTAATCCATTGGAGGAAACACAAATGACACATGAAGAAATTCTTAACGCTATCAGCGAAATGTCCGTTCTCGAACTGAGCGAACTTGTAAAAGCAATTGAAGAAAAATTCGGCGTATCCGCAGCAGCTCCGGTAGCTGTAGCAGCAGCTCCGGCAGCAGGTGCAGCAGGTGCGGCAGCTGAAGAAAAGACTGAATTTGACGTAGTTCTTGCAAGCGCAGGCGCTCAGAAGATTCAGGTTATCAAAGTTGTTCGTGAAATCACCGGCCTCGGCTTGAAAGATGCTAAGGCAGTTGTTGACGGCGCACCGAAGGAAGTTAAAACCGGCGTAGCTAAGGCTGAAGCTGAAGAAATGAAGAAGAAGCTTGAAGACGCAGGCGCAACAGTTGAATTGAAATAATTTCATAATCAATAAAAAGAGAACCTTTTTGTAAGGTTCTCTTTTTTTGTTCGAAATATTTATGTTTTTTAAGTGGACTACATCATATTATGCATTCCTGTCCAAGAACCGGAGGTCTCTTCCGGCTTCCCGTAGAGAATATATTCCATGGTATGCAAAAGAAATCTTGCCATGGAACGATATTGAAATCTGGCGGGAGAGGTAAAATAGTAACTGTCTGCAGAGAGGACGAGCAGTTTTTCTTTTTCCCAAATCTGTAAAACAGGCAGGAGTGCAGTGAAAACAGTGTCGCCCAGCTCTTTTTGGAGAGAAGGAAGTCGGATGATGCCTCTGTCGCAGACACTGTTCAAATAACCGAGGGCATGGGAAAAAGGTCCTTTTTTGTATCCCATGAAAGGAAGGAATCCGATATCTCCGCCATAGCGGGCAAGATTTCTTGCTTTGGTATAACGGATCGATCCGATTTGTCCGCCGCAAGCAACGCCGATGGGTAATAAATCGCTCCCTTCCGCAGCAATGGTATTGTACAGACTTCTTTCCTCATTTTTCATTTTCCAATGTGTACAGGATAGGATTTCCCCGCCTTTTTCTTCAAGAACGGAAGAGGCGGCCTGAAAGAGATGCTGCAGTTCCCGAATATCTTGAACTTTGTGAGTTCTCTTAAATTCTTTCCCCAATACCGAAGCGGGATGAATCTGCAGCTTATATAAATCCAATCCGGAAATACCGGCACTGAAAGCGTCAAGAATGTCCTGCCTTATGATATCTTCCGTCTGATAAGGGAGACCGTAAATCAGATCGATAATAGTCAGAATAGGAAGCTTAGAAAAATGACCGAGTTTTTCCATGACAAGCTCACGGGGATCCGGCCGGCCTACATGATTTCTGACCTGACTGTTGAAAGACTGGACGCCGAAACTGAAACGGTTGATTCCTGCAGAAACGGCAGCCTCCATTTTTTCATCATCCATATCGGAAAGGCTCGACTCCATGGTGATTTCTGCATGAGATGACAGAGGAAATACGGAATGAATCGTTTTCATGACAGAGGTGATTTGTTCCGGCGTCAGAAGACTCGGCGTGCCGCCGCCGAAAAATACGGCTTCAATATTTGATTGATTGATAAACGGCTTATCACGAAAATATTCCAGCTCTTTCAGCAGTGAGGAAACATATAGTTCGATCTCTTCCGGGTTTTCCCTTTCCTTATAAAATGCACAATAGGTGCAGTTAAGCCGGCAGAACGGGATATGAATATACAGGGCGCCTCGTTTGGAAGGAGTGCCGTTTCGGAGAATTTCATCAAAAGACACACGCAGATGATCGGGAGAAAGAGGAACATCTCCCCGGGGATGATAAGGCAGATCTTTCCAATGAACATTCCAAGGATCGGAGGTGAAGTCCGCTCCGCCCGTTTTGTAGAAAGGTTCCTGTTGAAGTTGTTTTACATTTTTTTCAGTTATTTCATTCATAATGAGTATTTCACCAATCCATATCGGAATAAACCAAGGAAGCCATAAATTTCAATGCGTCAGGATAATGAATTCCCGGACTCGTAAGAAACAGCTGCTGCGGCAAATAATAAACACGTCCCGTTTTCACAGCCTTCAATGATTCCCATGCAGGATGGGATACTAAAGAAGCTTGGAAAACCTCTTGTTCCCGTCCCGGTGTCACCATGGTCGTTAAAAAAATGATGTCCGGATCAGCTTTGACCAAAGCTTCCATGCTGAAGGGAGCCGTCGTGTTCATCTTATCTCCTTGGATCTCGGGGAAAGCATTTTTGAACCCCAGACGAAGAGCCGTGTCACAGGCGATCGATCCGGGACGTTCAACGGATATGGATTTTCCCGTACCGTGGATCACCGCAAATGTGAAATGATCTTTCGGGATACGGTTTACCGTTTCTTCCATAGACTTGTCCATCTTCTGAAGGACTTCCACGCCGGAAGAATGATTTCCGCTCATGTCTGCCATGATCATGACTGCTTTTCGTACATCCTCATAAGAAGAAAGAGTGAGAAGAACAAAAGGAATGCTGTTTTCCTTGAGAACCTGCTCAAGACCGTTGTGCAGCCCGTTGAGGCCGATGACAAGATCGGGTTTTAAAGAAATAAGAATTTCCGGATTGACCCGATAAGTATGACCTACCGTCTTCTTGCCTTTTGCATAATCCGGTACGGGTGCATTTATACTGTCTGCCCAAGCATCGAAGTCCCCGCCTACGGCATGCTGTATTTCCATCAAAGAAGAGGTGAGGACAACAGTGTGTTTCGGTTTCGAGGGAAGAGAAATCTCCTGCGATCTGCTGTCAACGACGGTGATAAAATTTTCCTTGTTTGATACCGGCTGAGTTTTAGAAGAACAGGCGGGAAGAGTAAACAGAAGAAACAGAACGACGGAAGTACATATCGCTTTTTTTATCATGTTCATGCCTTATCAGAAACGGTGTTCCATGCCGATCAGCCAATAACGGCCGTCCAGATCGGAAGCTTTATCTTTTTTATCGAAAATGTTTTCAACCGTACCGTAAAGGCGGGTATCCCGGTTAAACTTGCGTGTTACCGTCAGATTTAACAGATTGTAGTTCTTCTTGTCATGTTCTTCCGTGATGTAGCCGTGATCAAACTGATCCCACAAAGTAGCGCTGTATCCCGTGTCTTGATTGTCATCATAGACGAGCTGGTAAATCTGTGTGAATTTTGCCCGCCGTACCAAATCGGTATTATTCGTCGTATCTTTTGCAGAAAGCCATGCGGAAGTCACCTTGAATTGCCAGTTGTCGTTGAAGCGGTAACCGATGACATTTTCCACGCCGTACATACGTGCTTTGCCGATGTTGATATACTCATAAGATTTTAGATTTCCTTCTTCTGAGATCAAATGAGTGTCGATCAGATTTTTCAAACGGCTGTTGAAATAGGTTAACGTAGCATAGCCTTTACCGAATTCTCCTTCCACACCGATATCAAAACTTTTTGATTCTTCCGGATCAAGATCGGGGTTTCCGATCAATCTGACCCGGCTCGCGCCCATGATCCGATCAAGAGAATAATAAAGCTGATACACGGAAGGCGCTTTAAATCCTTCTCCGTAATTGGCTTTGATGCGGAAATCGGAGGAAACTTTATAAGTGACACCGAGTTTTGGCGATACATGGCTTCCGAAACTGGAATGATGGTCATATCGCAGTGCGGGAACGACGAACCATTTTCCCGATGTCCATTCATTTTGGATATAAGCGGCATAAGTATCAATATTTTTCTTCGATGATTCCTTTGTGATACCGTTTCTCGTGATGGAAGACACATCATCGCCGTTGTCGCCCAAATTGGTTCCCGTGATTTTATTCTTTACATACTCGGCACCGAAAGTGAGACGGTTGTTCTCATTGATACGCAGCGTATCTCTTCCTTCAACGGCCCACAGATGATTGGTATTTATATTAAAATCCTTTTTTCCGTACCTGCTGTTCACAACTCCGACAAAGGCTTTTTGCGACATCGGATCTCTTCCCGGTATAGCTTCAAGGACAACGGGATTTTTTATATCCTCCCAGTCGAAGTTACTTCCGTAAAGACGGATCTGCCAATCATTTCTGTCGTTTCTTCCGTTATAGCTGATACCGTAATTCCTCTGCTGATAATAATTAGATCCGGTGCCGGCTAACCGATATTTTCCCGTTAATGTGAACTTGCTCATGGCTTCTTTTGCATCTTGAAGAGTATTGTGTTTCTGATCATTGTCCGTGCTTTGGCTGTAATAATCATAGAAAAGATTAAGATACTGATCGTCATTCAGGTAATAATTTAAGGACAAATTATAAGTCTGAGCGGTCCCGTAATTGTTAGAGGAAAAATCATCGTAATCTTTATCTCTGAAAACTTTATTAAATCTCATGTCCGCCGTAGCAGATATTTTGCCCTTGCGCCCTGTATCGAAATGGTACCAATTGTTTGATTCGAGAGTCGATCTGGAAACGCCTGCAATGACGGAAGGTTTGTCCGATGATTTCGTAATGATGTTGATGACGCCGCCCATGGCTTCCGAGCCGTAGAGTGCACTGGAAGGGCCTCTTACGATTTCGATTCGCTCGATATCGCTGAGATTGACCCGGTCCAGCGCCATGGCATTGCCGAGACCGCTCGCATCGGCTTCATTGGATACACGGCGTCCGTTGATAAGAACTAAAGTTTTATCCGTATCCATACCGCGGATGACGATATCATGGCCGCCGCCGCGGGTTCTGAACTTCTGAAAAATATTTGTTTCCTGAGAAAGCAGATCTCTTACACTGTTACTGCCGTTTCGTTCAATTTCCACGGCAGAAATCACTTGCGTGGAAGCAGGAACATCCTTTACTCTGTTTTCCGTACGGGTCGCCGTGACGACCACGCCCGCCAGATCATATACGGGCATCGTATCCGAAGCATAAGCAGTTCCGCCCGTTATGGATAAAGCACACAATAAAGCAGCTGAAGATCTGACAAATTTCTCACGACACATAAAAATACCCCTCTCTCCAAGTGATCCGGCTTTTCATTCTTAACAGTGAAAAGCTTTTTATTATGACATAATAATATTATATCATGCAAAACTTAAAAGTATATAACTTAATAATATGAATAACCGATATAAAAATTATCATTATCACAAAAAAGAAGAGGAATATATAAGAGAATAAAAATTATAAAATTAGGAATATATTTCCTTTAAATCAGTTAAATGAGTGATTATTAAAAATATATTTTATAAAATAAAAATAGACAAGAAAATGAAAAAAATTAATAAATAGAGATGATTGGAAGAATGTAAGATACGTGAATCTGTTTAGTGTGATGGGTTGGAAAAAAGGAGAGGGGTATACGATATTTGTTAAAAACCGTTAACAGCAGGAAAGTAAGATAGTGTCAGTGATAAAAGGATGATATACTGAGGTTAGAAATTATTGATGCAAAATAGAAAATATTGCATTTATATGGTATAACGGATATTTATCGGAAAGAAATGTATCAGAATTTGAGATTCTTTCGCAAAGAGTCTGAAAGGAGTTAAGCTGATGATAGGAAAATTTACTACTTGGCTTGCAGGGAATAATATTCGGGAGATGATTGCCCGCATTATCACTTGCGGTTGTCTGGCATATGTCATTTTTATGGTTCTCGTATTTCTCTGGACATTCCGGCTGTCATATTTTAATGTTCCACAATGATATTTTATTAAGTATTACAAGAGGTGCGTGGATTGAAATGTAAGCAGCCTGTTTACGCAGGCTTTTTTTATTTTGCTCCTTCCATGTATAATTTAAGAGGAAAGGAGAAAGTTTCATGAAGAATAATATACTTGGCAACAGTTATTATTTATATATGACGGAGTTTTTTTCCGGAATGGCTGTGATGGCTGTCGAAATCGGTGCGGCTCGCCTTCTGGCTCCTTATTTTTCTTCTTCTCAAATTATATGGACTATTATTATCGGGACGATTATGATTGCTATGGCGCTCGGGAATTATTTGGGCGGCAAATGGGCGGATAAAAATCCCGATCCTGCTTTTTTATATCGCAATATTGTTATTGCTTCTCTTTGGATTGCCGCCATTCCTCTCTTTGGGAAATATGTCATTATCGCCATTACGGGTGCGTTAATCGTAGCGGTGGATACCCATCTTTTGATTTGGGCATCTTTTTTGGCATGTATGATTATTTTCGTTTATCCTTTGTTTCTTTTGGGAACGGTCACTCCTTCGCTGGCAAGATATATCGTGAGAAGTCTCGACGATTCGGGACGTATTGTGGGAACACTGGGCGCTTTTAATACGGTGGGATCGATTCTGGGGACTTTTCTTCCTACTTTTGTCACGATTCCGGCGGCAGGGACATCTTTGTCTTTCTTGATATTTTCGGGAATATTGCTGTTCATCGGCATTTTATATTTCATTTCCGAAAGGAAACATATAGTTCCTGTTTTGCTTGCTCTTATATTTTTTGTTCTTTTCGGATATTTCGGAAACAAAAACAACTTTGCTTTTTGGGAGAAAAATCTGGTATATGAGGGAGAATCGGTCTATAACTATCTGCAGGTGAAGGAAACGGCGAAAGAAATGATTTTTTCTACCAATGTGATGTTCGGCGTTCAGTCGGTGAAGGCAAAGGGAACGGATCTGACGGGAATGTACTATGATTATGCGCTGGCGGCACCGCTTATGAGCCGCGGTTTGCAAAGCGAAAATCCGTCCATGCTCATTTTGGGAATGGGAGCAGGGACGTATGCTTCTCAATGCAGCCGCTATTTCCCTGATTTTCAAATCGAAGGGGTGGAAATCGATCCCTCTATCGTTGATATTTCGAGGAAATATTTTGATCTTCCCGAAGATATTCCCGTCAGTATCTATGACGGAAGAGCCTATCTTGCGGGAAATATAAAAAAATATGATGTTATCATGGTGGATGCTTATCAGGATATTACCATTCCTTTTCAAATGAGCTCTGCCGAATTTTTTCGTCTGGTAAAAAGTCATCTGAAGGAGAAAGGCGTTATGGTAGTCAATATGAATATGCAATCTTCGGAAAAGGGGAATATCAACGAATATTTGGCGGATACCGTAGCTTCCGTATTTCCCGATGTATGGGCTGCCGATGTAAAAGGTATGACGAACAGGGAACTTTTTGCTTCCGCCAATCCGAATATGATGAAAGATTTTATAAACGGTACAGAGAGTATAAAAGATGAAGAGCTCAAAAGGTTTATGAAGGAAATAAGTATCGGTTTTTCTCCTTACAGGGCAGGAAATCATATACTGACCGATGACAAGGCGCCGGTAGAATTGTTGGGAATGAAAACAATCGACAGTCTCATTCAAAATCAAATTGAAGGGTATAGGGAGCTGTTTAAAAAAGAAGGATTCCGAGGAATTATGGAATCGACTTGAAATATTTTATAGAATAAAAAAAGATAATATATAATTTAAATTTTAAGTAAAATATGATTAGTATTGAATATAAAAATTTGATATGATATGATGTATTTATCTGAATATGATTTATCTTATTCGGGACAATTTAAGAGGAAAGCAGAACCTTTGGTTCTTGTGGAGAATCCGGTGAAAATCCGGAACTGTGATGCAGCCGTGAAGAATCGTAATGATTCAAGTCGGATACCGCCTGTTTTCAATTGCTGATGCCTGCGAGAAGAGCAGGATAGTCATTTGGTGCAGACCGGTACTGTCCTCTTATCTGGCAGATTTTTATTTTCCGAAATTCCGGCACGGAAAGTAAATGTCCGGTGGTTGAAGTGAAGGAGATTATCTTTGGTTAAGCTTAAGGACGAGATAAGCCGTGTAGAAGCGGCCAAGGGAAATGTAGTACCGGTAAGCAAAGCGTTGTATTTAAATTTGCTGAAAGAAATCAAGCTGCTCCGCTTCAAAGTACATGCACAAAAAGACAGGAAAGACTTTTATAAAAGAGAAGAGTACAAAGACATACGCCGGTTATTATTTGAATTCTGGGAAGACCGGAAGAAGGGAGATTTAAAAATGGAAGACAAGAAAACGGCAGAAAAAGAAACAACTGCGGCAGAAGTAAGAGTCGGCATTGAAAAGGCAGAGGCTTTCAAAAAACATTTAGAAGAAGCAAAGATCAGCGGGTTCGGCATTCAGGATTTTCAAAATGAAGTTCATGCGCAGGCTTTTCGCAGCAATCTTCCCGTAGCAGGACAAAATCTTCCGTTCATGATTCTTTTGGATGACAGTGTATACACGATGATTCAGGTACAGGTGGCATCGGCTATCGCTGCAGGAGATAAGAAAGCACAAGTTTGTGAATATTTAAACAGATTGAATGATCAGTATCGTATGTTAAAATATAATGTAGATGAAGGAGGAAATGTTCTTCTTACTTGCTGCATACCGGCAGGATTGGACCATTTTGATCCGGCCTTGGTGATTGCCATCCTCAATCAGATGCAGGGGCATTTGATTGCCGTATATCCGACAATTATGGAAGAACTTTGGAAGAAATAGGGGAATATCAGTTGTTTTAGAAAAGAGGTTCTAAGATGAGAAAGATGAAAAAAATGATGGTTGCCATGATGGCATCCGCAGCAGCAATCGGTGCAGGTGTTCAGGCAGATGCCGCTTCCGGCTATGTGAATTTGGAAGCCGTTCTTGCCTCCAACCCCGCTTTTGTACAGGCAGGCAGAACCGTAGCATCGGAACAGCAAAGATTGCAGAGGGAATTTGAGCAAAAATCAAGAAATATGTCGGATAAAGATAAACAGGCTTTGGCAGAAAGACTGAACCGACAGCTGGCAGAAAAAGAAAATCAGGTCATGAGACCTATCCAGACCAAACTGCGTGCAGCTATCGAAAAAGCAGCAAAAGATAAGAAAGTGGATATTGTCATCAATGCTGCCAACGTAGTCTATGGCGGAATCGACCTGACTTCCGATGTACAGGCTAATATGAGATAAAAAATCAAAAAAGTTAAAAAGAATGTTCCCTGTTTTTTCGGGGACATTCTTTTTTTATGAGAATATATTTTATGAAAGCAAGCGCCGGTGATTCAGATTCATCTGCTTAAGAAACAACCGGCAAGAAACAGGAGAATAATAACTCCCGGGACGAATAGTTTTCTGTATTTCATAGTACTCCTGAAAAAAATCGACATTAAATATAATATTTAAATAAGCATATATTTTATTATAAGACATACCTTATTTATTTGACAAGGGTATCCGATTATAAAATTACCGTGAGATGTTCGAATGATATGAAAACAGGCATGGAAGAACATAAAAAACAAGCATTAGACATCACAAAAAATTCATTTTATGATAAGTGAAACAAAACCTTTGAATACAAACAGAGAAAGGAAAATCTTATGAGAAACGGAATGAAAAAAGCAGTCGGATTTTTATTGGCCCTTTGCCTCGGAATTTCTGTGACGGCTTGCGGAAATAATGGATCTGAAGAAAGTGAAAAAACGGTGCAAAGTGCTGCAGTGACTGAACATGCAAAGAAAGAGGGAGAAATGAAAATCAAATTTATGGCAGGAGGACAAGAATTTACCGCCACTTTGGAAGATAATCCCACATCTCGGGCATTCATGGAGAAGCTTCCGACTAAACTGAAAATGGAAAATCTTTATGAAAGAGAAATGTGTTACCACTATCCTGAAGCGCTGCCGGCAGGAACACTCAGAGATGACAATTATCAGGTGGGAGACATTATTTATTGGCCTCCCCGTCACAGTTTCGTTATTCTCTATAAGCAAAACGGGGAAAAATTCGAACGACAGCATTTGGGACATATCGATTCCGGCGATCTGAGTATATTTAATAATGCGGGAGATATGGAAATCGAGTTTACGAAACAGTAAATATGCATGTAAAGTGAGGAAAAACCATCGGTGCAGTTCCGGTGGTTTTTATTGTCCGGGTCTGTTTTTTTGCAATGTTATAATGAAAGCAAAAACAGTCAAAGAAGGATGGATATGAACAGAAAAAAGACTGCTGACGGAATTTTGGGAGCCGCCGTGATTTCCTGTTTATTGGCTGCTCCGTTCAAAGAAGTGAATATTTGGTACGCCGGATTATTCCATATATCCTTTGCGGCGGCAGTCGGAGGATTTGCCGACTGGTTTGCCGTGTCCTCGCTTTTCGGGAAACCTTTGGGGATTTCTTATCGTACGGACATCATTGCAAAGAGAAGGAACAAAATCATCGGCATGGCGGAAGAAATGGTGGGCGAGGAGCTCCTTCCCGCGGAAAGAATGGAAACGCTTTTAAAAGAAAATATTCCCTCCGATCTTATTCTGTCGTGGATAAGAAATCACAGGGAAAGCGTAAAAACCATTTTGGAAACCATAATTCGTTCAGGCATCTCCGCAGTGGATAAGCAATGGCTGGAAAACATATTTCTCGACAAGAGTGAAAAGGCTTTTCAAAAGGAAGATTGGGCGGGCCGGCTTGCTTTTGTTCTGCATGCATTGAAAAATTATGAAAATAAGGATATATTGGCTGCTGTTTTGGCAGGAGAAGTAAAAAGATTTTTAGAAAACCGCTTTACCTTGGCGGAAGTGCGGGCACTCTACCTGAAAGCATGGTCGCGATATAAGGAAAAAGGATGGTTTCGCGGTTTATTAGAACAATTTATGGAAGATAAGGAAGATCAGGCGGTCCGGGTATTGCAGGAAAATATTTTACGGATAGCGGAAACCCTCAAAGATCCGGAAAGCGAAGTCCGCAAAGCATTGGGTGAAGCTTATGACGGGTTTATTCAAAAGCTGACGGAAGATGAAAAGTTCAGAGAAAACTGGAACAGCCGCATCGGCAATGCATTTTTCTCATGGCTGAAAAAAGAAGGGGTTCTTCATATCGAAAAGTTCTGCAAAGATCATGAAGAAGAGGGCGTCGGAAAAATAGCGGAATTTCTATTGCGGCTGGGAGAAGAACAATTGTCGGGTCCGCTGAAAAAAGCACAGTTTGATGCATTTCTTCTGAAAAACTGCATTCCTTATATTCCGTGGGTTCATGAAAAAATAAAAGAGTCCGTTGTCCGTATCATGTCGGCGTATGACGGCCGTGAAATGGCGGAGCTTTCTCAAAAAGGGGTTGATTCGGATGTACAAATGATCCGGATCAACGGTTCACTTTGCGGTGCTGTTTTAGGATTTTTGTTTTATGTAATCTCTGCTGCGGGAGGGTTGTTTTCATGAAAAGATATAAAACGGCGAATTTGATCTTTATGGGAGCGTTCCTTTTATTGGCGGCAGCTGTCATGTTCCGCCACTTTTCGGATACCGAGGGAGGCGCTTTATTCTATTTTCTTGCCCAGTCCTGCTTTATAGGCTGTTTTGCCGACTGGTTTGCCATAGAAGCACTTTTCAGAAACCGTCTTTCCATTCCGGGATTTCAGCCGTTGGTTCCCAAAAATAAGGAAACGGTTATCCGCCGCTTACAGGAAACGGTGAACGGGAAATTGATAAAAAGCGACAGTTTTGCCTCCATGATACAGGAATTTTCCATATCGGATTTTATAGAAAACAAGTACCGGAAAGAAAATTCGTCCCTGCAAAATATGGAAAGGAAAGGGGCAATTTATATCGGGCGGTTTTTTGTGGAATTTTTGGAAAGTCACAAGCAAGATATATCTTTACATGTCCGGCAGAGCGGCGAAGAATTTATCCGCCGGCTGGTTCCGTACCTGCAAAACAGAATATTGGCTGAAGGAAAAAGTGAGACCGTTTTGAACCGTATTTTAGAGGAAGCGGAAAAACAAATGCGTTCTCCTTCCGTTAAAGCAGAAATTTTGAATTATTTAAAAAAATGGGGAGAATCTCAGGAAAGGGGAGTTCTCGGAAATTTATTTTATTCCGTCGTGAAATCCATAGGTGTCATCAATTATGAAGATATGGCGGAATCCGTCGTGGAAGCGCTGGAAGAGCAGATAAGCAACTGGAAAGACAAAGATCATCCTTTTCATCAGGCTTTGCTTCGGGAATGGAATGACAGCGTAGCTTCCTTTATGGAAAATCCGTCGGCAAAAAAAGCATTGAACGATTTTATTTTTTACCTGTATCAGTCAATCCCCGTGGAAGAAAAAACAGATTCGATTTTTGAAAATATATGGAATGAATGGGTGGAGAACGGTGCTTTTGAAACCCGTCTGGTTCCTCAATTGGAGAAATCTCTCCGACAGGCGGTCAGAGCCGCTTCAGAAAATAAAGATCTTCGCCGTTCCATTGATTGGAGCGCAAAAAATTTGCTCATGGATATTTTAAAATTTGAACATAAACATATTTCCGCCATCATTACCGATATTCTTCAAAATTATAAAACGGAAGAGCTCAATGAATTTATCGAATCGAAAGTTCATAAAGAATTGGAGAGCATCCGCATCAACGGTGCTGCCGTGGGATTGGCGGCAGGAGCGGCCTTATACGGGTTTATTGAGTTTATTTATCTGCCGATTCTCAAAGTGACGGGGTTATTATAAAGGAATTCTGTAAGAAAGAAATTAAAAGTAAGTGGCAAGCCGGCTTATTTTTGTTATAATGGGATCAGAGGTGATAAATATGGAATTCTTGACATTGGACAGAATGGTAGTAGAGGGTGTAGACAAATGCCTCGTTTCTGAACTGAAACGTGTATATGGCAGCGTCGTATACGATGGAGAAGAATTTGTTTTTCTCTATGAACCGGAAATGGAAGATCCCACTCGTGCATACAGACCGGAACGCTATGTCATGGCGGTGATGCTCGATGATGAGATTTTTGACGGAAAAGTTTTGCAGTATTGCATCACTTTGACCTATGACGGACATGTAAAAGCCGTCGATTATCTCGGCCTTGATGATGCCGGCCGTCCCGATACGGTGGATATCGAATAATTATTTATTGCATGGATGAGTCTTTTTAGTGTACCCTGTTTTTAGTAAGAATTGAAAATAACAGTCATTCGTAAACAGAGAACCGGCGGGAAAGTTCGAAGAGAGCTTTCCTGTTTTTTTGTGGCACCTGCAGGGATATCAATTTTTCTTTATTCCTGTCATATATAAATTTTATTATGAAAAAAGGGGTAAGTCATAAACTGTATAAAAACTTTTCGTTTAAATTCATGGTATAATGAATAATAACGGTAAAATACATGAACAGTAACGGTAAACGATGTGCTCGGAAAGCGAGGGGGGACCATGACAATTACTTACATACTGCAAATATTGGAAGATATCCGTAACGGTGATTCTGAAAAATACGGCGTCATTACGGACATGAACGGAGAACTGCAAAAAGCCGTACAGCGTTCAAGAAAGCGGATTGCCAGAACTCGTTTGCGCGCACAGTATGAACTCGGGGAAATGGATAAAGCCAAAGTAGCTGCTGCCGGTGACTATCTGCCTCGTTTTATTAAAGCCCTCGGCAAAATACGAAATTTGAATTTGGAAGATTGCCGCGGTTTGAACGGTCTTGATGACTTCATGGAGGATGAAAACCGTGTCAATGAAGTGGTGGAAATGGCGCAAAAAATCAGCCAGCTTTCTTCTGTCAGCTCTTCTGCATACACCCCGATGGCTCTCGGTTTCGGTCTTTTGGAAGGTTACAGCGATATAGACGGCGTGGAAATAGATAATGAAAAATTTGAGACAATGGATCCGGAATATGCGACCCGAAAAGCGGAAGAAATAAAAGCATTCCAGAAGAAAGTCAGAGAAACTTACAAGTCTTTACAGGATATTTCTCTATGCGCCAGAGAAAGAGGGGAAGCAATCAATGATCTCTCCGACTATTTCATCGACGGCCTTCGGGATGTGGAAAAAATACAAATGCAGGTTGGCGGTGATTGGCATATGTACAATCTGGTACAAAAAATGCAGATCGGGAGAACGATCCAAGTGGCACAGCTGATTGTCCTCCTTTTCAGGCATCTTCTTGATGATGACGGGCATATTGATGAAAGCAGCCGGGCTGCCATAAAAAAAGCACAGGATGAATTGTTGAAACGGGATGCATAAAAATGAGACCGCTCCGAGGGCGGTCTTTTTCTATTGTCAAAATGAAAGAAAACATAAGATTTTAAGGGCATAAAGTGTGCTATAATTATAAATAATGATTTATAAATGATAAAGGAGGCGTCTTATGTCTATTTCATTTATACTTCGCATGATTGCGAATGTTGTGAGCGGCGGAGGGAGTGCTCACCCCCAAACTATCAACGATGAAATCGAACGGGCGAAAAATCGGGCGGCGAAGAGAATTTTTCGTGCCAAAATGCGTGCCGAAGATGAATTGGGAGAATTGGACAGAGTCCGTATCACCCTGATGGCGGGGGATATGAAAAAATTTACCGATGAATTTTATCAGCTGAAAAATGTGGATTTCCATGATTGTGACACACTGGCAGGACTGGAACACTTCAATAAAGAAAGAAAAAATTGGAAAGAATTGCAGGAATTATCCACGAAAGCCATGGGACTCATCACTTTATCGGGCAATGCCATGGATGCCATCGGTTTCGGTGCCGGAGTAGTGGAACAATATGCGGTGATACCCGAAATCGCAGGACTGAAAAATTCTTCGAAAAAAGATATGGAAGCTTTGAAAGATATGAGTGCCCGTTTGCAGGAATTTCAGCAGGAAGTAAAGAAAAAATGCCGGCGGCTGCAGGAGATCAGAAGAGAAGCAAGGCAGGCGGAAGATGCGCTCCTCGATCTGTCCGATTATCTGGCAGACGGAATTACCGATATCAGAAATATCCGGGTGAAATCGGGAAATAATTGGAAAAAATATACGGAATCCCAAAAAATTCTTATCGGCCGTACCACACAGGTTGCCCATTTGATCAGTGTTCTCTCGGAAGTTCGTTTCTTGACGGATGAAGCGGATCTGAGAGAAGAAATCAAAGATGCTCTCGGCGCCGCCGATGAACTTTTGGACGAACTCGGCGCATAAAGAAAAGAGGAAACAGCATCTTTTAAAGAGGTGCTGTTTTTTGCTGTTTAATCAGAGGTAAATTTGGTAGAATATAAAAAGAATTTAAATGGATTTCCTAAAGCGGGAGGGGCCATGAAAAGAATAAAAAAAATAATCTCCGCATGTTTGCTTATGGCATTACCATGGACGGGAATGGCTATGGAGAGAGCCTATTTCCACGGAGATAAAAATTTGCCCATGGTATTAAACACGGGAGGCATCTATACCGACGGAAGCAGCGGTGTATTTATGGATCTGTCCTCCATTGAATTGGAAGATATTTTTAAAAACGGCATGGCAGTGAAAGCCGATTTCCTTCATATCGAAAACGGTGTGACAAATGTATCAACCGAACATTTCCGTATGGCCGATGACAGCCGTGCATGGATACGGATGGAAGACGGCTGGCATATAGTGACCTCGGAGTCGTCCTATGCGGAACGGGCGGCAGTGGATCTTATCCGGGACGATATGGGAAGCGAAAGCAAAAGAGGGAAATACATGTCCCGTATCACCGCCATCTGGGATGCGAAAGTCAAAGCCCACGAACTGAAAAGAGAAGCGGAAGAAAAAGCAAAAAAACCGAATCCGAAAGAAGAAGGCAAATCCGAGGAAAATAAAGATATTCCCGAAGATCCGGGGGTGGAACTGGGACGGGTGGAACCGGATAATATTTTGAAAGGCGACGGAAAAATGACGGTTAAAAAATCATCAGATTCCGCCAAAGATAAGAAAATATCGAAAAAAAGCGAAAAAACAGAGAAAAAAGGAAATATTCCCCTTGAAGGAGACGGAACGGTCCCTGCCAAAGAAAGAACCGCTCTGGAACCGGTAAGCATAAAGATCAAAGGGTATGTACAAAAAGAAGAGGATGCCGAGAAAAATAAAAAGGGGAAAAAAGAAGATGGACCGGAACAGGTGGAAATCGTTATTATCTCTCATCCCATCGTAGAAATTATTTCTTCCGGCAAATAAAATTTTCAAGAGCGAACGGCTCTTATCGTGAAGAAATCATCAAAATATGGGAGGATATTATGACAGACAGATTTTATGAACTTCATGTATCGGGGTGTACAAGAAAGCTTCCGATATTGAATATCTCCGATACCATGGCGATTGCCGCCTTCGTTATTTTGGGGGATGTGGAAATCGTAGAAAATACGGCACGGGAACTTGCCGAAAAAGTGCCGAAAGACGGAGACTACATCATGACGGCGGAAACAAAAGGGATTCCGCTCGCAGCGGAACTGGCGAAAAATTTGGGACAGAAAGTTTATCTGGTAGCCAGAAAGTCGGTCAAAGCTTATATGGACAATCCCATCTGGGTGGATGACGAATCCATTACGACCAAGGGAAAACAAAGACTGTACCTGTCCGAAAGCGATGTAAACCTGATACGGGGCAAGAGAGTGCTTCTTGTCGATGACGTGATAAGCACCGGCGGATCCATGAAAGCACTGAAAGAATTGGCGGAAAAGGCAGGAGCGGAAGTGATCTGTCAGGCTGCCATTCTGGCGGAAGGAGATGCGGCGGAGCGGAAAGACATCGTTTATTTGGCGCCGCTTCCTCTGTTTGACGCAAAATAAAAAAGGGCAGTTTCTTTTGAAACTGCTTTTTCAATGGAAATCGTGAAGAAGAAAGTTTAAAATCTGCGTTTCAAAAATTCACAGTAGGGAAATAACTATAATACATGCCCTTTCTGTGGTATAATAACTTGAAAACTTTTATATCGGACAAGAAATGAAAGTACTTTATTTTAGAGGAGGAGTCTGATGAAACACCAAGAAACAGTCATCATTATAGATTTCGGCGGACAATATGCACAGCTCATTGCAAGACGCATTCGTGAATACGGTGTATATTGCGAAATTCTTCCTTATAACAAATCGGCGGATGAAATTTTGGCGAAAAATCCGAAGGGAATTATTTTCTCCGGCGGCCCGTCAAGCGTTAATGCAGAAAATGCACCGGAAATCGATCCTGCCGTATTTAAAGCGGGAATTCCCATTTTCGGGATCTGCTACGGAATGCAGCTTATGGCAAAAGAACTGGGCGGCAGCGTAGCAAGTCCGGAAAAACATGAATACGGCCATGCCGACTTTTTCCGCAACGGAAGCTCTCCTCTTTTTGAGGAAGTTTCCGATAAAACGGCGGTATGGATGAGCCACGGCGATTCCGTCACGGATATGCCGCCCGGATTCGGTCTGACCGGACATACGGCCCTCACGGATACCGCATCTATGGCAGATGAAGCAAGGCGGTTCTACGGCGTTCAATTTCATCCCGAAGTGGTTCACACCCCCGAAGGCGCACAAATGCTGAAAAATTTCCTCTTCAAAATATGTGAATGCCAAGGCGGCTGGACCATGGGAAACTATATACAGATAGCCGTGGAAAACATTCGTGAACAAGTAGGAAATCACAATGTCATCTGCGCCCTTTCCGGCGGCGTCGACTCTTCCGTTGCTGCCGTACTCGTCCATAAAGCGATCGGAGATCAGCTGACCTGCGTATTTGTAGATCACGGATTCCTCCGTCTGGGTGAAGCGGAACAGGTAGTAGATACATTCACCAACAAATTCAATATCAAACTGATACACAAAGATGCATCCGCTCATTTCCTTTCTCTTCTGAAAGGCGTAACGGAACCGGAAAAGAAAAGAAAAACCATCGGCGCCGAATTTATTCATACCTTCCAAGAAGAAGCAGATAAACTGGAAGATGTGAAATTCTTGGTCCAGGGGACACTCTATCCCGACGTGGTAGAAAGCGGTACCGCGACGGCGGCAACCATCAAATCCCATCACAATGTGGGAGGACTTCCGAAAGATCTGAACTTTACCCTCATCGAACCCCTTCGGGAACTTTTCAAAGACGAAGTTCGTCAGCTCGGTAGAGAATTGGGACTTCCCGAAGATGTAATTAACCGCCAGCCCTTCCCGGGTCCGGGACTTGCAATCCGTATCATCGGAGAAATCACGCCGGAAAGACTGGATATTCTCCGTAAAGCAGATTTCATCGTAAGAGATGTGATCAAACAACACGGTCTCTATAATGAAATCTGGCAATCTTTCGCCATCCTTCCGGCAGCCATCCGCAGCGTAGGCGTCATGGGAGACGAAAGAACCTATGACTACACGGTAGGAATCAGAGCAGTCAACAGCTCAGACGGCATGACCGCAGATTACTACCGCTTCCCTTGGGAAATACTGGATGAAATGAGCCGCAGAATTTGCAATGAAGTCAAAGGAGTCAACAGAGTCGTGTACGACATCACCTCCAAACCGCCCAGCACCATCGAATGGGAATAGCATAAAAGGCTGGAAACATATAAAAATACCTAATCTTTTGTGTTGCGAAATTGCCTCACGATCACATGAGATCAAACGGGAAGCGACGATCGATAGGCGGGAAAGTAGGACACAAGCGGATTTGTAGAGTTAGTCTCGAATAGTTTTAAGCTGGTAATGGGGGAGAAGAATACGTTCTATCAGATGTGTAGGATTCTTTAGGTTATAAAAAGAGGAATTAAAGGGATGCAGATACTAGAGTTTATCGAAAAAACCGACTTGTCCAAACAAAGCGAATACGAAAAAGCCAAACTTCTTTGTTTTTATCATTATAAGGAAACTGGAGAATCTGTTTTTTCTATGTCCTTAATATCTGATTTGTTTGTTCAGTGTGGATATAATGCTCCTAATAGTTCGAGGTTAAAGGGAAGGTTGACAAAAGGAAAAGAGAAGGCCTTCATTAATTTGAAAGGAAAGGCTGTAGTAATAGAATTTGTTCCAGCCGTCCTACAAAGTATGGAAAAGGTGCAAGGTGGATTTTGGAAGGATCATATTACTATTGAATCTGATAGTGAACTGATAGAGGAGAAAAAATTTATTGGAAAAAGAAACTACTTGGATCGGCTCATTCAACAGATAAATTGTTCATATGCCAACAATTGTTATGATGCCGCAGCTGTATTGATGCGTAGATTGTTTGAGGTTCTACTTGTTCTGTCATATCAAAATCTCGGAATAGATGATCAAATAAAGGAGTCATCGGGAAGAGGCTATATGATGCTTGAAAGTATTGTAAAAGATGCTAAAAATAATTCAATACTCAAAATTTCAAGGATCAAAAATGAATTCGATACATTCCGTATGGTAGGTAATTTCTCAGCACACAACATTACATATACCGCAGGAAAAAAGGATATTGATGATATAAAAATCAACTACCGAGTTATGCTCGAAGAATTATATAATAAGGCAGGATTGTTTTAATGGGAGAGAAATCTGAAATTCGGGTAAGGTTTGAAATTGGAGAAATTAAATTTGAAGCGGAAGGTTCTGCTGATTTGGTTGAAAGGGAAAGAAGTATTTTCAACAATACTCTTTTTCCAGCTGCAATTGACGCAATAGTACGCACTCGTAGTGTGGAACCAAGTGCTCAATGCATAGAGGCTCAAAATTTACAGCAACCAGCTATTTTGACAACAACTGATACAACTGCTTTGCCAGAGCAAACTGTGATAAATCAAACAACAGATTTTTCAAGGATGAGCCTTGCTTCTTTTGTGAAGTCAAAGGGAGCAGATACACACTATGACTTTATTATCTGTGCGGTTTATTTTAATGAGAAGCGAAATGGTATTTCATCATTCTCCTCTGCTACTCTCAAAGGTTTATATTCCGAAGCCAAAAAGCCGTTGCCAATTAATCTAAGTATGTCATTAAGCGAGTTGGTTAAAAAAGGGTTAACTATGGAAGATTCTTCTGCAAAAGGATCAACTCCCAAAATGTATGTTTTAACTTTAGATGGCGAGGAATTTATTAAAAATATGCATCCCGCAGAAGCTAAAGAAAAGAAAATGTCATTTAAGACTCGGAAACAATATCAAAAGGCAGATTCTCCATATGCCACAATCAGCTGTGACGATTTGAACTTAGAACAGTATCCGGAAGTAAAATCTCTTAAAAATTTCAAAGAAAAGATGATGCTCATTCTTTATATCATAACTAATGAAGGTAAAGGTGAATGGTTTACAACGAAGGATGTTCTTTGCCTCATGACAGATATTTTTGGTGAATCGGCAACTAAAAGTCAGGTTGATGGAGTGTTTAAAAGGGAAAAGAGATGGTTTAAATCTGAACATATTGATGGGAATAACAGATTAGTCCGTAAGAAATTGCTTAACGAAGCAAAGGCATTTGCACAATCATTAGGAACAGAGAATGTTTTAAACTAAAAGATTTTGAGGTGATTTATTCCAGGTATAAAAATCATACAAAAAATCTATATACTTATTATTCACATGGCAAGAGTGGGATGCGTTTTTTAAATGACATTTATCGGCAGGGGGTCGAAAATATATAACGTACATAAATATAAGTCCTGTAAATACTCATTCTGTAATAGGTAAATAGTATTTAGATGAAGAGCTTGAATAATTAAAAAGAATCTAATGTTTAAAAATGGATCATTCAAAGATTTGTTCTTCAGATGATCTATTTTTAAAATGTTACAGAATATTTCCATAGCATTTTATAGCAGATTTTTTGATGTAGAAGGTGAGATTTCATTACATAAAAAAGAGTGATATTATATAAAATAGAATTTCTATACAAACAAATAGGAAAGAGAAATATTGTAAAATTTTCACATAATAAATTATGGAAGTTGTTGAACGATAAGTATATGAATAAAAGCGGTTTGCAAAAACTGATAGAAACCGGGCCGTTTACAATCAATCTCAAGAATGGGATGAAACGAACCTGTAAAACTTAAAAAATTTGACAGAATATGTGAGAGATTAGGATGCAATATCGAAGATATTATTGAACATGAAAGAGGATAAGAAGATGTATAAATCGATCGATTTATTTGCTGGAATTGGAGGTATACGACTTGGTTTTGAGCAAGCTTTCGGTAATGATATTAAAACAGTTTTTGTAAGTGAATGGGATCAAAAAGCAGTAGAAACTTATAAAGCTAATTTTAATAGTGGCGTTGATATAGTTGGAGATATTACTAAAGTTAATGAAAACGATATCCCGGCGCATGATATATTACTTGCAGGATTTCCTTGTCAGGCCTTTTCTCTTGCAGGACATAAGAGAGGGTTTGAAGATGCAAGAGGTACTTTGTTTTTTGATGTTGCGAGAATTATAAAAAGACATAAACCTAAAGTTGTGTTCTGTGAAAATGTAAAGAATCTTGTTAATCATGACAGAGGTCGGACATTTCAAGTAATAAGGAATATTTTAGAGGATTTAGGTTATGCAGTATTCTATCAAGTGTTAAACAGTAAAAATTTTGGAGTTCCACAAAATAGAGAAAGAATTTATATTGTGGCTTTTAGAAAAGACATTGCTCCTGAGAAATTTATCTTTCCTGAAAAAACGGACGACACCAAAGTTATAAAAGACATAATGGAAGAAAATGAAGTATCTCCGAAATACTATTTATCTACAACCTATTTAGCATCATTAAAAAGGCATAAAGCAAGACATGCTTCAAAGGGAAACGGATTTGGATATGAAATCAGAAAAATTGATTCTGTTGCTGGTGCTATTGTGTGTGGAGGAATGGGAAGAGAGAGAAATCTTCTAATTGATAAACGCTTAACTGATTTTAAGCCGATTACTCATATAAAGGGAGAGATTAACAGGGAATATGTTCGTAAGATGACTCCAAGGGAATGGGCAAGACTCCAAGGATTTCCGAATGACTACAAGCTGGTAGTTGCAGATACGCATTTATATAAACAATTCGGTAATTCGGTAACTGTACCGGTTATTCGTGCAATTGCTGAGCAGATAAGGAAATATCTTAAGAAACAAAAAATGAAGACAAGAAAAGAAAAAATATACGAACAAGTTGCTTTTGCATGGAGGTAATTATGCTTAAGGGAAATAAAGGAGAATGGTCGGAAATCTATGTTTTATTGAGACTTTTGGCTGACGGGAAAATCTATGCAGCTGACAGTGACTTGAATAAATTGGAAAATGTGTACTTCCCCATCATTAAAATAATAAGAGAAGAGAAAAAAGGAGAAATCAAAGAATACGCTACAGGAGAAGTGATCTCCATATACATAAATGGCTTAAAAGTAAAAGATTTACCCATAATTGAGTTTGAAACGGAATCCGAGCTCTTATTAAATGAAATGAACAGTAAAGCTTCAAAAGGAGCCTTTTCAATCGAAAAAACGCAGAGTTTCATGGATAAGATTTTGTGTTATAAGTTATCGGCTCCAGCTACAAACAAAAGTGATATTACGGTAAAAATAATTGACATAAACACAGGCTACAGTCCTACGGTAGGGTTTTCAATAAAATCGGAATTGGGTTCTTCACCTACTTTACTGAATGCCGGTAAAACTACAAACTTTATTTATAGAATAATTCACAGTCATCCTGATTTAGTTAGAGAGGCAAACCAAATATATGTAGTATCAGCGGGCAAAAGGCACACGGATGTCAGAGGACGCATAAATAAAATAATAGAACAAAACGGGCAATTGAGATATTGGGAAATGAATAATCGGACATTTAATGATAATTTGGTGTTGATCGATAGTAATTTGGATAAAATTATAGCTGAAACACTTTTGTATTTTTATAGAGACGGTATCAGTAATTGTGATGAGATGGTTGAAAAACTAGAGCTAGAAAATCCTATGAATTATGGTAATATCAATGCTTATAAATATAAAGTTAAAAAATTTCTGACAGCTGTAGCACTGGGAATGAAACCCGCCACCGTTTGGGATGGTGTTGATGAGGCAACTGGAGGTTATATCGTTGTAACTAAAGAAGGTAACGTTCTTGCATATCACATCTATAACAGGAATTATTTTGAAGAATATCTGCTGAAGAATACCAAATATGAAACAGCATCTACCTCAAGGCATGATTTTGGGAAAGTATACGGTGAAAACGGGGAAGATTTTATAAAACTTAATTTGCAGGTGAGATTCAGATAATAAAAAAATAAGCTAGAAGTAAATATTTAACGAGATAAGAAAAACTATTACTCAGCTTGAAAGTATGTGGAAATAGTGAGTTGGAGATGCGAAATCAAACAGATGCCAAAGGATAAATCAATTATAGAGAATTTATCCTTCGCCATCCTTCCGGCGGCCATCCGCAGCGTAGGCGTCATGGGAGACGAAAGAACCTACGACTACACGGTAGGAATCAGAGCAGTCAACAGCTCAGACGGCATGACGGCAGACTACTACCGCTTCCCATGGGAAATACTGGATGAAATGAGCCGAAGAATTTGCAATGAAGTCAAAGGAGTCAACAGAGTCGCGTACGACATCACATCCAAACCGCCCAGCACCATCGAGTGGGAATAAAATATAAAACCGTGAAATTTCCTGTAAATACTGGTGATTTCACTGTTTTTATTTTGCTTCTGCTACTATTTTGATACTGTTTCACGAAGAAAAAGATCGCAGAGGATTGCGATCTTTTTGTTCGTTACAAATTCATAAAAGTTCGAGCGGAAAAATGAAAAGCCTTGTCTGTCCGATAGGCTCGGAAGGCAGGGCTTTTTGGATTTTTATTTATTTTTCTAATCCTTTATAGAGCCGGTTCAGCCCTTCTTCGAGGGTTTTTCTCGGGCAGGCCAGATTGAAGCGGATGAAACAATTTCCTTCGGGGCCGAACATGGATCCCATATTTACCCAGATTTTTGCATCGTTCAGCAATTTTGTTTCCATTTCTTTATCGGAAAGACCGTAGCCGTTGCAATCTATCCATGCAAGATAGGTGCCTTCCGGGCGGATCAGTTTTAATTTCGGAAGTTTTTCTTTCAAAAATTGTTCGGTGTAATCCAAATTGCTTTTTATATATGTTTTGACGAGGGAGAGCCATTCGGCGCCTCCTTTATAAGCGGCTTCTCCTGCGATGAGGCCCATGACATTTACATGGTCGTAACCGAAGGATTCCAATTCTTTTCGGAAAGCTTCTCTTATTTCCTGATTGGGAATCCATATGTTGGAAACTTGAAGACCTGCAATGTTGAATGTTTTGCTCGGTGCCGTGCAGATAATGGAGTTCATTGCAGCTTCTTCACTGACGGAGGCAAAAGTAATGTGATGATATCCTTCGTAGGTGAAATCGGCGTGAATTTCGTCGGAAATAATTTTTACGCCGTGTTTGATACAGATGTCCGCATATGTTTCCAATTCCTGTCTTGTCCATACCCGTCCCGTCGGGTTGTGAGGGGAGCAGAAAATCGCCAGTTTCACATTATTTTCCACAATTTTTCTTTCCATGTCGTCGAAGTCTGCTTCGTAACGGCCGTTTTTCAGAATGAGCGGGCTGTTGACAAGTTTCCTTTTGTTGTTTTCGATGGCAAAGGTGAAGGGGTGGTAGACCGGACGGTTGATAAGGACAGCCTCATTTTCCTTGGTCAGCGCTTTGATGGCAAGATTGATGGCAGGGACGACGCCGGGGGTTTTGATGAGCCATTCCGATTTTGTTTCCCAGCCGAAGTTGGAGAGAAGCCAGTCACGGACGGCTTTAAAATAGGAGGGTTTTGCTTCGGAGTAGCCGTAAATACCGTGATCGACTCGTGCCTGCAGAGCTTCGGTGATACAGTCGGCTATTTTGAAATCCATATCGGCAATCCAGAAAGGGAGAAGATCATCCGGTTTTCCTTCTTCTTTGGCGAAATCAAATTTCATGGAGTTTGTGTTTTTTCTGTCGATGATACAGTCAAGATCGGAAAGTTTCATAAAGGGGTCCTTTCTTTTTAAATAACGGGGCTGCCTATAAAAAGTCTTTTGGAATTTCTTTCATATGATTTAAATTTTAGACGTTATTTTGCGGTTTGTCCACTTTTGTAAACGTTATCGGTATCAGTCGGAACGGATCTTTCGCGGGTTTCCGATCATTATTTTGTCAAAACGAGTATAATAAAATAAATACAGTATTGACTCAGGAGGGATAAAATGGAATTTAATGATGTACTGGCTATTCGTAAATCTATGAGAAATTTTAAATCCGAACCTGTCTCTTCCGAAATGGAAGAAGAACTTTTGAAATCCGCCATGGCTTCTTCCGTAGGAAGGCATAATGACGGGGGATATACCATCGTAGTCGTAAGAAATCAAGAAATTTTTGATATGATCAGAAAAGAAGAAAAGGAAAAAACGGGAAACGGAGATCCTTTATTTAAAGCGCCGTTGTTATTCTTTATTTGCAAGACCGAGAAGGCTGTCGATTATCTGATGCGTTATGATGCGGGGATTATCGCGGAACATATTCATCTGAAAGCAGCGGATCTGGGGCTCGGCTCTGTTATTCTTTACGGATTTATCCGTCATCTCGGGGAAGAGGCGGAATATATCAAAGAAATGAATTTGCCCCAAGGGACGGTTCCTTTGATTGCCGTTGCCGTCGGGCATGCTCCGGGAGCGGAGGTAAAGCGTAAAGAAGACAGGCATTTTGAAGTGATTCACAAAAATTAAAAATGACTGTTGACAAGTCTCTCTTTTAGTGTTAGAGTAATTGCAACTTAAGGCAGTGAAGAAAAGAGTACTCATTTGAAAACGGCAAAGCGAGCTCCGGACAGTGGAAGCGGGGTGCGGATAGATTGAGGAAGTGCATTTCCGAGCCCGGACGGTTGAAATAGCAGTAGATTGTCCCGGTTGCCCCCGATAGCGGGCAAGGGTATGAAGTACCCGAAGAGTCATATATGGTGACATATATGTGAAATTAGGTGGAATCACGAGTCTCTCGTCCTGATAGGACGGGAGTTTTTTATTTTTTGAAAAATAAGAATAGGGCAGAAAATTCAGATACGAAATGCATGACAGCTGTCTTTTATGTATCGGAATTTCACAATATTATGCAGTAAAGTCAGTTATTTTTATTAAACAGGAGGGTTTATGATGAGAAAGTCTTTGAAAATTATTACCGCTTTGGCAGCATCAGCTATGATTATGGGAGTTTTTGCAGGCTGCGGCGGTGAAAAAAAGGCAGAGGCACCGGCGGCAGGTAATAAAACGCCGGTCAAACTGGTTGTATCCAGCACGGAAAGACCGCTTTCATGGCAGGACGAAAACGGAAAAATTCAGGGATTTGAATATGATATCTGGCAGGAAGTGAATAAAAATCTGAAGGATTATACTTTGGATATCAAAGCTGTTCCTCCGGAAACACAGGATAGATCGG
>URAA01000005.1 GCA_900545785.1 uncultured Dialister sp. | reverse complement strand
AAATTAAAACGGTAATGGCATTGATTGCTCTCGACTATTCCGATGTAAAGGCTATCCAAGTAGCATCCCCTGAAAAGAAATCGAACAGGGGAAATAAACCATGGCAAACAAAAGAAGATCTGGAGCAGATGCTTGAATTAAATGAAGATAATGAACCGTCATCACCAAACAGATGCAGCATATCCAATTTAGTGCTCCTTAAAAAACATAGTCTTACGATGCAGATAAAATCCTTGGTGCAAAACTACGAATATGAAGGAGCATTACAAATTTTACGTTCCGATAAGGAACTTTTTTCTGAAATTACGGAAAAACTCCTTCATCATGCTGTTTTGAGAAAAAAATTGATGTGGAAAAAAGCCAATAAAGTTATTTCTGAATATGAAGGACAGCCGCTGATCCGGCAGGCAGGCGATTTTGAAGAGTTTTTCCGCAACATGGAACTTTACCAAAGAAAGAAACAGCTGTCGGAGTTTATTCTGAAAATTTCTCCGCTGTTATATAGACTGGGACGAAAATATCTGGATACACTGATCGATATAAACCAATGCGGATACAATGGGGAAAATACATTTTATATCGATAGAGAAAAGATGCTCAAAAATTATGGATCAATAGTTAGATTTATAGAAGATAAATTGAAGTCAGATTTGAGGAAACGCTTAACATTCCATATCATGGTCGTTATCTTTTGGTATTTTAATGAAAACGAAAAAAAGAATGATGAAAAACACAAAAAAATCACTGATATATTAACAAAACTTCGAACGGTAGAAAAAGAAGTCAGAAATTCGATAGCCCATGAAATCACAAATATTGATGAAGACAAAATAAAAGAAAGAACGGGAGGACTGACATCAGCAGATATCATGAAATTGTTTCGTAAGGCTTCCCAATTGATTCGCGGGCAATCCATTCAATGGGACTATGACAATCTGAATGAAAAAATAATCAACAGCCTGTAAAGAGATGAGGAGCTTATGAGTTGGATCTATGTGACAGAACCTGGGGCGAAACTGTCAAAACAAGGCGGGCATTACATTATCAGAAGAGAAAATGAAACACTTTGTGAAGTACCGATTTGTGTGGTCGAAGGTGTTACTTTATTCGATACTATACAAATCAGTGCTGATGCCATTGTCGAACTTTTAAAAAATAAAGTACCCGTCACATGGCTCTCATCTACGGGACGATTTTTCGGACGGCTGGAATCCACGGACAATTCCAACGTACTACGGCAAAAAGAACAATTTGCCGCATTAGAAAATGAAGAATTTCGTTTAAAACTGGCAAAAAGGGTCGCCTTTGGAAAAATTTATAACCAAAGAACAATTCTTCGCAATTATAATCGGAGAATAAACAGCCCGTCGGTAGAAAAAGCGAGATGGGATATTCGAGTCATAGCGGATAAAATTCATCAAATACACGGGATCGATCAATTGCGGGGATATGAAGGAATGATTGCAAAAATCTACTTTCATGGTATCGGTCAAATGGTTCCGAAATCGTTTGCTTTTGAAAAAAGAACGAGACGACCGCCCAAAGATTACTTTAATTCCATGCTCAGCTTGGGATATACTTTGCTGCTCTATGATTTCTATAATGCTTTGATAAACTGCGGCCTTCATCCCTATGTAGGTTTCTTTCATGCTTTGAAAAACGGGCATCCCGCTCTGGCTTCGGATCTTATGGAACCATGGAGACCCGCCGTGGTGGACGGGCTTTGTCTGTCCCTTGTAAAACGCAAAGAAATATCACCGGAACACTTCGACATAAGCGAAACGGGAGGCGTCTATTTAAATAGAATAGGTCGAAAAATCTTTATAGAAGCCTATGAAAAGAAGATCCGCTCGGTTAATACATATTTCCAAGGAAAATACTCATGGAGACATACCATACAGATGGAATGTGATTCCTACAGCCTTGCAGTCCACCAAATGGACGTGGAACAATTGAAACCTATGGTGATACGCTGATGGAAGAATTTCAAGTACGGCCCACCGATGATAATCGCTATATTGTGCTTATTATTTACGATATAACCGATAATAAAAGAAGACTCGAAATGGTACATTGCTTGGAAAAATATGCTTTGCGGGTACAAAAATCCGCTTTTGAAGGACTGCTGACGCCACGGCAATATGATCAGATGGCATACTTTGCAAGCAAAATCATCGACGAAAAAGAAGATTCACTACGGATGTACATCTTGTATGACCATACGAGGGTAAAATCATGGGGAAAAGGTGACGTCAAAATGGATGATGTGATAATATACTGAAAGAAAAAGGGAAAACGTAAACCCGGAAAGGAGGAAAAATGATCAATTTCCGCCGATGGGCATCAATACAGGCTGAAACGGACTTTTTTGAACCGGTAGAGAGACATAGTCATCGTTTTGACGGTACTCCGCCGAAAAATGCAAAAAGAAGCCAGACAATATAGATGTTCTCAAAGATGCGGATAAAAAAAGATCCCCGAATGAGGGGACGGAAACATTCCCCGATTTTATTTAATTGCTTTACATGATCGACAAGATAAAAAAAGATCCCCGAATGAGGGGACGGAAACGGGAATCTTCTCTCATTCCCTTATAAAATCCTGTACATGGTGATAAAAAAAGATCCCCGAATGAGGGGACGGAAACTGTAAATTTGCTTACATAGCCGGTAAATGTGTTAACTGGATAAAAAAAGATCCCCGAATGAGGGGACGGAAACCCCGCCCTCGTTATTATCGATAGTCAGCAAGCAAGCCGGATAAAAAAAGATCCCCGAATGAGGGGACGGAAACTGCTTTAAATTGTATAGGTATAATTATTCAAGATTGTACCATGATAAAAAAAGATCCCCGAATGAGGGGACGGAAACTGTTTCCATACTCTTTCTCCTTTCAATTTCACCTTTCACCTGATAAAAAAAGATCCCCGAATGAGGGGACGGAAACTTGAAATAATAGGGGGAGCAACCCCCGCGATCCGTGCTAATTGATAAAAAAAGATCCCCGAATGAGGGGACGGAAACTTTTGGCGGGCGGTATTATATCCGGCTCGAGGAATCGGAGATAAAAAAAGATCCCCGAATGAGGGGACGGAAACTATACTTTTTTATCAATATCCATTACAACGCAAACAAGATTGATAAAAAAAGATCCCCGAATGAGGGGACGGAAACTATGACGATTATTACAAAAAAATAATGATAGAATTTACTGAAAAGATAAAAAAAGATCCCCGAATGAGGGGACGGAAACCCTTTTTTAATGTAAAAGGCTTGCTACTTTTTTGTGATAACAGATAAAAAAAGATCCCCGAATGAGGGGACGGAAACAGTTGCCGTAATTGCCGTAATTGCCACGGCTGTAAAATAGATAAAAAAAGATCCCCGAATGAGGGGCGTTTACGTAAGTTTTTATCCAAAAAAAATGGATATCATGTAAAATAGATAAAAAAAGATCCCCGAATGAGGGGACGGAAACCGGAATTTTCGCAATTCCAACCGCTCGAAATAGCGACGGGATAAAAAAAGATCCCCGAATGAGGGGACGGAAACGTCTTTCACCCGATTAAATATGCCCTTGTTACCTATTTAGATAAAAAAAGATCCCCGAATGAGGGGACGGAAACTCTGCAGCGTAGGCTCTGTATGCTGCGATGATTTTTGCGGGATAAAAAAAGATCCCCGAATGAGGGGACGGAAACCATTCTGTAAACCTCCTTTCTTACTTTTGCACGGTTTTCCGTGATAAAAAAAGATCCCCGAATGAGGGGACGGAAACCATGATTTCACCTAAAAATTCAATGAAATATTCGGAGTGTACAGATAAAAAAAGATCCCCGAATGAGGGGACGGAAACTTGCGACAATTCCGCGTTCATTTACCGTCGCGATCACGGTGATAAAAAAAGATCCCCGAATGAGGGGACGGAAACCATGAATAAAATAAAAGTCATGCAAGTAAGTTGTTAACTAGATAAAAAAAGATCCCCGAAAGAGGGGACGGAAATCCGGGGCCGTCTTTTATGGACGGCTTTTTCAGTTGGAGAAGAGGTGTTTCGGTGGTATGATGTACATATCTTTATGGATTGAGGAGATTGTATGCGTTTGGAATTTGTGGTTCCGCCGGAGCAGGACGGGCGGAAGTTGAAGTCTTGTGTGCGTTCTTACAAGGGGCTGTCGGCTTCTTTGTGGAAACGGATCAAGTGGGACGGCCGTGTCACTATAAACGGTACCGCCAATTATAATGCGAATGTGATTCTTCATGCAGGGGATCATGTAGTTTGTGAGTGGGATGAAAAGACGGATATTATTCCTTCTGATATAGGTTTGGACATTTTGTATGAGGATGAATTTTTGCTTGTTATCAATAAACCGATCGGAATGCTGATCCATCCTACGAGTCGTCACGGAGCGGATACTTTGGTGAACGCTGTAGCGGGGTATTTTGCAAGGGAGCATAAAGAGGGGGGAATTCATCCTGTTTTTCGATTGGACAGAAATACGACGGGTACCGTGGTGGTGGCGAAGTCCGGACGGATTCAACATGCTCTTTCGGGAAGTCATGACCGTATTTATCGGGAGTATCTTGCATTGGCGACAGGAAATTTCCCGTCGGACAGCGGTTTTATCGATCGGCCCATCGGACGGAAAGAGGGAAGTATTGTGGAGTGGACGGTACGTGATGACGGGAAACCGGCTCGAACAGAATTCACAGTGCTTGAACGAAAAACGGGATTTACCGTATTGAAACTGCATCTTCTTACGGGAAGGACGCATCAGATAAGGGTGCATTTGTCCTATCTGGGGCATCCTCTTTTGGGAGATGATTTATATGGCGGTGATTGCAGCAGGATGAAAAGGCAGGCGCTCCATGCCCGTTCTGTACGGTTTATTCATCCCGAAACAGGGGAAGAGCTCCGTTTTGAAGCACCTGTTCCGGAGGATATGAAATCTGTGATGGATGAGGAGAATTGAGGAAATATGGCAAAAATTATCACGAAAAAGGGTGTTTCTTTTCTTACTTTTTCTATTTTTGAAAATGAAAATGTGACGGTTGCCGTTTCTACCCGTCAGGGCGGTGTCAGTACGGGGAATTTTGCAAGTTTGAATATGGGATTTCCTACAGGTGACGACGGGGATAATGTGAGAGAGAACAGGCGCCGTTTTTTTGATGCTTTGGGATCGGATTATTTGAAGTCGGTCAACGGCAAGCAGGTGCACGGTATTCGTATGGCCCGGGCAAGTCGCTTAGATTGCGGCCGCGGTGCTCTTTCTTTTGATACGGCAATAGACGATTGTGACGGTTTATATACAGATGAACCGGATGTTCCGTTGGCAATGAGTTTTGCCGATTGTACGCCGCTTCTTTTTTATGATCCGGTGACACATTCCATTGCCGCGGCTCACGGAGGATGGCGGGGAAGTGCAGGAAATATAGTATCTGTCGCTATCGGTCATTTGAAAGATAGTTTCGGATCCAAGCCTGAAAATATCAAGGCTGCCATCGGTCCTGCGATCGGTTTTTGCCATTTTGAGGTGGGAACAGAAGTCATAGAAGCATTTCAATCTTTATTTACAAAAGAAGAAATGGAAGCCCTCAGCAAAAGCAGGGGGAACGGGAAGTATCTTTTTGATTTGCCCGAGGCAAACCGATTGCTTATGATCAGGGAAGGAATTCTTCCACAGCATATAGAAGATTGCCGAATTTGTACTTGCGATCGGGATGATTTGTTCTATTCTTACCGCAAGGCGGGAGGCGTGACGGGACGTCATATGGCGGTCATGATTTTACGATAAAAGATCATAAAAAACTGCGATCAGATAAGAGATCGCAGTTTTTTAGTGACGTTAAAGTGTACGTTTTCCGAAAAGGGGATGGCTTGTCAATTTCAAACTTCTTTTTTCGATGAGTGTAAGAGCTTCTTCTAAGGAAATATCTTGACGGGTGTCGCCGTATTCGTAGACCAAGATGGGATGGTCGGTATCGACTTCGCTTCCGGGGAGGTAGACATATTCTTTTGTGTGATTGTCTCCGTAGATGAATCCCGAAAGGAGTTTGTTTTCTGTCAGTTTGTGCATGATTCCTCCAATTCAGAAAGGAATAAAGGTTTGAAATCCAAGTAATCCGCGGAAGTCAGATGGAGGCGGATGCCTTCCAGTTCGTCCGGCAGGTTTGCAAAGTTGGGCTTGCCGTGGATATGGCCGTAAATACAATCGGTGACTCCGTATTTTTTCATAATTTCAATCATGTCGGTCGGTTCTTTTTTGTCATCGAAGGGAGGATAGTGAAGGATAGCAAATATTTTTTGGCAGTTTAGTTGTTGCGCCGCTTCAAGAGAACGCTCCAGCCGACCTTCTTCTCTTGCGATAATGGTTTTGTCTTCTTCGGTGATTTTTTTTGATGTTTCCGGAATCCAGCCCCTTGTGCCTGCAAGGGCAATTTGTCCGGCTTGCAGGGCGGAATTGAAAATGAATTCAAATTGGTTGTCTGTCATGCGTTTCATTTTAGAAACGGTGTTCCACCAATAATCATGATTTCCCCGGACGATGATTTTTCTTCCCGGGAGAGCGGCGACGGTTTTCAGATCGGACAGGGCATCGGACAGATGAAGTGCCCAAGAAACGTCGCCTGCGATGATGACCGTATCTTCTTCTTTGATGGTACTCCGCCAAGCGGTTATAATTTTTTCACGATGATTTTTCCAGTGCTCTCCAAATATGTCCATCGGCTTCGTAGGAGGATCTCCGGAAAGGTGAAAGTCACTAAAAGCATATAGTTTCATTACGCTGACTCTCCTCAGTCTCCAAAGTATTTTTGTGATTGTAAAATGCGAAGCATGGAACGGCAGCTTTTGTCATCCATGACATGGGTGATCCGATAACCCATATAAAGAGGGCTTGCCGTGTAGCGGGGAAATATTTTTACATGAATGTTTTTCAAGTGGTAGAAAAATAAATTATAACTGGTACAGGAAATAGGAAAATCTTCCAATACAAAACGGGCGATTTTTTGCAATGTATCGGCAAAGGTGTCGGGCTGCCCGTCGGATTTCAAAGTGACATTCAGTTCTCCCATGCCGCAGATCGGATAGGAAGAAAGGGAAGCATAGCAGTTGTCGTCTTCGTGGAAAACGGGACCTAAAAAGTTTTCATTATTTATATTGTCCCGATAATCATAATTATCAAGACCTATGATTTGCGAATGGGGATGCCGCTGGGAGCCTCCCGATTCGGGACCGTAGTTTCTGAAATAAAGAACCGATTTAAAGCGTTTGTCTTTTTTTAACAATTCCCATTTTTCCAGACCGAAGGAAATGACATCATGAAGTTTTTCCGGCTCATACCGGGTCAGTTCCCCGTTGTGATCGGATGTTTCGATAATGACGGTGGGAAATGTTTCTTTAAAAACGGGATATTTATTAACCACCCAGATGATATCTTTTTTTTCATCGAGTATATCTGTCAGTTCTTCCCGCTTGCAAAACGGGCAGGTATTCTGCGTTCCGGAATGAGGTTTTCTTTTTCCGACGGACATATCAAAGATAATAGGCGTGATCATAGTGTACCTTCTTTCTTTTTCATTATAGCATGGAGCTTTTGATAAAAAGGAACAGACAGAGAGGAAAAAGATAAAAATTATTGTTTTTGATAAAGAATTTACAGAATCGGATCGAAGGGGAAATAATCGTTTGTGACGGGAGATTCTATATAAGAAATAAAAATAAAAAATATATTTGACAAAAAAGAAATTATAAGGTAATATATTCACATGATAACTCTTTAGCAGAATAAAGTATTAAAGAAAAGGGAGAATGGTTATGAATTGGAAAAAGTTGGCAATTTTCGGAGCACTGGCTATCGGTGCGGCAAGTTTAATGGCAGGATGCGGCGGAGAAAAGAAAGCGGAAGCGCCGGCAGCAGGTCAGAAGGGAAAGCCCGCTAAAATAGTGGCAGGCATGGATGATACTTTTGCACCTATGGGATTCCGCAATGACAAGGGTGAAATTGTCGGATTTGATATCGATATGGCCAATGCAATTTCTAAAGAAATCGGGGTACCCATCGAATTTAAACCGATCGACTGGGCAAGCAAGGAAACGGAATTGGAATCCGGCCGTATCGACTGCATTTGGAACGGATTCACCATGACGCCGGAAAGACAGAAGGTACTGGCTTTTACAAAACCGTACATGGATAATGTTCAAGCTTATGTCGTTTTGGTTGACAGTCCCGTACAAAAAGCAGAAGATCTGAAAGGGAAACGTTTATCCATTCAAGAATCCAGTACGGCCCAGACCATTTTGGACAGAGATGAAAATTTGAGAAAATCTTTCAGCGAAGTTAAAGCGTATCCCGATCTGGCAGCTTGTTTAATGGATCTGGAATCGGGGAGAGCCGACGCAGTTCTGGCAGATACGGTCCTCATCGAATACTATATGACAAAGAAACCGAATACGTTCAGAGAATTGCCGGAAGAAGTGTCCAAAGATACTTTTGCCATCGGCATCAAAAAAGACAACACCGCTCTCGTTAATTTACTGAATGAAGGCATCGACAAGATCATTGCCAACGGAGAAGCTGCCAAGATTTCCGATAAATGGTTCGGTAAGAATGTGGTTCTGAAATAAGATTCTTCAATGATAGAAACAGGGCAGGCCGGTTTTCTCCGGCCTGTTTCATGGTTTGATGACATCTTTTGAGGACGCTTGCAATTTTTTTAAAATAAGAAGTATGATGTATTAATTGACGATTGCGTTGCAATCAAGAATGTAAGGAGCGAATGATGGATTATATCCTCCGAATATTACCAAGTATGTTTGCCAGTCTCGGCGTGTCAGCGAAAATATTTATTCTGACACTGATATTGTCTCTTCCTTTCGGAATGCTTTTGGCATTGATCCGTATTTCCAAAGTAAGTCTTTTCCGCCGTCTGGCAGGGGCTTATATCTATTTAATGCGGGGCACGCCGCTGATGTTGCAGATCATGTTTATTTATTACGGCCTGCCGCTCATGCTGAATATACAGATCAATGATTTCCCCGCAGCCATTCTTGCATTTGTAGCAAATTATGCGGCTTATTTTGCGGAAATATTCAGAGGCGGTATTCAGTCTATCGGCAAAGGCCAATATGAAGGCGCCAAGGTGCTCGGTTTTACTTATAAGCAGACGATGTGGCATATCATTCTTCCCCAAGTGGTGAAGCGAGTGATTCCTCCTTTGGGAAATGAAGTCATTACTTTATTGAAGGATACATCCTTGGTATACATTCTTGCCATGAATGATCTGATGCGTGTGACCCGTGCGTTTGTGCAGCGTGATTTTGACACGGTGCCTTTTTTGGTGGCAGGCGTATTTTATCTGGTATGCACGGCGGTTCTTACAAAGGTTCTTTCTTATGTGGAAAGCCGTTATGCTGTCTATGAGGAGTGACGGATATGAGTTTTATTGAAATGAAAAATATCCGCAAGGATTTCGGAAAAAACACCATACTTCACGGAGTCAGTATGAGTTTGGAAAAAGGAGAAGTCATTTCCATCATAGGACCGTCGGGGGCAGGGAAAAGTACATTGCTCCGCTGCCTGAACCATTTGGAAATCATTCAGGGCGGCTCTATTTGTGTGGAAGGTGATTATCTGGCAAAAGAGGAAAACGGGAAAGTTGTCTATGCCGATGCCAAGGAGACAAGAAAAATTCTTCTTCGGATGGGCATGGTATTCCAGTCGTTCAATCTTTTTCCCCACATGACGGTTCTTAATAATATATTAGCTGCGCCCATGCATGTAAAAGGGATGAAAAAGGAAGAAATACTTCCTGAAGCGGAGTCTCTTTTAGATAAAGTGGGATTGCTCAATAAAAAAGATGTCTATCCCGGAAGTTTGTCGGGGGGACAGAAGCAGCGGGTGGCTATTGCGAGAGCTTTGGCAATGAATCCGGACATCATGCTTTTTGACGAACCGACATCCGCATTGGATCCGGAACTGACGGGAGAAGTTCTGAAAACGATCCAGCAGTTGGCGGATGAAGACATGACCATGGCCATCGTGACACATGAGATGGCTTTTGCAAAATCCGTTTCCGATAAAATTCTCTTCATGGTAGACGGAAAAGTGGAAGAAGAAGGAAGCAGCGATCAGATTTTTGAAAACCCGAAGAGTGAAAGAACGAAATCATTTTTGCAATCTATTCTGAGGTAGTTGTTACGGAAATCACCTCTGAAAAACGGAAATTTGACGAAAAGATATCAAAATAAAAGCCGGCGAAAACGCCGGTTTTTTCTGTGGAATGCAGATATGAGAGTGAGAATTTTCCGATTTTAAAAAGAAATTTCACCATAAAATAAGAAATAAATCATATAGGAAGCCGTTTAAAGTGCTTTTAAGAAGATAATGAACATGATATAGTTACAATGTACCAAAAATAAATGGACCATGAGGAGGTCATTGTGGACGCTATTTTCAATGTCATAGATATTATTGTCGGTATTATCGGTCCGATATCGGACTTTTTTTGGGATTTCCCCACCAATTTTGAATGGTACAGTGAAATTCCTCTGTTGGGGGAATTTTCTTTTTCCACTTTCATTTTGGTAGGCTCCGGTATTTATTTCACTTTCCGTTTAAGCGGAATCCAAGTGACCATGTTTAAACAGGGGCTCCGGATTTTGGCACGGAACGGGAAGCATGATCTGGGTATTTCCCCTTTGGCGGCCTTTCTTTTAAGCTCCGGAATTCGGGTAGGCCCGGGAAATATTATGGGTGTCACCGGTGCCATCGCCGCCGGCGGCCCGGGAGCTCTTTTCTGGATGTGGGTATCCGCTTTTTTTGGTATGGCCACCGCCTATACGGAAAGCACCCTTGCCCAGATTTTTAAAGAAAGACAGGGAAATGAATATGTAGGCGGTCTTCCCTATTATGCAAAAACATTATGCAATAATAAAATCTGGGTCGGTGTCATTGCTTCTGCCGCCTATATTATGTACAGCATGTGCGGAATTCCCGTGGACAGTTTTAACACCGTCACGGGGATTGCTGCCATGGGACGTATCATTACAGGCGTGGAATATCCGGTTCAGTCGGAATTTTATTATTATGTATCCGCTTTTGTGGTCACTCTTGTCGCTTTTATGTCTTTCGGGGGAGTGAAGCGGGTCACGCAGGCTTGTGAATTTATGGTTCCGATCATGGCAGGTGTTTATTTTCTTACGGTGATTGCACTCATTCTTTATAATTCGGACAGCATAGGATATTTCTTCCATGCCGTTTTCGCAGGTGCTTTTACGCCGGAAGCCATGTTCGGCGGCGCTTTCGGAATGACTTTGGTACAAGGCGTCAAACGAGGGCTGATGTCAAATGAGGCGGGACAGGGAACCATTACCATGGCGGCAGGAGCTGCCGATGCAAAACATCCTTGCGAACAGGGGCTTGTCGGTGCTGTCGGCGTATTTCTGGATACCCATATCATTTGTACCCTCACCGGATTTATTATTATCATGGCCCATCGCTGGACGGCAGATCCGGCGGGCTGGGAAGAAGCGGAAACCTATAAACGGTTCCTTATGTCGGTCAGTTCCATGACGCCCGGCGGTATAGAAACGATCATCTTGTTTTTGCTTTCCCTTTGTTTTGCCCTTTTTGCCTACACCTGCGTTATCGGAATGGTGGCATTCTCGGAAGTGTCTGCCCGCAGAATCAGCAGCAATAAAGGATTTATTACGGCAGTCAGAATTTTTTGTGTTGCCGTTTCAGCCTTCGGCATCATGAGCAGCATAGCCGGTTATGACTTGGACCGTATATGGGCATTTGAAGATTTAGGAAATATCACCATCGTCTATGTCAATATTCTTATGCTCCATATCGGATTTAAATATGTGAAAAAAGCAACCGCCCATTTCAGAGAAAAAGGGGATAACGGATTTACTTCCGATATCATCGGTATAGATACGCCCTGCTGGAATAAGAAGCAGGACGATTTGAAATAATATTAAAGTAAAGATTTCTATTACAGAAAACCCTGCATGACGGGGAGCAATAAAAAAGCAGGATATCGTATTTGATATTCCTGCTTTTTGCATTCTGACCGAACTGCTTGAAAAGATTATTTACTGTACAATTCGACGATGAGTGTTTCGTTGACTTCATCTTTGTAGGGAAGTTCTTCACGAAGCGGAGTGCGGACCAATGTGACAGCCCAGTTGTCGAAACTTTTTTCGATATAAGGTAAATCAAAAGTCTTTGTTTCCTGGAAAGACTGCTTGAACATTTCATTTGCTCTGTAAGCTTCTTTCAGGACGATGACCTGTCCCGGCTGTACGGGATAAGAAGGAATGTCGACTTTCTTTCCGTCGACGGTGACCAGTCCGTGGCTGACCATCTGACGAGCCTGACGGATAGAACGGGCAAAACCTGCACGATAGACAAGATTATCCAATCTTGTTTCCAAAAGGAATAACAGGTTTTCACCTACGACGCCGGACATTCTTCTTGCTTTATCATAATAGCGATAAAACTGTCTTTCAAGAAGATTGTATAACGCTTTAACTTTCTGTTTTTCTGCGAGCTGAGTGCCGTATTCGGACATTTTCTTCTGACGGACTTCAGCAGGCTGCCGTTTTAACGCTTTCGGATGGCCGTAGATATTCATGCCGAACCGTCTGCTGGTCTTAAAACGGAGATTCTTGTTTGTTGCCATTGTGTGTATCACCTCTCTAAAAAATAGCTATAAATAAAATAGCTTTATAATTATAACCGAAGAACCGAGGGATGTCAATGAAAACCATCGATAAAAGGGCAAGTTTTTATGATTTCTTTTTATCTGCAACCCAAGCGTAAAGATATTTTCGTCCTCCCCTTTCTTTGGTATGAATTCCTACGCATTCCGGAGCGAAATCGGGGAATGCATTGATGTATTCTTCGATGAATCGGAAATAGGAGACGGCGGTTTCAGTCCATTTTTCTCCGGCAACCACGGCGCAGATGCCCGGGGGATAAATCATGGCGCATTCCAATGCAATTTTTCCTTTCAATTTTAATAAGGGAACTGATTTTCTGTCACCTTTAACAAAAATTTCCAGAGCTTTTTTACCGCTGATACCTTTGGCTTCTTCCGAAGAGGCAACCAATTTTTCTTCTTTTTCATCGATTCGGTGATCATGGAGCAGTATTTCAATGGAACGGCAGAGTTCGGCGATCGTCATATCATAGCGGCGGGAGAGATGTGGAAATACGTCTTGTACTTTTTTATCCCATGCGGAATTTTCAAATTCCTCCAATGCGGAAATGAGGCAGTCCGCTTTTTCTTTCTTATCTCCCGGCTGAATCAGGAAAAGAATGGAGTGAAGTCCGCATTTTTCCGGAGTGATATGCCGCTCTTGCAAGTACAGAGACAGAACGGGAGCGGGAATCTTTTTTTCACCTCGATTGGTGGTCAAAAGAAGTTTGCACGGATCTATCAGATAATGAGGGGAAATATGGGAAGCTTTCATATCTTCCGCAACCCGTTTATAATCCCAAAACCGTTTGTCCGATAAAATTTTTCCGCTTTCATGATTCTGCCACGGGAGATCATCCGCTTTTTCCGGCAATAAGGGCAAGACGGAACGGCAATGACGAAGGATGTCTTTTCGGAAATCTATACCGAAGAGAGCTGCTTTTGTCCAAAGCTCTTCTCCCTGTTTTTTATGAATGAAAGCATTCATTTCCAGAGATGCAAAGAGAGGGAAATAGGGACTTGTGGAGATGTTCATCAAAAATGCATTGTCCAAGACATCATCAGGCAAATACCGTTTTTTATTTTTGATATGACTGTCTTTCTTATGAATTTGAGAAGCTTGGGAAAATCCTGCCAGCTGTTTGTGAACAGACTGGGTGACCAAAACGCCCGCATGGGATTCATTCAGAGGAAGAGTGAGAGGGCTGCAATCTTTCAAAAGAGGAATGAAAGATTCATAACCTGCCCAAGCGGCATCAAAAAGAATATAATCACAGAGAGGGGAAAATAAATCGATAAAATATTTCGCATCTGCCATAAAGCCGTCATAGGTTGCCAATTGAAGGCAGGCCAGACGATAGGGATGTTTTAGTTTTCCTTTTTTGGGATCAATCTGTTTTGCCTTTTCACGGAGTGTTTTTTCATCCAATCCTTTAGCGGAAAGACCGCCGATGATTCCGCCGGAAAAGCGGAGCGTTTCCAGATATACCGGTGTGATGTCGCATGAGAGAACGGCTCCTTGGTAGACCGATTTATGATTGTTCCTGTCAAATAAAACCAAATCTCCCGGAGACAGAAGAGCTTGGCAGCAGATGCGATTGGATACGGAAGTGCCGTGAAGAACAAACCATGTCCGGTCGGCATGAAAAGTGTCGGCCGCCGATTTTTCCGCTTCGCCGGCAAGTCCTTCATGGGAGGAAGGGTCGCCCGGCTGTGATCCGGAATCGGAAATGTCGGCAAGGAACATATTGTCACCGAAGAATCGGGTGAAATATCGTCCTTCTTCGGTGAGATTATAAAATGTACCGCCGTGATGTCCGGGGGTGTCAAAATGATATTGTTTCTCTTTTGCATGGCGGATCAAAGCTTTTGTGAACGGCGGGAGATCTATATTTTTATTTTCTTTATTTTCCATAAAATAACTCCTGTATTTGATTTTCATTTATTATATCAAATCAGGAAATCAAAGCGTGCTCTCGTTTGAGAATGTGTTTTACCTATGGTAAGATGGATTTTGAAAAAGCGGATGTTCCATGAAAAGACAGGGAGGTTATATGGAAGAAGAGGCAGGCCTGTATCAAATCAATATTCCCGTATATGAGGGGCCGATGGATTTATTGCTTCATCTGATCACAAAAAATAAAATAGAAATCCATGACATTCCCATTCATGAAATTACCGATCAGTACTTGGATTATCTTAAGCAGGCCCGGGAGTTTAATTTAGATTTGGGCAGCAGCTTTTTTGCTATGGCAGCCACTTTGATTTATATCAAATCCCGCATGCTCCTTCCGAAACGGCGGCAGGAAGAAGCAAACGAGACGGAAGATCCCCGGAGTGAATTGGAACGCTCCCTTGAAGAATTCAAGCGGATGAAAGAAATCAGAGCCCGTATCGAGTCATTGATGGGGGAAGAGGAACTTTATCGCACGAAAAAACCGGAGGACATACAAAGCGGGGAATACACGGGCAGGATTTCCCTGCAAAAATTATCAGCTGCCTTTTATTCTCTTTATGATTCATTACAAGAGCCGGAAGAAAATGTATTGATCCAAGAAGAAGTATCCTTGGAAGATGAAATGGAAGAGTTGCGGCAGATGTTGCGTACTGCCTCAGAAGTGGATCTGATGGAATATTTCGGTAAAAAGAAGACAAGACTTCGTCTCGCCGTATCTTTGATGGCTGTTTTAGAATTGATTCGGACGGGAGAAATTACAGTGAAAGACAGTATTTCCGGACTTATGTTAAAAGGAGGAGAGGCATGAAAGGGCAGGACGGTCTGGTTGCACTTTTGGAAGCCTTTCTTTTCGTAAAAGGCGATCCGGTGACCTTGAAAGAAATATCGGAAGCGTTAGAAGAAGATTCGGTGACCATAGGTGATGCTTTGGAAGCATTGCAAAAAAAATATGAAAAAAAGGATTCGGGAATCATGCTCCGTGAAACGGGGGCAGGCTGGTCGTTAACGACGAAAAAAGAGTATAGCGAATGGCTGACGAAAACGGTGGGGAAAGAAGCACCTCTTTCGGCGGCAGCAATGGAAACTTTGGCAGTGACCGCCATGAAAGAACCGGTGACACGGGCAGAAATAGAAAAAATTCGCGGCGTTTCCGCAGGAAGAATACTGGCCTCCCTTTTGGAAAAAGGGCTGATAGAAGAAAGAGGGCGGCTGGATGTTCCGGGGAAGCCGATTTTATACGGGACAACCAAGCAGTTTTTAAATTGTACGGGCCTTTCCAGTGTGAATGAACTAAAAACAAGATGGGCGGAAAAGTCTGATGAAGGAGATTTATTTTGAAAGAAAGATTACAAAAAATATTGAGCCGCGCAGGAATTTGTTCCCGCAGAAAGGCAGAAGAACTGATCCTTGCAGGGAAAGTCCGGGTAAACGGAGAAATTGTAAAAGAGCTCGGGAGCGAAGCCGATGCAAGAACGGATAAGATAGAAGCGCTCGGACAAATCGTGAAACCGGAACGGCTCCGTTATTTTCTTTTTAACAAGCCTGACAAAGTCATCACTTCCGTTTCCGATCCGGCAGGGAGAAGGACGGTCATGGATTATTTCGGCCGTATCAGAGAACGGCTTTTTCCCGTGGGCCGTCTGGATTATCACTCGGAAGGTCTGCTCTTGATGACCAATGACGGAAACCTTGACTATATACTGACTCATCCGAGCCATGAAGTTCCGAAAGAATATGAAGTGGTTCTGCGGGGAAAATTTTCGGAAAAACTGGCAAAGAAAATGGAACAGGGCGTAAAAATCGAAAGCGGTGTAACGGCGCCTTGTGAAATAGAAGTGCTTGATTATGACAAAGAAAAAAATAAAACCCGTATAAGAATGGTTCTTCATGAAGGGAAAAACAGAGAAATCCGTAAAATGATGGAAGTGTATCATTTCCCTGTTTTTGAGCTGCGACGGGTGAGATACAGTTTTCTCTCATTGGATGTATCCCGTGGAAATTACCGTCAGCTGACGAAGGAGGAAGTAAAAAAATTATATGCGCTCCACCAATAAAAAAATCGCCGTCATAGGCGGCGGTGTGGCCGGTCTTTTAGCTTCCGTCACGGCAGCGGACGAGGGAGCGGAGGTCTTCCTTTTTGAAAAAATGGATAAAGTCGGCCTGAAAATGGGAATTACAGGAAAGGGCCGCTGCAACATTACCAATGCAGCCCCTATTTCCGATTTTATCGCTAAAACACCGGGAAACGGAAATTTCCTCTTCAGTGCGTACAAACAGTTTTCCAATGAGGACTTGCTGAATTTATTTCACGGTTGGGGACTGGAAACAAAAGTGGAACGGGGAGGACGGGTATTTCCTGCAAGCGACGATGCTCAGGAAGTCCGCCATCTTTTCATGGATCTTTTATATGAAAAGCATGTCCGTCTCCATTTGAAAGAACCGGTTTTGCACATATTGACAAAAGATAAAAAAGTCGTCGGAGTAAAAACGGAAAAAGGTATCTATGAGGCAGATGCCGTTATCTTATGCACCGGCGGAAAATCTTATCCCCGCACGGGATCGGCAGGAGAAGGTTATATTTTGGCAAAAGAGGCGGGTCATAGCATAACTCTCATACGGCCCGCTCTGATTCCTCTTGTTTGTGAAGAATCTTATTGCAAAATGCTGCAGGGATTGTCCCTCAAAAATGTAACACTCTCCTTGTCGGCAGGGGGAAAAAGAAAAACGGAAGCTTTCGGAGAAATGCTTTTCACTCATTTCGGGATATCCGGTCCGATCGTTTTGACACAAAGTGATGCCGTATCACTTTGGCTTTCTCAAGGATATAAAGTCAGCGGGGCAATCGATTTGAAACCTGCTTTGACGGAAGAAGTACTGGATAAACGACTGCTTCGGGATTTTGAAAAGCATCGGTTAAAACAAATGGCAAATGCCATGCAGGAACTGCTGCCGCAAAGAATGATTGATGTGGTACTATCTGTAGCGGAGATTCCGAAAGATTTGCCTGCGGCGGAATTAAAAAAAGTCCAAAGAGTCAAATTAAGACAGACCATTAAAAATCTGCCGCTTACGATCAAAGAAACCCGGCCCATAGAAGAAGCGATCGTAACGGCCGGCGGTATATCCGCAAAGGAAGTCAATTCTTCCACCATGGAATCCAAATTGATAAAAAATTTATATATCGCAGGAGAAGTGCTGGATATTCATGCTTTTACGGGAGGATATAATCTGCAGGCCGCATTTTCTACGGGAAGAGTGGCGGCTCTTTCTGCTGCAAGGGAGGATAAAGATGAATAAAATATCTGTTGCCGTTGACGGTCCTGCGGGGGCGGGCAAAAGCAGTGTTTCAAAAATAGTGGCTGCCCGTATGGGCTACGCTTATCTCGATACGGGTGCCATGTACAGGGCAGTGACTTATGAAGTCTTACAACGAGGACTGACGGAAGAAAAAGACATCATAAAGCTGGCGGAAAGCCTTCATCTGGAAGTAAAACCTTCTGACGATGCCATGCATGTGATTGTAAATGGCAGAGATGTAACGAATTTTCTCAGAAATCCGGAAGTATCTGCCCGGGTATCTTCCGTGTCCGCTATCGCAGGCGTGCGAAAAGCCATGGTGGAAATACAGCGGAAACAGGCGGCGGAAGGAGGAATCGTACTTGACGGAAGAGATATCGGCACGACGGTTCTTCCCAAAGCGGATGTAAAAATATTTTTAACCGCCTCCGTTCACACGAGAGCACTCCGCCGTTTTAAAGAAATGAAAGAGACTCGTCCGGACATCACGGTGGAAGAAATTGAAAAAGAAATTGAAGAGAGAGATTTTCAAGACAGCCATCGGGAAGTATCTCCTTTGAAGCAGGCAAAAGATGCGATTTTGCTTGATAACAGCGAAATGACGCTGGAAGAAACGGCAGAGGCGATCGTCGGAGTTTGCCGTAAAAAAATTCAAATGATTTCTGTACAATGAATGGAAGCAGCCATGGTTAAGAAAATTTTTTATGCAATAGTAAGATTTGTTTTAAATATCATTTTTCTCGGATTTTACGGTCTTCATGTGGAAGGAAGAGAAAATATTCCTTCAGAAGGCGCCGTAATTATAGCGCCTAATCATAAAAGCTATTTCGATCCGCCTTTGGTGGGCGTGGCTATTACGACACGGGTTGTTCATTATATGGCAAAAGAAGAATTATTTAAAAATCCGGTATTCGGATGGATTTTGAGACAGTTCGGTACATTTCCCGTCAAAAGAGGCGCCATCGACAGAACGGCCGTCCGCAGGGCGATGAAAGAATTAAAAACAGGAAATGCTTTGGGAATATTTCCGGAAGGAACGAGGATCAAAAAAGAGGAACTCGGAACATTTCATTCCGGTATGGCCTCGTTGGCATTGATGACGGGAACACCGGTCATCCCTGTGGCGGTGATAGGATCGAAGGATATGCCCCGTAAAAACGGAGCGCTTGCGGTTTTGATCGGGAAACCTATAAAAGTAGAAAAGCAAAAAGCCGATGATAAAGCGGTACAGGACCTAAATGATGTTGTGAAAAATGAAATTCAGATGTTGTGGGATAACTATAAAGAAAAATTAGGGAGTAAATAGAAAAGAATTTTTTTATAGTCAACACCCGAACATGTTTATATACAAATAAAAAACGGAAAGAATAAAAAATGGAAATATACAAATCGAAAGTTATGGGATTTTGTTACGGAGTTCGCAAAGCCATGCAAATAGCGGAGAAAGCTGCACTTTCCGGAAGAAAAACGGTCACGCTGGGACCGATCATACATAATCCCCAAGTGGTAAAAAAATTGGCCGACAAGGGAATTCCTCCTGTAAACAGTGCAGATGATATAACGGATGAAGCGGTCATTATTCGTTCGCATGGTATAGGACCTTCGTGCTATAATAACCTTAAGTGCAAAAAATCGGTTTTACTTGATGCCACCTGTCCTTTTGTAAAAAGAAACCAAATGATTGTAAAAGATTTGGCGGCAGAAGGTAAAACGATTATACTTGTCGGTGAAAAAAAGCATCCTGAAATGCTGAGCGTAGCTGAGTGGGCCGGAGAGCATCCCGTCATTGTAGAGACAGAAGAAGATGCGGAAGCGCTCCCCCATGTGAAAGAAGCCCATATCGTTATTCAGACTACATTTTCCTTGACATTGGCAGATGAGTTGATCGAAGCGATTTCTCGCAAAGCGGACTCCGTTTCGGTCCACAAAACCATCTGCAATGCAACGGCCGAGCGGCAGACGGCTGCCAAAGAGCTGGCCCGGAATGTAGATGTAATGATTGTAATCGGCGGCCGCAACAGTGCCAATACCGGCAGACTGGTGGAAGTTTGCCGAAGAGAAGGAGCTGTTACCCATCACATCGAAACAGCAGAAGAATTAAAACCGGAATGGTTTCGCAGTTACGATAAGATTGGCATCACCGCCGGTGCATCAACGCCGGACTGGATCATAGAGGAGGTAGTTTTAATTATGGAAGACATGAATGAAATGCTGGAGCAGGAGGAAATGAATCTGGACGTACACAAAGGCAGTGTTGTTGACGGTACAGTAGTCGATGTCGATGATGATAAAGCTTGGATCTCTTTCGGATACAAGACTGAAGCCGTACTCCCGATCCATGAATACTCCTATCCGGAACCCGCATCCCTTAAGGATGTATTGAAAGCGGGAGACACGCTTCGGGTGCAGGTAGTCAGCGGAATCAAGGAAGACAGCACCATTTTCGTTTCCAAGATCAAAGTTGACCGTCTGGCAGACTGGGATATTGCCCAGGAAGCATTTGACAAAAATGAAGCTGTGGAATGCGAAGGTATCGAAGCTATCAAAGTCGGCCTGCTTGTACAGCTTAAGTCACTGCGCGGTTTCATCCCGCTCTCCCAAGGGGATCTTCGTTTCGTTCACTCCCTTCAGAATTTGGTGGGGCAGAAGTTTGAAGCAAAAATTCTCGAAGTGGATCGCACAAAGAATCGTCTGGTACTTTCCAGAAAAGCAGTGTTGGAAGAACAACGTACCGATGAACTGGATGTCATTGAAGAAGCTTACAAAAACGGTGAGGTTCTTAAGGGCACCGTTAAGAAAATTATGCCCTACGGTGCATTTATCGCTCTTCGCGGTGTAGAAGGCCTTCTTCATATTTCTGACATTTCATGGAAAAAGATCTCAAAGGTAGAAGATGTTCTTCAGCCGGATCAGGAAATCGATGTAAAGATCAAATCTTTTGACAGAGAAAAGCAGAGAATTTCTTTCAGTCATAAAGAATGTCTTCCCAATCCGTGGGAAACAGCGGTGAATGATCACGAAATAGACGATGTGGTGGAAGCCAAAGTCGTAAAAATTCTTGAATTCGGAGTCATTGTTGAATTGGAAGACGGCCTGACCGGTCTTCTCCATATCAATGAAATGACACAGGATCACAACAAAAAAACAAGCGACATCTGCCGGGTCGGAGATGTTCTCCATGTCCGTATCATCGGAATTGACGAAGCTCGTAAGAGAATCAGTTTTTCTCTTGTAGATGCGCCTGCTCATGAAAAAGAAGAAGAAACAGAAGAATAATCAATTGAAAAAATGAAATGAAACTCCGGATTTCTGATGATTCCGGAGTTTTTATCTTGCCGTATTTTCGAGCATTTCCTTGGCAGTATTGATCTATCGTCATGCAACCTTTAAAATAGTATTAAATGGGATTTTATGCCCTTACGGATATTTTAAATAAAGGGAGGAAAGAATGAGTAAGCCTCTTGTAGCTATAGTAGGAAGGCCTAATGTTGGTAAATCGACCATTATTAACGGCCTTGCCCAAAAACGTGTCTCCATCGTGGAAGATATTCCCGGGGTTACCAGAGACAGAATCTATTGTGATGTCCGCTGGCTCAACAGAGAATTTACATTGATTGATACAGGCGGTATCGAATTTAGAGACGAGAAAGATCATATTTCCGGCGGCATCAGACAGCAGGCGGAACTGGCAATGGAAGAAGCGGATGTGATCCTTTTTGTCACGGATGTCCGTGCAGGAGTGACCTCCGATGATGAAATCATTGCAGGAATGCTGAGAAAAACGGGGAAGCCTGTCGTTTTATGTGTCAATAAAGCAGACAGCACCAATCAGGAAATGGAAATTTATGAATTTTATTCGCTGGGACTGGGGGATCCGATACCGGTTTCCGCAGTCAATCGTCTGGGTTTCGGTGATTTGCTGGATAAAATTTCGGAAGGATTTCCGCCGGCAGAAGAACACGATTCTCCCGACATTATCCGTACTGCTATAGTAGGGCGGCCCAATGTGGGAAAATCTACATTGATCAACTCTCTTCTCGGATATGAAAGATCTTTGGTGGCGGATGAAATGGGAACGACCCGAGATGCGGTCGATTCGGTTTGGAAATATAAGGGAAAAACCTTCATCCTTGTTGATACGGCAGGGATGAGGCGAAAAAGCAAAATTGAAGAACCTTTGGAAAAATACAGTGTCATTCGTTCCATCCGTGCCATCGACAATTGTGATGTAGCCATTTTTGTTCTGGATGCCAAGGATATGCTGACCGAACAAGATAAAAAAATCATCGGTTATATCCATGAAGCCGGAAAAGGGCTTATCATCATGGTAAACAAATGGGATATGATTGAAAAAGAAACCAATACCATCGTATCTTTCGAAAAAGAAATACGGGACGGCCTGCCTTTTGCTCCATACATCCCCATGCTTTTCGGATCGGCCATGACGAAACAAAGAATCCAACGCTTGGGCGACATGATTTATAATGTGGCAGAACAGCAATCTATGCGCATTTCCACATCAGTTTTAAATGATCTTCTGGAAGATGCCAAAATAGTAAATCCGCCCCCCGCACATGGAGGAAGAGTGGCAAAAATTTATTACATGACTCAAGTAGGGATAAGGCCTCCTACATTTGTCATGTTTGTCAATCATGCGGATTTAATTCATTTTTCCTATGTGCGCTTTATTGAAAATCGTTTGAGAGAAGCCTTTTCTTTTGAAGGAACTCCGATCCGTATCGTGGTAAGAAGTAAAAAAGACGGTGACGAATTGTGACGGCTTCCGTGTTGATTGTCATTCTGGCTTATTTTATTGGAGCCGTACCGACCGGTTATATCATCGGCAAACTTTTTTACGGTGTAGATTTAAAGAAGACGGGCAGCGGAAATGTGGGAGCTACCAATGCATATCGGACACTCGGTGCAAAAGCCGGACTGGCCGTGTTTTTGGGAGATTTCTTTAAAGGAATGCTTGCTGTTTACCTTGGAATGCCCGATCCCTGGATCGTTCTGCTTTGTGCGCTTTTTGCGGTTATCGGGAATGACTGGTCCGTATTCCTCAAATTCAAAAGCGGCAAGGGTGTTGCTTGCGGAGTGGGGGCGTTTACTTATATTTCTCCACTTGCCACTTTGGCGGCTTTTGTCGTCTGGTTTATCGTATTCCGATGGAAAAAGATCGTTTCTCTTGCATCGATTATTTCCGCTCCGGTAGTGCCTCTTGTCATTTTTTTGATGGGGGAGCCTCCGGCCTATCAAATATTCAGTGCTGTTGCAGCTCTTATTGTTATAGTAAAACATAAAGATAATATAGAAAGACTTCTTCGAGGGGAGGAAGCACCTATTACACAGGGAAAGAAGGAATAAGATGAAAATTACCATGATTGGTTCCGGCGGCTGGGGAACGGCCATGATCACTCAGCTGGCAGGAAGACATGATGATTTGGTACTCTGTTGCAGAAAAGAAGAAACTGCGGAGAAGCTGAGAATTGAAAGAGAAAATAAGGAATATCTTCCGGGAGTTCGCATTCCCGTTCATGTAAAAATTACCGGAGATTTAAAAAATGCCGTAACCGGAGCAGGAGTCGTTATTTTGTGTACGCCTTCAAAAGCGGTGGAAGAAACGGTAAAAAAATCTTTGCCTTATATAGAAAAAAATGCGGTGGTTGTCTGTGCATCCAAGGGAATTGCAGATAATTTGGGACATCGCCTTTCAGAAGTCATAGAAATGAACCTGAAAGGGATAACCGATCGTATTGTCGTGCTCTCCGGCCCGAATCATGCGGAGGAAGTCGGACTGGGGCTTCCGGCAGCTACGGTTGCGGCGTCGGAAGTGCCCGAAGCAGTGCAAATCGTTCAGGACTTGTTTATGAGCCCCGTATTTCGTGTCTATCGAAGCCATGATATTCGCGGTGTAGAATACGGCGGCGCTTTAAAAAATATTATTGCCTTGGCCTGCGGAGTGTTGGACGGACTCCGACTGGGAGATAATTCCCGGGCAGCCCTCATGACAAGAGGCCTTGTCGAAATGGCCCGTTTCGGGGTACATTTCGGGGCTAAAAAAGAAACATTTTCAGGATTATCCGGCATGGGAGATTTGATTGCCACCTGTACCAGTACTCACAGCAGAAATCATGCGGCAGGCGTATTGCTCGGTAAAGGGAAAACGGCGAAAGAAATTACGAAAAGAACTCATATGGTGGTGGAAGGAATGCGTACAGCCCTTCTTGTCAATGAAATTGCAATGAAAGAAAATATCGAAATGCCCGTTACGGAAGAAGTATGCAAACTGTTAAAAGGGGAGCATACAGTGCAGGAAGCCGTGGAAAATTTGATGAACCGTGCAAAAAAAGCAGAAACGGAAACATATCTGGAATCGGAAGAATAAGATATTTTTTGAATTAAAATAAACATTATTTCCTATCTATGTTATAATTTGAATTGGATATTTTACTATGAGAATCATCGGCGGAACAGCCAAGGGGACTATCCTCACCGCACCGGCGGGCAGAACTACAAGACCCACTTTGGGCCGCGTCCGGGAAAGCATCTTTAATGTGCTTGCCAATGTCGGACTTGCGGACACCGCTGTGCTTGATATATTTGCAGGGACGGGGGCCATGGGCATCGAAGCCCTGAGCAGAGGCGCCGCGGTAGCTGTATTTTTAGATAAATCGACAGCACAAATTATTCGTGAAAATTTAAAGAAATGCCATGTTGAAGACAAAGGAAGAGTCCTTTCAGGAGATATTCACTCTTCTTTGCGGTCATTGGCAGGCAGCAGGTATGATTATATCTTTATGGATCCGCCTTATAAAAAAGGATATATTGATGAAGTTCTTAAAATAGTATTTGCTTGCAGGCTCCCTGCAGACAATGCTATTATTATTGCAGAGCATTCTGCGTCCGAACCGCCTGACATGACTCTATGGGAAGGGAAATGCAGCGTTTGGAAAGAGAAAAAAGCGGGGGACACTGTTGTCAGTTATCTGCTTTGCCGGGATGCTGAGGGAGAAAGTTCATGAAAATTGCTATTTGTCCGGGAAGTTATGATCCGGTTACACACGGGCATTTGGATATTATCAGAAGAAGCGCGGTTCTTGTTGACAAGCTGATTGTCACCGTCTTTGTCAATCCCAACAAAAAAGCAGCCATGTTTACCATAGAGGAAAGACTGGATATGCTTAGAGAGACAACCAAAGATATACCGAATGTGGAAGTGGACACATCGACAGGTTTATTGAATGTATATGCTGCAAAAAAAGGCTGCCATCTTTTGATCCGCGGTCTTCGGGCATTCAGTGATTTCGAATATGAATTCCAACGGGCACTGATGATAAAGAAAATCGATCCGACTTTGGAAACGGCATTTTTTATGACAGACGGCAGATATTCTTATCTGTCTTCTACAGGGGTCCGAGAATTGGCATATTTCGGGGGCGATGTCTCCCATATGGTTCCTCCTTATGTAGAGAACATGCTTAAAAAGAAATTGAATTCCATAAAGAAATGAGGCTGTAAAATGGATACAAGAAAACTGCTGGAAGAATTGGAAAATGTAATTGGAAATGCAAGCGATGTTCCATTTACAAATAAAAAGATGGTAGACAGAGATGAGATCGAGAGACTGATCGATGCGATTAATCAATCACTTCCCAATGAATTGGAAAATGCAAGACGTATCGTTGCCGACAAGGAACGTATTCTTTTGGATGCAGAAAAGAAGGCGGATGACACTATTGCACAGGCAAAAGATTATATTGCCCGCATTACGGAAGAAAGCGAATTGGTCAAACAGGCACAGGAAAGAGCCAATGAAGTGGTGACATCTGCTAACCGATCTGCCGAAGAATTACGCAACAGTTCCGTTACATATGCCACGGACGTTTTAAAATATGTAGAAACAAATATGGAAAATATGCTGGATACATTGAAGAAAAACCGGCAGAGCCTGATTGATTCCAATGCAGCCGTTCCGAGACCGGAAGATAATAAATAATACATCAGAACCGATAACAATAAGAAGGAGTCTTTTCAGGCTCCTTTTTTGCAATAGGTTGATTTTGGGAAAAGGGTGAGGGATAAAATGGAAATACAGGACAGAAAGTATATTTTACTTTGCATCATTATCTTTGCAGCGCTTTCTATCGGCGGTCTTTTCCTGTATTATCCCGACGGTGAATCAGCGGCGGAAAATGATGCGGAAGTGGTTGAAATTACAAACGAGGCAGAGCAGGGGAGAAATGATACGGCTCTTGTCTATGTGGTGGGAGCAGTACGGGAACCGGGAGTGTATGAACTGCCGGCAGGAAGCCGTTTGTATGAAGCGGTACAAAAAGCAGGGGATCTGCTGCCTTATGCGGATTTGGAAAGTATAAATTTATCTGAAAAAATAGAAGACGGAACGAAGATCTATATTCCGCTCAATCTGAACCAAACCAATATAGCGGCGGCAGGCATGGTCAATATCAATACGGCCGGCGAGGCGGAATTGATCACTTTGCCGGGAGTCGGTCCGAAAACGGCGGATAAGATCATTACTTACAGGCGAGAACACGGAGAGTTTAAAAGCAAAGAAGAATTGAAGGAGGTGCCTACCATCGGCGAAGAGAAGATGAAAAAAATCGCAGGAAAAATTGTGCTATGAACGGCAAATACATTTTGCTTCACGGCGGTATTCTTTTAGCCGTCGGTATATATGCAGCTGAATTCATTACATGGAATCTTTTGGGGAGCGGAATTGTTCTTGCTCTGCTTTTATCGATGATTTTTATTTCTTATATATGGAAGAGAAAGAGTATTGTCTATATAGGCAGTGCTCTTTTTATTTGTTTTGCCGGCTTTATACGGATGGAAATTGCCGAAAATCTATGGCAGAATCAGTCTTTATATCTGGCGGGCCATAAGGGTGATTTTTACGGTGTGATAGCGGAAGAACCGACGGAAACGGCAGGAGAAAACGAATATAGCCGTTATTTAATCAATTTGGATAAAATCATCTATCCTGACGGAGAGGAAAAAGAAATATCCGGCAAGGTTTATGTTTATGATCCGTCGAAACACGGGAAATATGAAATAGGGGATAAAATTATTGCCAAAGGAGAATTGAGACCTGTTCATATTTATAAAAATCCGGGAAAAATAAATTTGGAAAAACGGTATAAAAGCCTTTCCGTCATCGGAAGAATTTATGGAGAAAGGGAGGGAGATATTTCCTTCATCAGCCACAGCAATGAATATTATCTATTGCAAAAATCCGTATCGGTCAGGGAAGAAATTAAATCCATATTTGCACCCTATGTGGAAGCAGAACATCTTCCCGTGCTCATGACACTTCTTTTCGGAGGGCATTATTCGGAAATCCCCGAATCGGTGATAACCTCTTTTTCAACGACGGGAATTATTCATATCCTGTCCGTGTCGGGTTCGCACATTGTTTTGCTTTTCGGGTTTTTATATATTGTCGGAAAATATCTGGGACTCCCGAGAAAGATAACGGCAGGCTTGTCCATAATTTTTGTTCTTGTATACGGAGGAATTGCAGGTTTCGTCCCTCCCGTCGTCCGTTCATCTGTCATGGGAATTTTGACAGTCCTTGCGGTGTTTACGGAAAGAGACAGAGAACCGTTAAATCTTCTCGGCGCTGCCGTATCGGGAATGCTCCTTTTTAATCCCTATTATTTGTATGATATCAGTTTTCAGCTTTCCGTCTTGGCTTCTGCGGGAATTTTATTGTTTTATCGGCCTCTGTCAGGTTTATTTTCATCCGTCCCGAAAATTCCTTCATGGATAAAAGACGGAGCGGCCCTCTCATTATCGGCACAAATATTGCTCGTTCCTGTTATTCTCTATTATTTTCACGTATTCCCGCTGTATTTCATCCCTGCCAATTTGCTGGTGACACCTCTTCTGGAATGTGTCATCATTGCAGGACTGTCCGCCATTATCCTTTCTTTTCTCATCAAGCCGCTGGCGATCGGAGTATTATACGGTGCCGATTATTTGCTCGGTTTCGGACTCATGCTTAACAACCTGATTGCCTCTTTGCCGAATGCTTCGATCCGGCTGGGCGGTATGACGATTCTGCAAATGATTTCTTATTATGCATTGATATCGATTTTTTATTTTAAAGGCAAATGGAAAAGTTTTACCAAAGGTATTTTTGCCGTAAAGATATGCACAGGAATACTGATTTTATTATGTGTGCTTGAAAGTTTCCTGAAGCCGGAAACGTCGGTTTTTGTTCCCGAACTGGGATCGGATAGAGGAATTTTGATTATATCCAAAAAGTGTAAAATCATTTATTATAAGTACAGCGACTTTTATTCAAAGAGAAATACGGATGAGTTTTCTTCCTTTTTATCATATGAAGGAGTTTTTGATGCAGATATACTCATACTCTGCGGAAAAAATGGGGAAAAGGGAAAAATAACCTATCCGAAAATTCCCGTAAAAGAAATTTGGATGCTCGGAGAGCCGCTGAAATTAAATGATGATTTTTCCGGGACCGTCAGGTATTTAAAAAACGGTACCGTCCGATTAAAAAACGGAATCCGCATCGGAATCGACGGGACTTCTTTAGATATTTCAAATAAGGATCGTTCTGTTTATATCGCAGGCGGGACGGGAAAAAATCGGCGGCAGGAGAAGCACGGCTTATGGATCGGCGGTGCTCATCCTTTCGAAGGGCAGGTGGAATATTCTTTTTTGAAAGAAATAAAGCCGGAAATGGCGGTTTATACGGGAAAAGGAGCTATGGCGGGGGAAGATACGGAAGCTTTTCTCCTTTACGGATGCCCCGTGTATGAAACAATCCGTGACGGTATGGTAGAAATAAAATTCACCGATAAAGGGTGGAAACCGGGAAGTACCGGAAGTGAGATGAAACTATGGCAGTAACAGGCAGAGCGGGAGAAAATTGCAGAATTCTTTACGGCAATGACAGGGTATCCGTCAGTATACGAAAAGAAGAAATCATAAAAAGCTATTTCAAAAATGAAGATCCTGATGTGACGGTTCTGGAACCGCCGGGAAGTTATGCGGAATATAAGAATATGCTTGAAGGACAGTCTCTTTTTTCTTCTAAAATGGCAGTGGTGATAGAAGACCCCTTTTTTTTAAAGAGGAAATTGAGCAATAAAAAAGAAGAGACGGCATTTCAAGATTTTATTCTTCTTTTAAAAAATTTATCATCTGATGTTCTTGTGATTTTTACCGTTTTTGATGTATTGGACAAAAGAATAAAAACCGTGAAAGAAATACTTCTTGTCTGCAAAGGAGAAGAATGCAGCCTGATGAAACCTGAGAACGGTGCATCTTTTATGGTACAACTTCTTATGAAAGAAGGAAAGCGGGTGGAACCGGAAGCCCGCATGTATCTGGAAGAAGTGCTCAGAGCGTGGGAAGTACTTTCGAAACCTCTTTTGCAAACAGAATGTGATAAAATTGTATTGATGGCAGGGGAAAAACAATCGATTTCCCGAAAACTTCTGGAGGCGGCGCTTCCCGATTATATGGATCAGGGGATATTCCGTTTTACCGACTCTTTGCTGGATAAAAAAGCTTCCGTCATTTTAGAGAGTGCGGAAAAAGTATTCAGAAACCCGGAGGAAACGATTAAGAGCGTCGGCTATTTAGCATCCCGTTTCAGAAAAATAAAAATGCTGAAAGAAATGCAAAGAAATAAAGTACCTGTTTTGAAAATGCAGAAAATGCTGGATATAAAAAATCATTACGGGTTGGATTATTTAGTGAAAGATGCGAAAAAAGTGACGGAAGAAGAAGCGGAATGGTTTCTCTTGGAACTTTTTGATTATCAGTTTGATCTCCGGTTTAAGGGAAATGATGGTTTGAAAGATTTATTACTGAAGTATTGTCTTCGCAAGTAATATCTTCAGAGTTGGGGAAGAGGGTTTTTGGTTTATAATGAGAAAAATTATATCAGGTGCAGTAATAGCTGCCATAATTGCCGCAGGGGCAGCCCCTTTTTTATGGGTAAAACAGGATGCGGCGATACCCGGCATGCGTCTTAACGGTAAATCTGTAGGAGGCATGGGAAGAGAAGAACTGGTTTCTCTTATAAAGGATAAAAATCAAAAGCTGAAGACGGGCAAGCTGCTGCTTACTCATGGTGAAATACGGGAAGAGTGGACATTGGAAAGTTTGGGAGCCCGTTATGATGAAAGCAAAATAGAAGATGTATTGTCTGTCGGCAGAAGCGGAAACCTTTTGTCTGACTGGCTTGTCCGGTGGAAAACGCTTCTTTCGGGGAGTACGGAACGATCCCTCTTGGTGTATGATGCGGGTGCCGTGAAAGAAAAGATAGGCGAATTAAGTGATAAATACGGAAAATCGGTGCAGGAACCGATGCCTGTTTTTAATCATGACGGCTCGGTCACTTTTTCCGCGGGTATCCCATATTTAAAAATAGATGAAGATAAGCTGATGAAGGTGGTGGGAGATTCCCTCGCCGATGCCGATTTTCCCAAGGTAGAACTTCCTGTTACGGAAGAAAAGAAACCGAATATCACATCAGAAGAGGCTGCTAAATTTAATACTGTTTTGGCAAAATATACGACATACTTCGGTTATAATCCGAACCGAAGCAGAAACATTGAGATTTCTGCAGGATCGATCAGCGGTACCGTGGTTCAGCCGGGGGAACGGTTCTCCTACAATGATACGACGGGGGCCAGATCTCCCGACAACGGCTATCTGGAAGCGCCGGTGATTATAAACGGCAAATTAGAACCGGACTACGGCGGCGGAGTATGCCAAGTGAGCACCACTCTTTTCAATGCAGTCATGCTGGCAGGGCTTGAGGTAACGGATCGGGTTTCTCATTTTTCTCCCGCTGTTTATGTGCCGATCGGACAAGATGCGACGGTTGCTTATGATTATATTGATTTCCGTTTCAAGAATCAGCTTAAAAATCCCGTTTACATTTATACATTCTATGTCCCGGGAGAAATCACCTGCTATATTATCGGGGCTCGGGAAGATAAGCCTGAAATAGCTCATGTTCTGCTGCAGCATTCAGATCCTATTGAATTTAAGACCGTTGAAAAGGTAGATCCGGAACAAAAGGAAGAAAAAACGACAGAATACGGGCATGAAGGATACTCTGCAAGTATATTGCAGTATGCAAAATGGGAAGACGGCAGAATTTATCAGGATACTTTCGAATCCTATTATGACCCCGTAGATACGGTGATCACCTATAAGACGGACCCGAAAAAGAAAAAAGAATTAGAAAAGAAAGAAAATAAAAAGAACGACAGCGAAACGGAAAAAGTAACCGAAAAGAAAACAAAGGGCGGAGAAGGAAATAAGGAAGGGAAGATAATCCCTTTGACGTAGGGAGATTATTATGGCGAAATATCGATTATATTCAACAGAAAAAAATTCCACCATCACGCTGATGGAGGTAGATACGGAAAGTCATTCCTGGTATATACAGGCAGATAATAAAGAAGAAGCACTTGCCATTTTAAAAGATATAGCAGAAGAAATCAGATGTCTTGATCATATTTATCTGAACGGGGAAGATGTGGGGGACGAAGTATTTTTATCCCGAATGGGAAACGCGCCTCTTCCGGAAGAAGAATTTTCCGAGATGAATGAACCTGACGGAAATGATATCTGTGAAGACAGTACTTTTGATGATTCGGAAGAAAATTCTGAGGAGGATTTTTTCAGGCCCTCCACAGATGATATTCAATCCGCCCTATCCGAGCAGGAGTCTGAACCGAAGGATGAGAAAAAAATAAAAGTGAATGCAGGAGCCGCCATAGAAGGGCTGCCTCAATTATCGAGCGTTCTTCCCGCTTCCGCTTTTATCGTCTCTAAAAAAGATAAATCGGATAATGACATTTTCATAGGAAAAACAAAAATTAAAGGGAAAATATCCGATATAAGTACAATAAAAGAAGAAATCGCGGGAATCACCGTGAAAGGGACTCTCATAAATTCCGAGGTGAAAGAACTTTATGGAAAGAGAGCTGTTTTCACCATGAAAATGGCGGATGAAACGAGCGGGATTGCCTGTAAGAAATTTTTTGAAAATATAGAAGAAGCAAAACCGGTGAAGTCTCTAAAGTCGGGCATGGTCGTCAAGGTACGGGGTAATGTCCAATTGGATAAATACACGGGAGGCCTTGTTCTGAATATTTCCCAAATGGAGAAAAGCGAGGCTGAGGTCATTCCCCATGAAGACAATTATGAGACGCCCCGGGTGGAACTTCATTTGCATACCAAAATGAGTTTGGACGGACTGATTGATAACGAAGAAGTGATTAAGACGGCAGCCCGCTGGAAGCATCCTGCCATAGCCGTTACCGATCACGGCGTGATTCAGGCATTTCCGCAAATTCAAGAACTGGCAGCCAAATATCATCAGAAGGTCATTTACGGAATGGAAGGATATCTGATTGATGAAATTCCGAAAGATACAGAAACGGATCGGCAAAAATATCACCATATCATCATTCTTGCAAAAAATATGACGGGTCTCCGCAATCTGTACCGAATGATTACTCTTTCCCATATCAAATACTACAGAAAACGCCCCCTGCTTCCCCGTCCGATTTTGGAAGAGTTCAGAGAAGGACTGATTTACGGATCCGCCTGCGTGGTGGGTGAATTTTTCCAAGCGGTAGATCGGAAGAGCGTCGTGT
>URAA01000004.1 GCA_900545785.1 uncultured Dialister sp. | reverse complement strand
TGCTCTTCCGATCTCCTTTCTTTTTAATTTATTTATAACATTTTCCTCTTGCTTTTATCCTGTTAAAAGTATAAAATAATTGGGATAAATTATCGGCAAGCAAGGAGGGAGAATCGCAACGACGGCGTTCTCCCTCTTTTTTTGCGAGTTTCCCAAGGAGGTTTCATGGAAAAAAGAATCATTGATGTGGAAGAAAAACTGCCTCTCCTTCCTACCATTCCTTTAAGTTTGCAGCATTTGTTCGCCATGTTCGGCTCGACCGTCCTCGTTCCTTTTCTTTTGAATGTCGATCCGGCGACCTGTCTTTTTATGAACGGTATCGGTACGCTCCTTTATCTTTTTATCTGTAAATGGAAACTTCCCGCTTATCTGGGATCCAGTTTTGCTTTTATTTCCCCCGTTCTTGCCGTCACCGCCACGGCAGGCATGTCTTATGCGGATGCGCAGAGCGGATTTATCTGTTTCGGCCTTTCCTTCATCGTCCTTGCTTTTCTGGTCAAGAAAATAGGAACAGGCTGGATTGATATTTTATTTCCTCCTGCCGCCATGGGCGCCGTCGTTGCCATCATCGGCCTTGAACTCGCCCCTCTTGCGATGAATATGTCCGGCTTCATGGATGCGCCGCAAAATATGACAAACGGCACGGCCATCACCATTTCCATGTTCACCCTCATCGTCACCATTCTTGCCACCGTGCTGGGACGGGGATTTATTTCCATCATTCCCATTCTTATCGGCGTCATTTCGGGATACATTCTTTCCATCTTCATGGGAGTCGTCGATTTCACAAAAGTCAATGAAGTGGCATGGTTCGCCGTTCCCACTTTTTATATGCCCCGTTTCAATCTGAGCGCCATTATGATGATCATGCCCGCCCTTTTCGTCGTCTTTGCCGAACATCTGGGCCATCTTTTCGTCACCTCCGATATCGTCGGAAGAGATTTGATCAAAGAACCGGGACTTCACCGTTCCCTCTTTGCCGACGGCCTTTCCAATGTCCTTTCCGGATTTGCCGGCTCCACGCCGAATACGACCTACGGTGAAAATATGGGCGTCATGGCAATGACCGGTGTCTACAGCACTTGGGTCATCGGCGGTGCTGCCGTATTTGCCATCGTTTTCTCCTTCGTGGGAAAAATAGCCGCCCTCATTCATGCCATTCCCACCCCCGTCATGGGCGGTGTCTGCATCCTCCTCTTCGGCTTTATCGCCGCTTCGGGGATCCGCATGCTCATCGAAAAGAAAGTAAATTATACACAGTCAAGAAATCTCATCCTCACCGCAGTCACCATGATCTCCGGCCTTTCGGGCGCTTCCGTGGTTCTCGGACCGGTCCAGCTGAAAGGAATGGGCCTTGCCACCGTGGTCGCTATGGTACTTTCTCTCTCCTTCCTCATTTTCGACAAGCTTCATCTGTCCAATGAAAATAAAGAATAAATAAAGAAATAAAAAATCGCCCCTTTCGGAGCGGTTTTTTTATGCCTAAAAACGGCGGGCGAGGCGTTTTGCCATCCATCTTGCGAAGGCGTCTTTTGCTTCTTCCGGCGCATCCGGGGAGAGTTCTATTTCCCCTCTTGCCCTTTTTGCCATATCTTTTGTCAGGATATAAGGTTCAAAAGTTTTGTACCATTCCATTTTTTGAATATCTTCGGCTAAACTCATAGTTTCTCCTTTTAAAAAATCATTTGCCCCAAGCACAGGGGCGCTTCTGTATAAAAAGGTTCTTTTTAAAATATATCATGATCTTTGTCGGTATTCCAATGGTATTCCATGGCTTTTGCGATTTTTTCCGCTCTTTCTTTTCCGTACCTGTCTTCCACAAAGCCGAGGGCCATATCGATCCCTGCGGAAACACCTGCGGAGGTGTAGTATTTGCCGTCGGAAGTCCATCTTGCCTGCCGTTTCCAGTCCACATTGTTTCCGAAGCCTTTGACCCAGTCGAAGGAAGATTTGTTGGAGGTCGCTGTTTTACCGTCAAGAAGGCCCGTTTTGGCAAGGAGCGCCGATCCGGTGCAGACACATAATACATGGGACGATAATTCTGCCAGTTTTTTCAGCATTTTTATAAAATTTTCGTCATTGATGATTGTGCGGCTTCCGAATCCGCCGGGCACCATGAGGATATCTCCTTCCGCTGCGGTTTCCGCCGCTTCCGTGTGTATCGTGACTCCCTGTTTGTTTGATATATTTCCGCCGGGAAGAGAAATAAAGCGTATCTTATAATCTTCGAGCCGCCCGAATACATCGACGGGGCCGAATACGTCCAAGGTGGTGAAGTTTTCATAAAGAAGTATGTTGATGTATTTCATGATTTCCCTTCCGTCCTAACCGTTTCTGTCTGTTATATTCTCATATTTTATCTGTTGTTACAAGAAAATAAAAAGATTTCCTTTTGAGGGGAAACCTTTTTAAGTTAAACCATTTTTATTTTAAAATACGTCTTTGATGACGATGGTCTGTTCCCGGCTCGGGCCGACGGAAATGATTCCGACGGGGACGCCGATCCATTTGGAAATGTCTTCCAGATATTCTTTGCAGAGTTCCGGCAGTTTGTCATATTCCCGAATGTCGCTGATTTTTTCTTTCCACCCTTTGTAGGTTTTATAAATCGGTGTTATTTTTTCCAAAAATTTCAGATCCGCCGGATATTCTTCTACTTCCCGTCCTTCATATTCATAGCCGGTGCATACTTTGATTTCATCCAGTTCGTCTAAAATATCGAGGCGGGTGATGGCAAGGTAGTCGAAAGAGTTCAATGCGGCAGCATAGCGGACGGCTCTCGTATCAAGCCAGCCCACTCTTCTCGGACGGCCCGTGACGGTGCCGAATTCATGAGCGATGTTGCGGATTTTATCGCCGATTTCATTCAGCTGTTCCGTCGGGAAGGGGCCTTCGCCGACACGGGTGCTGTATGCTTTGACGACGCCGAAAATATTTTCCATGTGATGGGGGCCGATCCCTGCGCCGATGCAGGCGCCGCCTGCGGTGGGATGGGAGGAGGTGACAAAGGGATAGGTGCCGTTGTCGCAGTCCAGCATGGATGCCTGAGCGCCTTCAAAAAGAACGTTTTTCCCTTCCGCCACCAGTTTCTGGACGGTGTAGTTCGTGTCTTTTACGTAAGGCCGGAGCTCTTCCGCATAGCCCAGATAGTCTTCCAGCATTTTTTCGTAATCGAAGCCTTCCAGACCGTAGAGTTTTTCCAAAATCATATTTTTTTGTTCTACATTGTATTTCAGTTTTTCCGCAAAAGTTTCTTTATCCATAAGATCGCACATACGGATGCCGATACGGTTGATTTTATCTGCATAGCAGGGGCCGATGCCGTTCTTCGTCGTCCCTATCTTGCGGCTTCCTTTCCGCATTTCTTCCGCTTCGTCCAAACGGATATGGTAGGGAAATACCACCTGCGCTCTTGTGGATATCTGTAAATGTTTTGCATCGATTCCCTGATCTTCCAGTTTTTTCATTTCTTCAAGAAAACTTTTCGGATCGACCACGACGCCGGTTCCGATGATGCAGATCGTGCCGGGATACATGATGCCGCTCGGCATGAGGCGGAGGGGATATGCTTTTCCTCCGGTCACCACCGTATGGCCCGCATTGTTTCCTCCTTGGGAGCGGACGACCACATCGGCTTTCGCCGCCAGATAGTCTACGATTTTCCCTTTTCCTTCATCGCCCCACTGGGCGCCTATTACCATTGCTGTTGCCATTCTGTTATTCCTTTCCCTTTACGGGCGGAGCAAACCTCCGCCGGCGATCCGTTATATGCCGAATCTTGCAAATATATCATCCACATGGGTGAGCATGCGGTTGTAATCAAAACATTCTTTGATTTCTTCCGGTGTCAGATATTTGGAAACGTCTTCGTCTTTGCAGAGGTTTTCATAGAAATCTTCTCCCGAAAGCCACCGTTTCATCGCATTTCTCTGTACCCAGCGGTACGCCGTGTCGCGGTAAACGCCCTTGGAAACGAGAGCAAGAAGGATGACGGGGCTGTAAATAAGGCCGCCGGTCATGTTCAGATCTTCCAGCATCTTTTCGGGATAGACGAGAAGCTTGTCGATCAGATCCGTCGTCTGTGCCAAGATATAATCCAATGCCGTCGTCGCATCGGGGATCATCACCCGTTCTACGGAGGAGTGGGAAATATCCCGTTCGTGCCAGAGAGGAATATTTTCAAAGGCAGGGAGAGAATATCCTTGAATCAGCCGTGCCATACCGCAGATTCTTTCCGATTTGACGGGGTTTCTCTTATGAGGCATGGCGGAAGATCCTTTTTGTTTCGAGCTGAAATATTCTTCCGCTTCTCTTACTTCCGTTCTTTGGAGATGACGGACTTCAAGGGCGATCTGGGCAAGAGTGCCTGCAATCACGCCCAAAGTGGTGATGTATTCCGCATGGTGATCCCGCTGTACCACCTGGGTTGCCACGATTTCCGGGGTAAGTCCCATTTTTTTGCATACATATTCTTCCACGAAAGGATCGATGTCCGCATAGGTGCCGACGGCGCCGGAAAGCTTGCCTACCGCCATTTCCTCTTTCGCTCTTTTCATTCTTTCTATATTACGGAGTGTTTCACTGTACCAGAGGAGCAGTTTCAGTCCGAAAGTGGTAGGTTCCGCATGAACGCCGTGGGTGCGGCCGATGGTCGGGGTGTATTTAAATTCCACGGCTCTTCTTTTCAGCACTTCCGCCAGTTTTTCCAAATCGGCAAGAAGAATTTCCGATGCCTGCTTGATTTGTACATTCAGCGCCGTATCACGCACGTCGGTGGAAGTCATGCCCATATGGATATATTTGGCTTCATCTCCCACATATTCGCCGACAGTGGTCAGAAATGCAATGATGTCATGATTGATTTCCCTGTCAATTTCATGAATGCGGTCCACATCGAAATCTGCCTTTGCTTTGATGACCTCTACCGCTTCTTTCGGTATCCGTCCCAGCTCCGCATTGGCTTCGCAGGCGGCAATTTCCACATCAAGCATGGTCTGCCATTCATTTCTTTCTTCCCAAATTTTACCCATTTCAGGCCTTGTGTATCTCGGAATCATATATCCTCCTTCGGTTTCCCTTCCCGGGCACAGATTTCTCTGCCCACCACCACTCCGGCTGCAGAAGCCTGAGCCAATCCCCTTGTGATACCGGCACCGTCGCCGATAGCAAAGAAATTTTTATATTTTGTTTCCAATTGATTGGTCAGCTCGATACGGGAGGAGTAAAATTTCACTTCCACTCCGTATAAAAGCGTGTGTCTGGAATTGGCACCGGGCGCCACTTCGTCAAGAGCTTCGAACATCTCCATAATATCCTTTAGGAAACGGTATGGCAAGACTAAAGATAAATCTCCCGGCGTTGCCGACGGCATGGTGGGACGGACAAGGCCGCGGCGGATTCTTTCTTCCGTGGAACGCCTTCCGTCCCGCAGATCGCCCAAGCGCTGGACGATCGGGCCGCCGCCGAGCATATTCGCAAGGGAAGCAATGTATTTCCCGTAAGAAATCGGTTCGTCAAAAGGTTTGGTAAACTGCTTGGATACGAGAATGGCAAAATTTGTGTTTCCGCTCTTCTTGTGGGCAAAGGAATGGCCGTTCACCGTCTGAAGGCCGCCGTTATTTTCCGTCACCACAAAACCGTAAGGATTCATGCAGAAAGTGCGGACCCGATCATCAAAAAATTTAGAAAAATAAACCAGTTTCGATTCATAACAGATTTTTGTGATCGGTTCATAGACTTCTGCGGGAGACTCCACGCGGACACCGATATCCACTGCATTGGACTTGGTATGGATCCCGAGTTTTTTTGCTTCTTCGAGGAACCATTCCGCCCCTTCCCGTCCCGGTGCCGCCACCAGATATTTGCAGTGATATTCTTTTCCTCCTGCGGTGACCCCGAGAATACTTCCTTTTTCATCAACAATGATTTTTTCTGCCGCCGTCTTGGAAAGAACGGTGATATTATTCGGAAGAGAATCCCGCATATTGGTGAGGATTTCCCCGTTTACATCGGTTCCCAGATGACGGATACGGGCAGGAATGAGCATCAGATCCGCCGCGGCGCTGCGGCGTTTCAATTCATGTATTTCTTCGGCAAATTCATCGCCGTAAACTTTTCTTTCCGCACCGCCGTATTTGCAGTACAGGGAGTCGACATAGGAAATCAGGTTCGACAGTTCCCCTTTATTCATATAATCGTCAAGATTTCCGCCGTAATCGGTGGTGAGCGTCAGTTTTCCGTCGGAAAAAGCACCAGCACCGCCCCAGCCGCAGACGATATTTTGCCGCTTTTCCGCAGGCGCTCCCGTCCTGTCCCGATTCAAAGCGATCCTTTCCCTGATATCGAGTCCTTTTTCAAGGATCAGCACCGATGCGCCCGTATCCGCCAGTTCGAGGGCGGTAAAAATACCGGCAGGACCGGCGCCGATCACGATGACATCATAGGATTTTGCCATGTCATCACTCCTTTTCAAATCACGGGCCTTTTCATAAAATTTTTATTTCCTTTTCTGAAAATAATTTATGGAAAGACCGTAAAAATGACATAAAAAAAGCCCCTTGCGGGGGCAGAGGTACAGTATATTCCCTTTTTTAATTCTACAGTACGGACGGGGCCGTGTCAAATCAAGACAACCCGTTCCCCTTGAAAATCTCTTCTTTCGGCAAGGTTGTTTTATTTTCTCCGGACATTTCAAATTTCTTTCCCCTGAAAAGGATTTCCTTATTTTCCCCCTTCTTTACAGAACAGTCCCTCTTTTTCTGTTATAATGAGGGCACGGATCACCTTATTTTATACAGGAGGTTTCTCATGCCTTACATTTCCATCAAAATCACCCGTGAAGGGGCTACGGCGGCGCAGAAAGCGGAACTGATCAAAGGGGCTACCCGTCTTTTGGAAGAAGTACTTCATAAAAATCCCGCCACCACCGTCGTCACCATCGAAGAAGTGGACATGGACAGCTGGGGTATCGGCGGTCTTCCCGTGGAAGAAGCGAGAGCGGCAGCGAAAGAAAAAGCGGAAGCTTATAAAAAATTGAAAGAAGAAAATAAACTGCTTGAAAAAGAATTGTCGGAGATGAAAGGAATCGCTCTTTTGGAAGTCGACATTCCTGATTTTGCCGAGGAACTGAAGAAGAAGAAAAAGAAAAAAAGCAAAAAATAAAATTCCCTCGTACCTTTTAAAAAAGAAAAATAAGATTCCCTTTCCATGGGGCTTTCCGACGGCGGCGATGAAAATCCCTCCGCAGGGAAGCCTTTTTCTTTTCTCTGTGATTACTTTTCCCCTTGATGACTCTCTCTGATTTTTTCTCTTGATCATTCTTTTCCCTTCAAATTTTTATTTCATTGATTGCTTTTTATTTTATTTCCTGTTATAATCCTTTTGTCCATTTTCATACAATTTTTATTGGAGGATATCATGGAACGTTTGCAGGAAATTTCTTCTTATTATCATTTAATGGCGGAAACGGATGCACTTTATCAAATCATACAAAAGAAAAGCGGCCTCTCTTTTGCGGAATTTTGGGTCCTTGCCGCCATCCGTATCGACGGCCTTTCTTATCAGCATGAAATTGCAAGGAGCTACGGAATCAACAGGCAGACCGTCAATTCCGCCCTCCGTCATCTTTCGGAAAAAGGACTGGCTTTTTTAGAATCCGAAAAGGACAACCAAAAAGTGAAAAAAGTCATTCTTACGGAAAAGGGCATTTCTTTTGCAGAAAAATACATCGACACCATGGTCAATTTGGAAAATAAAGCATGGCTTGCTCTTTCCGAAGAAGAACGGTCTTTATTGGTATCGGCGACGGAGCATTTCAATAAAGTTTTCAGAAAAGAAATCGGTGGCGAATCATGACGACCGATATTTCCGGCCGTTTCAATTATGAGCGTCTTTTGCGCTTTGCCCTTCCTTCGGTGATCATGCTCATCGTTATTTCCGCCTACAGCATAGTCGACGGCCTTTTTGTATCCAATTATGTGGGAAAAGATGCTTTTGCCGCAGTCAATCTGATTTATCCCGCCATCATGATGTTCAGCTGTGTGGGATTTATGTTCGGCTCCGGCGGCTCTGCACTGGTTGCCAAAACCATGGGCGAAGGGGATCGGGAAAAAGCAGTCCGCCTCTTCTCTCTCATTGTTTTTGCCGCCCTTTTTCTGGGCCTCCTTATTTCCGGTGCCGCTTATTTTCTCATTCCCGGTCTTGCTAAATTCATGGGCGCCGAAGGAGATGTTTTCGAATACGCCGTTCTTTACGGGCGGATTCTTCTCCTTTCTCTTCCTGCCTTTATTTTGCAGCGGGTCTTTGAAAATTTTCTGGTCACCGCAGGAAAACCGTCCCTCGGTCTTTATATCACCATTTTTTCAGGGGTGATCAATATCGTCCTCGATGCTTTGTTTATCATTGTCTTTCCTTGGGGCGTTGCCGGTGCCGCTTTTGCTACGGTGATTTCCCAGCTGGCAGGCGGCATATTGCCTTTTCTTTATTTCCTTTGCAAAAATCCGACGCCTCTTCGGATCGTCCGCCCCGTCTTTGACAAAGGCGCCCTCATCAAAACTTGCACCAACGGCTCTTCCGAGCTGATGTCCAATATTTCCACTTCTTTTGTAGGAATGGTCTACAATTACCAGCTCATGATTTATGCAGGGGTGAACGGTGTCGCTTCTTTCGGTGTCATCATGTATACGGCTTTCCTTTTTGAAGCTGTCTTTATCGGCTATTCCATGGGAACTGCGCCCATCATCAGTTACAATTACGGCGCCCGCCGCCATGATGAATTGAAGAGCCTTTTTAAGAAAAGTTTGATTTTGATATCCTCGGCAGGTTTCGTTCTGACCGCCCTTTCTTTTATTGCCGCTCCCCTTCTGGCAGGCATTTTCGTCTCTTATGACAAGGAACTTTATGATCTCACCGTCCGGGGATTCCGCATCTTTTCTCTTTCTTTCCTTTTCAGCGGTTTTTCCTTTTACGGTTCCGCTTTTTTCACCGCTTTGAACAACGGCATCATTTCTGCGGTGATTTCCCTTTTCCAGTCCGTCATTTTTGAAGTCATTGCCGTCTTTACCCTCCCTCTTTTCTTCGACACCGACGGTATTTGGGCTTCCGTGGGAGTTGCCCGTCTTGCGGCTTTTCTCATGACTTGTGCCTTTTGGTACGCTTTCAGGAAAGAATATCATTATGCATAGCAGGAAAATTTCTTATTTCTACTTAAAAAATATTTATTCACGAAAAAAGACCCCTTGAAGCCGGATTTTTTGGTCTGCCTTCAGGGGGTCGCTTCATGATAAGGGATTTTATTTCGCCGACCTTGCCGCCGTCAGGTCTGCTCCTTCTTTGATGATTTTATGATTGCCCTCTTCGCCGATGAAGAAAAGGAAACGGTATTTGTCCCCGTACTCCATGGCATAGGATTTCATATAGACAGGGACGGCAAAGCCGTCGACAAAAAGCACCGCTCTGAGGCCGGTACTGTATATACGGGGGGAATCCTGCACCCGGTGGAGCTGTTCCGTCTGCAAATAATCGACGGCAAAGAAATTATAAGGAATGGGAAAAGGCTTATTCGGCCAGAGGCGGTTCAATTTCGCCGACAGTTCGGGAAAGAGGCCGTTCAGAACGTTTTCCGATGTGATAAGGGATACATTGAAATCATAGAGCTGCTTGATGGTATATTCAGAAAGAACCGCGTCTTTGAACATATTTTGAAACAGTATTTTTCCCTGCCCCTCATCTTTTGTAAATTCGCAGTTTATCACAAAAGCGGACGCCAATATGTCTTTTTTCCTGAACACCATCGTTCCGAATTTTCCTTTTTCATCAAAAGGAGTGAATGATACATCGTCAGGAAGATTTTCTTTTCCCAGAAATCCTGCCGTTTCCTCGGAACGCATGGCTTCGTCTATGACGGAGGTAAAGGATCCGCCGGGAATCAAAGGACCTGTTATACCGCCCGTGTCGATATACATCTCTTCCGTTATGCCCTCTGCCGTTTCCACCGTCACCGTATCCGCCTCTGCCGGAAGAGGAGAGAGGGAAATCAAAAGTGCCGCCAATAAACCGTATCCTGCCCGTCTCATCATTTCCTCCCTTTCACCGCTTTTTTAATATAAGGAACAAAATATTCGCCCGATTTCTGATCGCCCATAAATACGGTATACACCGCTCCGTCTTTATCTTTGATCTCAAGAACCTCTGCAAAAAAGGGGAAAAAGAAGCCGTTTCCGTATATTCCTAAATTGGCGCTTTCCATCCGGTAAGTCCTTCCGTCCTTCATTTTTCCTTCTTTGACGGGACTCTTTTTGCCTATATAAAAGGCAAAATCATTGTTAAGCGGCAGAGGAATTCCGGGGGCTTTCGGTTCCGGCAAGTCCTGCCGTTTCATCTTTGCTTTTTCCAGAATGGAAAGAAGACGTTCTTCTCTTTTTTGTTTTTCCTTTTTTTCCCTGAGGGAAAGCGGTTTTTCTTCCAAAACGGTTTCTTCCGTAAAGGCTTCTTCCAAAATTTCTCTTTTTTCCGAAAGATCGGCCTCAATCTTTTTCCCCAAGGAAGACAATTCTTTTTCATCTTCAAAGGAAAGGGGAACGGAAATGACCGCCACATTATAAAAAGCGTCGGTCTTTGCGGAACGGAGCTGATAGAATTTGGTTTCCTTTATGAGTTTTACCGTAAGGGAAACCATTTTTTCTCTCGCTTCGGGATCATCGGAAAACATGCCCGTTCCGATGAATCCCCGATTCAGCTCTGCTTCCAAATCGGGGCGGCTGAGCATCTCTCGGAGCATCCTTCCCGTGAAAGAAGTGCTTCCTTCCCAGACGTCGATATGCGATCCCAGGTCCAACGCATTTCCCCTGGGAAGAGGCAGCGTATCTGCAAAAACGGGGCTTGCCAAGAGGGTTGCCGAAAGAAGTGCGGCGGAAAGTATTTTTTTCATAAACACCTCGGTATCTTAATTTTCTTTCCCAGGGGAAAGAAAGATATTTATTTAATCATATCATTTTTTCTCTCTTCCGCGGGTTCTTTCAGGAAAAGAATATTATTTTTTGAAGAAAGAGGAAAACTGTTTTTATTTTTCGCTCAATTCTTTATCAATGATATCGCTCTTCAATTTTTGCAGCTTGTCCGACAAGTTAATTTCCATGCGGTCGGGATGGAGGAAACGGGTATATTCGGGCCATAAAATTTGAATCTGCCTGTTTGCATGGGCAATCACTTCTTTTAAGTCCGGAAGTTCTGCCCTTTCTCCTCCGATCATCACCGGTTTCAAAAGTTCTTCTGCCGTATAAGTCCCTGCTTTCAGATATTTCCTTCTCCATTTTGCCGTTTCCGTCACGAGGGTAAATTCGGAGCCGTCTGCCGGTGTTTCGTCTTTGCAGCAAATGAGATCGGTGATCATCTTACCGTTTGATTTTTTATAGAAACGGTACACCGTTTTGATGCCAGGATTTGTCATTTTTTCCAAATCATTGGAAATTTTCATGACCGGAACAAATTCTCCCTCTTCTTCCTTTGCCGCCATTTTGAACACGCCCCCCAGTGCGGAGGTGCCGTCGGCAGTGATGACCTTCGTCCCGACTCCCCAGGACGTGACGGCGCAGCCTTGGTTTTTAAGAGACTGGATGGTATATTCGTCCAAATCGTTGGAGCCGGAAATGATCGCCTCCGGGAAACCTGCTTCTTTGAACTGCCGTGCCGCTTCCTGTGATAAATAAGTCAGATCGCCGCTGTCGATACGGATACCGTATTTGGCAGGAAGTTTTCCCGCTTCTTTCAATTCTTTGAAAATTTGAATGGCATGCGGAATTCCCATGGAAAGGACATCGTAAGTATCGGCAAGAAGGATCAGATTGTCGTGATATCTGTTTACATATTCACGGAAAGCATCCAATTCATTGTCAAAACTCATGACCCAGCTGTGTGCCATCGTCCCGAGCACGGGAATGCCGAAACGGCGCCCTGCTTCCACATTGGACGTGCCGTTAAAACCGCCGATCATGGCAGCTCTCGCTCCCCAGAGTCCCGCATCATGGCCTTGGGCGCGGCGGAGGCCGAATTCCATAAGAGCATCGTCGGGCGCTGCCGTCCGGACACGCCGTGCTTTGGTGGCAATGAGGCTTTCATGGTTCATGATCATGGAAAGGCCCGTCTCGAGAAGCATGGCTTCCGCCGTCGTTCCGTGGAAACGGAGGAGCGGTTCTCCCGGGAAAACGATCGTCCCTTCGGGAATGGCACAAATATCTCCGTGAAAACGGAATTTTGACAAATAATCCAAAAATTCGGGATAAAAAATATGAAGACTTTCCAGATAAGAAATATCTTCTTCGTCATAGCGGAAATTTTCAATAAACTCCTGCAAATGAGCAAGACCTGCCACGACGGTATAGCCGCCGTTGAAAGGATTTTTTCTGTAAAAGCGGTCAAAAACCACTTTTTTCTCATGGCCCCCCGTCTTAAAAAGAGCATTTGCCATGGTAAGCTGATATAAATCGGTGATCAATCCGTTGGACATCATATTCCCCCGTTCTCAACTGTTCCTTCAAAAGGAAGTCATTTTTATGAACTTTCCTGCAAAAGGAAATCTGTAATTTCTATAAACTTTCCCCGTTTTCCTTTCGGAAATCAAGTTCCGTCATTCCATTGATTATACCACTTTTTTATTTTTCTCATTTTACAACTGCCGTTTTTTCCATGATGTTACGAAAATCATCGGACTTCACGATTTTTTACCCTATCTGCTTCTATAAAAGAAATGCCCGATTTTTCCCTCGGCTTTTTACATTTTTCTGCAAATAAAAACACGCCCTTCGGCGTGCATTTTGAAATCAGATATTAAATTCTTCCGTTTTTCCCGTAAAATCGGTGATGACCGCTCGTCCCGAGTCCATGCGGAAAACGGTTTTCGTCCCTTTCGGGCAGATATTTTCCAAAGACTCTTCACAAAGCTTGATCGTCGCCTCTCTTGCTTCTTTTCCTTTTTCTTCCCGAAGGCGGCAGGAAATGCGTATCATCGACTGATCGGGATGGACGGCGCAGATTTCCCCGCTGTCATTGTTCAGAAGCTGTCCGTATATGTCATCTTCTTTCATAAAAAGAAAATAAAGGGCATCTTCGAAGAGGCAAACTTCTCTCACGGGACGGAGGGAAGGCCTGATGCCGTCTGCCGTTGCCAGATAGAAAATACCGCATTCTTTCAAATATTCCGCTGCTCTTTTTGCATTTGTCATGATTCCGCCCCCTTCTTGATTTTCCCTCTGTATTTTACCACAGAAAAGTGATTTTATTCCGCTTCTTCTCTGTTTGCAAGAAATTTTACGGACACATCGTCAAGATTTTTCAAAACTTCTTCCACTTCCTCTTTCGTGTCTGCCGTTGAATTGATCATGCAGGTGGCACGATGAGGATTGATGGTGGTGAGAACCCCCAGATATTCGTATCCTTCCAGTATCCGGTTGATATAATTCACATCGGAAGGATCTATTTCTATATATACTTTAGTGTCCACGGGAAGGCCTCCGGAGGATCGTATAGGGCGGAAGCTCAGCATCGGTTTCCATGAAAAGTTCTTCCAGCGGATGAGGCGCTGTTTCTACCTCTTCCCCTGCCATATTCGTAAGCGAACCGACGGTAAGAGGGAACACATCCCCTTTCGGAGTCAGCACTTCCACTTCTTCTCCCTTTTTGAAATGATTTCTCTGCTGGACGAGGACTCTTCCTTTGTCATCCTTTTCTTTTAACACAAGGCCGATAAAATCATAAGACTGCTCGGGCTGAGATTTCACATATTCCTGTGCATCGTGATCCGGCGTCTGATAAGCAAAGGCCGTCGTGTAGGGACGGTGGGATACTTTTTCCAGTTCCTCCCGCCATTCGGGGCGCACTTCGTAGTCTTTTCCTTCGTCATAATAAGCATCGATGGCTTTTCTGTACGCCGCCACCACGGCTGCCACATAGTAGACACTCTTCATTCGCCCCTCTATTTTGAGGGAGGAAACGCCGGATTCGATAAGATCGGGGATATTGTCGATCATGCAGAGATCTTTGCTGTTGAAAATATAGGTGCCGTGTTCATCTTCTTCTACGGGGAAATACTGCCCCGGACGGGATTCTTCCATGACGGAATATTTAAAACGGCAGGCCTGTATGCATTCGCCCCGATTGGACTGCCTTTTTCCGTTTGTAAAATAATTGGAAAGAAGGCAGCGGCCGCTCCAAGAAATACAAAGTGCGCCGTGGCCGAATACTTCCAGTTCGATATCTGTTTTTTCCCGAATTTCTTTTATTTCCTTCACCGACACTTCTCGTGCAAGGACGACCCTTGACGCGCCCATTTCTTTCCAACGCCGGACGGTCCTCCAGTTTGCGGCGCTTGCCTGCGTGCTGATGTGGATCGGAAGATCCGGCGCCGCTTCCCGGCAGATATCAAAAACGCCCATATCGGAAATGAGGACCGCATCGACGTGAATATCCTGCAAATAAGCAAAATATTTGTCCAGTCCTTCCAGATCTTCATTTCTCGGAATGATATTGGCGGTGACATATACTTTTTTATTCATCCCGTGGGCATATTCCACGGCTCTTTTCATTTCTTCTTCGTCAAAATTGCCGCCATAAGCACGGAGACCGAAAGATTTCCCTGCCAGATAGACCGCATCGGCTCCGTAAAGAAGAGCCATTTTCATTTTTTCCATATTTCCCGCAGGAGCGAGAAGTTCTATTTTTTTCATCATTATCCTTCCCTGTTATATTTTACGGAAACGGCAAGACCGTCTCCTTCTTCATAGATCATTGTCCGGTAATTCTTTTCCACATAGGAAATATACTCCCGAAGGCGGAGGACAATCGTCCTGTACCTGTGCGGAACGGGATCTGCCGTTCTTACAAGTCCTCTGAAAAGGACATTATCGGCGGCGATCACCGCTTTTTCCGAAAGGAGCGGTTCCGCCTGTTTCAAATGGTTCAGATACTGCCCCTTCGGCCCGTCGAGATAAAGGAAATCGTAAGGCCCTTTCAGCCTCGGAATCAGTTTTTCCGCATCTCCGAGGAGGCAGCGGACAGGCCCGTCAAATCCTGCTTCTTTCATGACGGAAAGGGCTCTGCGGTATCTTGTTTCATCGATTTCAAGAGTGTCGATCGCCGCTTCCGGAAAATGCTCCGCCAGAAGAAGGGCGGAATACCCTATGGCAGTTCCTATTTCCAATATCCGCCTCGGCCGTATCATATCGGCAGCCTTGAGAAGAAGGGCCCTTTCCTCTTTCCTTAAAATGGGAATATGTTCCCTCTCCGCTTCTTCTTCCAATTTTCTTTTGAGTTCTTCTATATTCATAATATTACCGTATTTATTGATTTGCACCGTAAATTTTGTCTATTTCCGCCAAATGTTCTTCATAAGTTTTCGTGAACACATGACGGCCGTCGGGAAGTGCCACATAGTAAAGATATTCTCCCGGAACCGCTTCCAAAACGGCACGGATCGCCGCTATGCCGGGGCTTCCGATCGGTCCCGGAGGCAGTCCTTTTCGGAGATACGTGTTGTACGGCGATTCCGTCTTCGTATCTTCCACTGTCAGTTCGGGCTTTTGTTTTCCCAATGCATACTGCACCGTCGCATCGATCTGAAGAGGCATGTCCTTTTCAAGACGGGCAAGAATCACTTCGGCTATCGGTTTCTGATCTTCTTTCAATCTTGCTTCCCGCTCCACCATGGAAGCGATGGTGATGAGGGAATAGAGGGACAGATTTTTTTCCTCCGCCGCTTTTCTGATATCTTCCGTCAGCATTTCATCGGTCCGCCTGTACATGAGGTCGCAAATTTCCTTTGCGGTGTATTCTTTCGGCATTTCATAGGTATCGGGAAATAAAAATCCCTCTCCTCGTATTTCAGGAGTCTCGGGGCCGTACATATAGCCGAGAGGGCCGTAAAGAGAAGCTTCTTCGACGAAATCTTTTCCTCCTGCGATGCCCGATTTTTCCAAAAGCTCCCCAATCTGCCGCACCGTATATCCTTCGGGAACGGTGACGGTCGCCACTTCTCCTTTGCCGCTTTTCAATTCTTCGATGACTTCTTTCACCGTAAGGCCCCGTCTGATACGGTACTCGCCGCTCTGCAATTTTTTCGCATCTCCCGTGATGAGAAGCATCAGGCGGAACACGGACGAACTCCTTATGACTCCTTCTTCCTTAAGGGTATTTCCTATTTCACGGCCCGTTGCCGCTTTCGGTATGGTCACTGCCGCTTCCCCTTCCGCAGGCACCCTGTCAAAAGCATATAAATAAAAAGTGCCGCCGAAAACAATCAGGTAAAGAAGGGCAAGGACGATAACCCATATTTTCTTTTTCGATTTTTGAAGAAAAGTAGATGTACTCTGCTTATCCATAAAAACTCCCCTGTACAAAAAGAGAAATTTGATATTTTTTCTCTTCATTTTAAATTTCAGTGATCTATTATATCACATATCGATAAAAATCAATTCATTTTATCGCCAACGTTTATATTTTCGGACACACCGTCCTTTTCCGCCCGGTCTTTCCCGTGATACAATGAAGAAAAATAAAAAAAGGAGCTCCCCTATGGATATAGAAAAAGGAATCATCGGAAAAGCAGAAATGATCGTCACCGAAAAAGACACCGCCCTTCACGTGGGAAGCGGCTCTCTTCCCGTCCTCGCCACCCCCGTCCTTTCCGCCCTCATGGAAAGAGCCGCCGTAGATGCATTGAAAAACCGCCTTCCCGATGGAGAAACAACGGTAGGCGGAATGATCGATCTTCGTCACAAAGCACCGACTCTTGCGGGAAAAAAAGTGCGCGCCGAAGCGGAAGTCACAGAAATATCGGGAAAGAAAATAGAATTTCACATCACCTGCGAAGATGAAAACGGAGAAGTCGGTGAAGCAAACCATATCCGATTCATAGTGAATGAAGTTTCTTTCATGGCAGCGGCAAAAGAAAGATAAAATAAATGATTTTCATGAGAAAACCCGTCTTTGGGACGGGATTTTTTCAATTTCCATTTGCTTTTTTTATGAACTTAACAGTTCTTTTTTTATTGATTTTGCTCTTTCCGAATTTTTTCGGAGAATTGAAAAAAAGGATCTGCCCTTTTATTCTGATTCTTACTCTTTACAATACCCCCGTTCCGTCGAAGGCGGGAATGAAATCGTCTTTTGCCGATTCTTTTTGCTGGACATAGCCGTCTTCGATGCCAAGTTCTTCCATGTATGCTTCCGCTTCTTCATACTCTTCTTCCGTGATTTTTCTGTTTATTTCGGGAAATTCCGCTGCCCGTCCCCAAGGGGTGTATTGCCGCATCAGGCTGAAAAGAACTTCTCCCGGTGCAAAAGTTTCCGCCACATAGTCAAGGACGCCTTTCGTATTTTCAAGCTGTCCCGGCAAAATCAGATGGCGGATGAGGACGCCTTTTTTCAAAATTCCGTCGCTTCCTATTTCATAAGGTCCCGTCTGGCGGTACATCTGCTCGATGGCAGCCGTCGCCGTTTCAAAATAGTCTTCCGCACGGCTGTATCTTTTTGCCGCTTTTCCGTCGCTGTACTTCAGATCGGGAAGCCAGCACTGTATTTTATTTCTTAGAAATGCCACGGTATGGACGCTTTCGTAGCCGCCGCAATTGTAGACCACGGGGACGGGAAGAGGATCTTTTAAGCTTTGAAATATGGCATGGGTGAAATGAGTGGGCGTCACCAGATCGATATTATGCGCTCCTTGTCTGATCAGTTCTTCATAAATGGCCCGCAGTCTTTCCACGGACACTTCGATCCCCTTTCCGAGTTCCGATATTTCATAATTCTGGCAGTACACGCAGGACAGATTGCATCCTGCAAAAAAGACGGTCCCTGCGCCGCGGCTTCCGCTGATGCACGGTTCTTCCCAGTGGTGGAGCGCCGCTCTTGCAATGACGGGAAGCATCCCCGACTTGCAGTACCCTTTCGTTCCGCCCTCTTTTACGGACATCGGCCGTTCCACTTTGCATTTTCTGGGACAGATATTGCAGATGGTCATATTATCCTCCCTGTTTTTTTATTATAGTACCACGGATTCCATTGCTCTTATGAAAGAAAAATCTTATAATAATTATATTATACAAGCTTTGAAAGGAGCTATTATGGAACAGAATTCAGGTTTTCTTGAAAAACTTTTCCACCTGAGTGAAAATAAAACTTCGGTGAGAACGGAAGTGATGGCAGGGATCACCACTTTCATGACCATGGCTTACATTTTGGCAGTCAACCCGAGCATCATGAGCGCTGCCGGCATGGACAAGGGCGCCGTCCTGACCGCCACGGCGGCAGCCTCCTTCATCGGTACTCTCTTTATGGCATTTTTTTCCAACTATCCTTTTGCTCTCGCTCCGGGGATGGGGCTGAATGCTTTCTTTGCTTTCACCGTTGTGGGCCAGATGGGCTACTCTTGGGAAATGGCACTTGCCGCCGTCTTTATCGAAGGGCTGATTTTTATCGTCCTTTCCCTCACCAATGTACGGGAAGCGATTTTCAATGCGATCCCGATGAATTTGAAACGGGCGGTTTCGGCAGGCATCGGTCTTTTCATTGCATTCATCGGCCTTACGGGAGCAGGAATCATCGTTTCCAATCCGGCGACGAAAGTGTCCCTCTTCTCCTTCAAAGCGGCTCTTGCAGGGGGCACCTTCCACACTGCGGGGATCACCGTCGTTCTTGCGATCATCGGCATTCTTTTTACCGCCCTCCTCATCGTGAAAAAAGTGAAAGGAAATATTCTTTGGGGCATTCTATTTACTTGGATCTTGGGCATCCTTTGCGAAGTAAGCGGCCTTTATATTCCCGATCCCGCCAAGGGCGCCTTCAGCACCCTTCCGAATCTTTCCGCAGGAATTGCTTCTTTCACACCGGCGGATCTGTCCCCTCTTTTCATGGCTCTTGATTTTTCAAAAGCTTTCAGCCTTGATTTCATCGTCGTCCTCTTTGCTTTCCTTTTCGTCGATATTTTTGATACTTTAGGCACTCTCGTCGGCGTATCTTCCAAAGCAAACATGCTTGATGAAAAAGGACGCCTTCCCCGTATCAAAGGAGCTCTCATGGCAGATGCCCTCGCCACTTCCATAGGCGCCTGCATCGGCGTTTCCACGACGACCACTTATGTGGAAAGTGCCGCCGGTGTTTCCGAAGGAGGAAGAACGGGCCTCACTGCAGTGACGGTGGCGATCTTATTTGCCCTCTCCCTTTTCCTTTCTCCTTTCTTTATGGCGATTCCCGCTTTTGCCACCGCGCCCGCCCTCATCATCGTAGGATTTCTCATGTTCACCGCTGCGGCGGATATTGATTTCAAAGATCCTTCCGAAGCGATTCCCGCTTACATTGCCATTCTTGCCATGCCCTTTGCTTACAGCATCGCCGAAGGCATTTCTTTCGGAATCATTTCCTACACCGTCATCAACGCTTTCACGGGACAGACGAAAAAAGTCAGCCCCCTCATGTATATCCTGACCCTCCTCTTTATCGGAAAATATATTTTCTTATAAAATACGCTTCCCGAAGGAAATTTGACTCTTCTTTCGGGAACTTGTTTTTATTTGCTCGTAAAAATAAATGAACGGAGTCTTTATGTTTGAAAACAGAAACAATTCGGATTTGCAAAAATGGGTGTTTTCCGCCCTCATGGCGGCGGCGGCAGTCCTCCTCTCCCCTCTTTTTTCCTTTCCTCTCGGGGTGAGCCGCGCTTTTCCGCTCCAGCATATGATCAATATTTTTCTCGCCGTGCTCTGCGGCACAAGGTACACCGTGTCTGCCGCTTTCACCACGTCCCTCATCAGAAATATCATCGGCTCCGGCTCTCTCCTTGCTTTTCCGGGCTCCATGATCGGCGCTTTTCTTTCGGGATATCTTTATAAAAAGACGGGCAAATTATGGGCGGCGGTTCTGGGAGAATTTGTGGGAACTTCCTTTCTGGGAGGCCTTGTTTCCTACCCCGTGGCGGCTCTTTTTATGGGCTCGTCCAAAGGCGCTCTTTTTTACATCTCCCTCTTTTCCCTTTCCTGCGGTGCCGGCTGTGTCATTGCTTTTGTCATTCTCAAAGGGATTCACTTTTTTCAAACAGAATTGGTAAAAAGTAAGTAAATTTTTATTTCTCAAGCTTATAAAATAATTCTTATTCGAGGCGAACGCCTCTTTTTTTATTCCGCCCCTGTCGGCAATATTCAGATTTTATCTGATTTTTATCCCCTTCTCCGTCTTCCTTTTCATTGACAAGAGAAAAAGAAATGAGTTATAATTATTCAGTTTTGATATGAAATTCAATCAAATATAATATTTTTGTTTAAATCCGTAAAAATACTGTTCCGACAGTCAGTTCAAGGGGGAGAATCATTCAAATGAATCATTTCGTATTAAAAGCGGCAGTCCTTTCCTTTTTCATGGGGACGGCTCTCACCGTTTCGGCAGCCAATCCTTTTTCCGATGTAGAAGAAGATTCTTGGGCTTATGAAGCGGTGGCGTCACTTTCCGACAGCAATGTCATCGAAGGATATCCGGACGGCACTTTCCGAGGGGACAAGCATATCACCCGTTATGAGATCGCTCAGATCACCGCCCGCCTCATGGCAAAAAGAGACAATTTATCCAAAGAACAGCAGGCTGTGGTGGAGAGACTTTCTCGGGAATATGCGGACGAACTGAACAATCTCGGTGTCCGTGTGGCAGAACTGGAAAAGAAAACGGGAAATACTCAGCTGATTACGGAACTCCGTGTCCAAGGGGTCAACCGGTACGACAATATTTACAAAGACAGTGCGGAAAAACATTTCGAACTCGGCGCAAGAGTCCGAATGAATACGATCACCGCCGTCAATGACAGAACCACTTTGTACGGCCAGCTGCAGACACAAATGTCCATGAACGGTCATGATCTCTATGATGTGAACAAGTATTCTTATAACAAGGACGGCACTTACGATGTGAGAAGCGGCCACGGTGACGGAGAAGTCAATCTGAACCGCCTCTGGACGACTTTCCAGTTCGGCAAGAAACAGGATACGTCCAATCTGCCTTTCGGACCGACGAAAAACCTCATCGGTATCGGCCAGTTCCCCGTAAAAATGGGTGTCACCGGCTATACTTATGACGGCGAATTCAAAGGGGCATTCCTCCAGTTCGGCGACTATATGACAGGCGGTCATCTGACCCTTGCTTACGGCCGTGCCACCAACATCAATTACCAGTACACGGGGCCGATGATGCACGGTGTTCAAATCACGGGCGTTGCAAAGACAAAGCTTATGAAAGAGCTTTCCACCAATAAAATAATCGCCGATGCCATTGCTGCCAACCCCGCCTTGAAACCCATCCTCGGACAAGCGATAGCTTCCATCAACAGCAGCAACAACCTCCCGGAATTGCAGCAAAATCTTACGGCTATTGTCGGACAAATAGGAGCAGTGAATCCCGCTCTGGCACAAGCCGTTGCCGCGAAACTGGGCAATCTCAACTTGTCCGCCCTTGCATCGGGAACCATGTATTACAATGCTGCTACGGACACGCTTTATCCCATGGGAAAAGATGTGGTCATGGACTGGGGAGAAGATGAAGATGTTCCGGTCGTCTATGCTTCCTATATTTACAAAATACCGGACCGCTGGGAAGTCCATGCTTACGCCATGAGAGCTCTCGGACCGGTCGGCCATATCTGCGAAGCTTACGGCTTTGCAGGGTCTTACAACATCACCCCTCAATGGAATATTCACGGCGAATTTGTCAAGAATCTCAGAAAGCTTCCGTTGAACAATGAAAAACCGTACAGCTTCAATTACGGTATTTCTTACGGTACGGCAAGCGTTCTCCGCCCCGGCTCCTACTCTTTCGGCGTCGACTATGTGTACAGCCAGGCAGGAACTTATTTCGGCGGATCCGGCAATGATATCGCCGATCAGTATATGGGCCATGTCTATAAATCATGGAACGGCATGAGCAATGTCCCCGCTTACTTTGCCGATAAGATGGATTCTGTCATCGCAGGAGAATCCGACAGCGGTAAAAAATTCGGCGGTGCGAAATTCTTCCTTGCAAAGATGCAGTTCGTTCCCATGAAAGGACTCATCGTCGAAGCAAACTACGGATTTAATGCAAAAGATATGGGCGGCAAAAAGATGGACAATATGTTCCTCCTGAAAGCAACGGCTTATATCAGATAAAAAAAACACCCTCTGCTCTTGAACGGCAGGGGGTATTTTGATGGAAATTTCATGATCAATACAGGAAATAATTTGATTTTCAAGCGTCTGCCGCTTCGGCGCATCCGCCTTTTGATGCCAGCAGTCTCACTGCTCCGCTGGCGCCTATTCTGTCCACGCCGAGAGATAAATAGGTTTCCATTTCTTCTCTGGTATGAATACCGCCGGAAGCTTTAATTTTTACATTTTTGCCGATATATTTCTTAAAAAGCTTCACATCTTCCACGGTGGCGCCGCCCGTCCCGAAACCGGTGGACGTTTTGATATAGTCCGCACCGCCGTCGGTGACGCATTTGCATACTTTGATTTTTTCTTCTTCCGTGAGATAGCAGGTTTCTACGATGACTTTCAAAATGCGTTCGCCGATAAGCTCTTTCAAAAAAGCGATTTCCGAGGTGACATAGTCATAATCGCCGCTTTTCACCGCTCCGATATTGATCACCATGTCGATTTCATTCGCCCCGTCTTCCAGAGCATGGATGATTTCTGCCGCTTTTGCTTCGGTACTTCCGTTTCCCAAAGGAAATCCCACGACCGTACAAATCCGAAGTGTCGGATATTCTCCCCTGATTCTCCTCACATAGGAAGAGGGTACGCAGACCGATGCGGTATGATATTTCACGGCTTCTTCGCAAAGTTTTTCTATTTCCTTCCTGCTTGCCGCCGCTTTCAGCAATGTATGGTCCACGTGTTTTAAGATTTCTTTTCTTTTCATGACTCCCTCCTGCTTTTCTATTATACACATTTCTTCCGAAAATACGACCGTTAAAAAATACTCTTTCCTTGCCTCCTGCAAAATGATAGTATGATAGGAGAAATTAGTTGCGTCGAAAGGAAATCTCATGCTGAAAATACTTTTTATCTCTCACGGCGGTTCGAAACGGCCTCCCATGGCTGAATTCATCTTGAAAAAACTGATTGACGATGCGGGGCGGGACGATAAATTTTATACTTCTTCCGCTCATGTTCAAAAAGGAGAGGGCGAAAAATTGGACGACCTTGCCATGAAGGAACTGGCTAAAAACAACGTGCCTTATACGGAAAAAGTCTGCCTCCCTCTTGCCTGGGCGGACTATGATCTGTACAATTACATCATTCTTATGGATGAGACGGAAAAATGGCCTTTCCTGAAAATCATCGGCGGCGATCCGAAGGAAAAAGTCCATCTTTTGGGAGAATTTGCAGGCATCAGGGGAGATATCGTGAATCCCGAAGAAACGGGCCGTTATGAAGAAGCTTATCAGGCAAGTCTGGCAGGCTGCACGGGGCTCTTTGAAAAATTGCGTTCCTGGGTGGGAAAAAAGCGTTCCTGAGTTTTAAGATTTTCTATTTCCATAAGAAAAGCGGAGGATTGTCTCCGCTTTTTTCGTTTCTTATTTTATGGTTCTCTTATTTTTTATAAATTTTGTCCTTCCGTCCATGATTTGATTTCCGAAATTTCTTTCAAAATATCTTCATGAGTCAGATGTTCATGAGGCTCGTATTCAAGGACGATATTTGCATCTTTCGTGTATTTTCCCGCCAAACCGAGCATTTTTTTGATATCCGCCGTTCCTTTGTGATAGTCCAGATGCTGATCGGAGCGGCCGTCATTGTTGTGGACATGGAAACCTTTCACCCTTGCGCCGTACGTTTTGAGGAATTTTTCCACGTCAAGGCCGTTCACATGGGCATGGCCCAGATCGATGAGGGACTCCGCATCGGGAATATTTTCAAAGATGCGGAAGTATTCTTCATTGGTGAAAAGATGGTGATTATGTACCTGCTTGCAAAGATTTTCTATCACCAGATGAACGCCCAGTTCTTTTGCCCGTTTCGTCAGATCTCTCATGACGGCATAGGCATTTTTTTGTTTTTCTTCGATATCTTCAGGCTTGAATTGAAGCTGAGAATAATGGAATACCACATGGCGGACGCCGTATTCCGAAGCAAGAACCATGACTTTTTCATAATTTTTCATCAGCCTTTCATGTTCCGCCGATGCGAGATCCGCCGTGGCTTCCGTCTGTACATAAGGACCGTGGAAGGTCATGGGGCAGGTCATTTGAGCTACGGTTTTGCAAAGTTCTTCCCAATACTTGTCATCATGAGTAAAAGCGGTGAATTCGATACCGAAATCGGGATCATGAAGAGAATCGATCCGGTCCGCAAATTCTTTGAAATGATTCATTCCTACGATGAGGTCGCTGATAAAATATTTCATGATTTCTCCTTTTCGGGATAGCCGATATTGTTTCCCGTTTTGCCGTCAAAGAAATGGAGCGCCGTCCGATCGATGTCCCAGTAGGCTTCGGACACGCCGTGAAGCACATCTTCCCTCATGATGGAAATGACTTCTTCTCCGTTTACCGTGAAATAGTAGCCCACCCGGCTGCCGTAGTCTTCATGATACTGGACGGTGACGGGAATTTTATTTTCTCCCGCCGTTTCAGACAAGACGACATCTTCGGGACGGATACCCATTTTGAGTGTTTCCGCCTTGGCAGAGGAAATTTTTTCCATCCACCGGTCCCCGGGAGAGAAAAGTGTGTCATTCAGTTTCAAGACGGAACCGCCGGGATTGACGTCAAATATATTCATTGACGGCGATCCGATGAAACGGGCAACAAATACATTGGCAGGGCAGTGGTACACCTGATGAGGCGTATCGAGCATCTGTATCTTCCCTTCATTGATGACGGCGATCCGTTCTCCTACGGTCATGGCTTCTATCTGGTCATGGGTGACGTATACCATGGTCTGGCCGTAAAGTTCATGGATTTTGACCAGTTCTTTTCTTGCATGGCCCCGAAGCTGAGCATCCAAATTGGACAAAGGTTCGTCCAAAAGGAAGAAATCCGACTGTTTCACGATGGCTCTTGCCAGAGCGACACGCTGTCTTTGACCGCCCGACAATTCTCGGGGAAGACGGTTTTCAAGACCTTCCAGATTCAGGATGCGCACCGCATCGGCAACCCGTTTTTTGATTTCTCCTTCGGCGATCCGGTTGATCCGAAGACCGTAGGAAATATTTTTCTCCACCGTCATATGCGGATAAAGGGCATAGTTTTGAAAGACCATGCCGATATTTCTGTCTCCCGGATCTTTATCGTTTGCCAATTCTTCATTCAAATAAAGTTCGCCGGAAGTGATCGTTTCAAGGCCGCTGATCATGCGGAGGATCGTTGATTTGCCGCAGCCCGACGAACCGAGAAGGATGAGTCTTTCTCCTTTTCTGACTGCCAGATCCAGCCCTTTGATGACTTCTGTTTTACCGAATTGTTTGACTACATTTTTAAATTCAATGCTGTACATATTTACCTACCCTTTAATGCCGGACTGTGCAAAAGTACCGATGATGAATTTCTGGCAGACTGCATATAAGCCGAGGGGAAGAAGCATGGTCAGTGTCGCCACCGCCATGGTGACGGGCACGTCGGTGCCCCCTTCGGAGCTGACAAACATTTGCAGCGCCAAGGAAAGAGTATAATTGATTTCACTTTTTATGATGATCGCCGGCCAGACATATTCATTCCAAGAATTGATGAAAAAGATAATGCCGATGGACAGAATGGCAGGCCTGATGATCGGGATGACGATGGTGCGGAGACGGGACAGATGAGATGCATTTTCAAGAGCCGCCACTTCCATGAGGGAAAGAGGGATGCCCTTCATATATTGGCGGAGGAGGAAAATCCCCGTCGCATCTGCCAGCTGAGGAAGGGCGACGCCGTAAATGCTGTCCACGAGGCCGATATCGGAAAGTGTGATATAGTTCGGGATCATCGTCACCGTGAAAGGAATGAAAATCGTGCTGATGAGAAGGAAATACAAAAGAGTTTTCCCTTTGAAATCAAAGAACACGAAAGCATAGGCGGCAAAAAGCCCCGTCACCAGCTTGAAGACCGTCACAAGGGACGCGATGATAAAAGTATTCGACAAGATACGGGCAAAGCGGATCGTCGTAAATACCCGGTCATAAGCGGACAATGTGGGATCCTGCGGTATGAGGGAAGAAGAAGAAAACGCTTCGCTCATCGTCTTGAAAGAAGTGGAAAGGGAAAAAAGAAGGGGATACACGAGGAGAAGGACGATGATGATGAAAAGGACATGATATTTCCATTCGGAAGAATTAATTTTCATAATACACTCCTTTCTCCACGAAGCGGAATTCCAAATAAAGGAGAAGGAGGAAAATGATCATCGTCACGATGGCAAGAGCGGCGGACATCCCCGTTTCATAAAAGGTGAACGCATAATCATAGCCTTGGTAAATGATATTGGAACTGCCGTCATTCGGGCCGCCCTGCGTGAGGACTTTGATCGGAGTGAACACATATTGCAGCCCCTGCACGATGGTCATGATCAAAATATAGACCGCCGTCGACGATGTGAGAGGCACGACGATATGGGTAAAAATATTTCTTTCCGATGCTTTTTCCAATTTTGCCGCTTCTATGAGTTCTTCGGGAACACTGTTCATCCCCGACAGAAGGATGAGGAAATTGTAGCCGAAAGCTTTATAAACCGCGACAAGGCTGATGATAAGGATGACGAGCCCCGGCGTTTTCGACCATGCCGGAAGAGTGATGCCGAAAAGATCCGCCACGGACGCAACGGGCCCCGAGACGGGATTGAATATCCATTGGAAAAGGATGGCGCCCACCACGAGGGCGATGAGGGACGACGAAAAGAGAAGGGCTTTGTAAATATGTTTTCCCTTTTTCATGAGGAAAGTATTCACAAACGCCAATATATAAGGAAGAAGGAAATTAAATAAAACGAGAATCGCAATGTAAAGCAGGGTATTTTCCACGATCTTGACCGTCACCGGCGCCGTCAGCAGATCGATATAATTTTGGAATGCTACAAATTTCATATTCGGTGAAACCATGTTCCACCTGAAAAAACTTAAATATAAGGTATACGCCAAAGGATAAAACATGAAAAGAAGAAATACCGAAAGGGCAGGCAAGATGAATAACATTGCCAGTCTTCTTTCCTGTTTGACATACTTTGCCGTCCTGTCAGCACTTGTCATACAAAATCTCCCGAATCAATTTCATTAAAAGAGAAAAGGGCCGCAGACGATCCGGCCCCTTCCTTATTGCAATTATTTCAGCAGAGCGTTCAAATCATCTTCCGCTTTTTTCAAAACGGCGGACGGTTCTTCACCGCTTAAAATCTTATCTCTCACGTCGGCAAACATTTTTTCCGCTTTCACGCCCACATCGCCGGGGAATGCCACCCAGGAGGAAAGCATGGGCAGTTCGTCGAAAGCGACCTTCAGGGCAGGAGTCTTCACGATGGCTTCCTTGATGGCAGGATCGTCAGCCACTTCCTGACGGGGCGGGAGATATCCCGTATTGATGGTCCAGAGGGCAAGATATTTCGGCTGCATGATGAATTTGATAAATTCCCAAGCTGCCTGCTGTTCTTCTTTTGCCCCTGCGGTGACCGCAAGGAAGTTGCCCCCTGCGGGAATCTGTACTTTCTTGTCACCGAAAGACGGGAACGGAGCCGCCATGACATTGAACTTCGACGACTGGGTGACCGTGCCGATCTTCGCACTGGTTCCCATGAGAATGCCTACTTTTCCGCTGTAGAAAGAAGCAATGCCTTCATCGGCAGCGATATGGAGCGCCGACTTGTCTTTCAAAACCATATCGGCATAGACCTGATAAGCTTCCGCTGCTTCTTTGGAAGCAAAGACCGCTTTATTGTCTTTCAAAATTTCTGCACCGTTGGAAGTGAGGAGCCCCTGAGTTGCCCAGTTGTCCTGATATTCCTGCATGTAGAAACCGTATTCGCCGGTCTTGTCACGGATGGCTTTTGCCGCCGCTCTGACTTCTTCCCAAGTTTTCGGCGGATTGTTCGGATCCAGTCCTGCCGCAGTGAAGAGGTCCGGGTTGTAATAAAGGATCGGAGCGCTGATGGAGAAAGGAAGTCCCACCTGCTTGTCTCCTATTTTCGCAAGGCCCAGTACGTTGGGCAGATAATTCTTTTCCAGATAATCTTTTTCCGACGATTCTTTTTCCAGATCAACGGGAGACACATACTTGAAATTCTGATCGAAATATTTCAGATAGTTATAGCCGATCATTGCAATGGACGGAGATTTTCCCGAAGCCACATCGGCCTGCAGGTTTTTCATCAGTCCCGGGTACATATCGGGGTTATAAACTTCTTTGACAATAATTTTGTCCTGCGATTTGTTGAAATCATCAACCATCTGCTTGATAACGGGAGCGCCGAAATTTTTCGTGTACACATGCCAGAAAGTAACGACGGTCTTACCGTTTTCCTTGACCGCTTCTTTTGCAGGGGCACTTCCGCCGCCTCCGCAGCCTGCGGCAACCACCATGAACAGGCCCGCAAAAAACAGGCTCAGCCATTTAAAAATCTGTTTCACTGTATCCCTCTCTTTCTAAAACAAACACGGCAAACTTTCCGATTCAGTCTCCTCCTTGAAACCGTCGGGAGTTCTGTCTCAGATATTTGCATTATATCATAGAAAAAGTGATACAGAAATATATTTTTGTGAAAAAAATGATTGTAAATGAGGCAGAAATATAAATATTTTTTCACCTGTCATATTTCTTTATAAGGAAGGAAAAAATTCTGTAAAAGAGTGTAAATATTCTTTACAAAAAATAAACAAAATAAAAATTTTCACAACCGCCGAATGAATTTTTTGTCCTCTTTCCTCCTTCGTTGAAATAAAAATTTCCTCTTTCCTTATTTATGGTTTCCTTATAACATTCTGAAAAGAAAAGAAGATTGTTTGAAGTTACTGAACAAGTATAGTAAAATGTCTATAATATTCAATTGTTTCTATTTCATTTCTAAGAGAAATTCTCATGATTGGCACTTACGACAAAAAATACCTCTCCATCGCCCTTCCTGCCGCACTGGAAAGCTTGTTCATGATCCTTCTTGCTTCGGCCGATTTGATCATGGTGGGAAGTCTCGGCGCCGTATCCATCGCTGCAGTGAGTATTTTCCTCCAGCCCCGTCTGGTCATTCTCTGCTTCAGCCGCTCCCTTGCATCGGCGGTGACCCTCCTCGTTTCAAAACGGGCAGGAAACATGGACAAAATAAAATCGGCTGACATTTTAAAAAAATCCCTTTCCGTCGGAACGGTCGTTCTTCTTCTGATCCATGCCGTTTTTTACCTGTACTTGGAAGATATTTTTTATCTCATGGGCGCTAAAGAAGACTATATCGGTGAAGCCATGATTTACGGAAATATTGCCCTTTCTTCCGTATTCATCACTTCTCTTACTCTTTTATTCCAAGCGGTACAGCTCGGCTACGGCCAGACGGCGATCATCATGAAAACCAATGTGGCGGGAAATATCGTGAACGTCATCATCAATGCGTTTTTGATTTTCGGCCTCGGCCCTTTCCCGAAAATGGGCGTTGCCGGTGCTGCCATAGGCACGGTGGCAAGCACTGTTTTCACTCTTCTCTGGACGATTGTTGTCATGAAAAGCGACCGTCTTCTTTCGGGGGGATCTTTTATTCCCGACAAGAAATATTTCAAAGAAATCCTTCCCGTCTTCACTTCCGTTTTCAGCGAGCAGGGCTTTGAAAGGATCGGCATGGTTCTTTTCACCCGCATGGCGGCAGGTCTCGGCACGATTCCTTTTGCGGTCCACAGCATCTGCATGAACATCTGCGATATTTACTGGGACTACACCATCGGTATCGGCAAAGCGAGCATGGTCATGGCAGGGCAGTCGGTGGGAAAGAAAAATGAAAAAGAATGGCATATTTACAATCATATCGGCATCAAATGGAGCCTCATTTTTTCTACCGCCGCTTTTATCGTCACCGCTCTTTTCAGAGAGGAAATTTTTTCTCTCTATTCCGACAATCCCGAAGCTCTTGCCATGAGCGGCACCGTCATGATCATTCTTGCCCTCGTCAGTTTTCCCGAAGCGCAGGCGATCATCTGCGCAGGAATCCTTCGGGGAAGCGGAAAAACGGCCGCCGTCGCCGCTTACTCTTTCGTGAGTGTTGCCATTCTCCGTCCTTTCATGACCGCTTTCTTCCTCTACGTCTTGGGCTGGGGACTCATCGGCTGTTGGATTGCTCTCTTTGCGGACCAATGCATCCGTGCTTTCTGCGCCACTTATTTATACCGAAAATTAAAGAAAACAAGTTGGGATGTCATCACCGCGGAAAATGTATAAGACAATAAAAGAAAGAGCCTTCATCGGCTCTTTTTGCTTGTCCTTCTCTTCGGTATGACGCCTTTTTCTCAAGCTCTCCGTTGTCTCCTTAAAAATAAAAATCCCTGCCTTTTTACTAAGCAGAGATTTCTTATATTTTTTGATTTTATCAGCCGAGTGCCACGTCGAGGGTCATCATGATCATAAATCCTATGGCAAAAGAAATGACGCCTATATCGGAATGCTCCCCTTCGGACATTTCGGGAATCAGTTCTTCCACGACCACATAAATCATGGCGCCTGCGGCAAAGCTTAAAAAATAAGGAAGAAGAGGAGTCACGAAAGCGGTGAGCAGGATCGTCACGACCGCTCCCACCGGTTCGACCGCTCCCGACAATACGCCGCCGATAAAAGATTTCATGCTTCCCATTCCGCCTGCTTTGAGAGGCATGGAAATGATCGCTCCTTCAGGAAAATTCTGTATGGCAATCCCAATGGAAAGAGCCATTGCCGCAGCGATGGTAAGCCCTTCATTTCCTGCGAGCCATCCTGCATAGACCACGCCGACCGCCATACCTTCGGGAATGTTGTGGAGAGTCACCGCGAGAACGAGCATGGTTTCCCTTTTCAAATGACTTTTCGGACCTTCCGACTTCGTTTCATTCATATGGAGATGAGGAATGATGTGATCCAAAAGAAGGAGGAATGCCATCCCTGCTCCGAATCCGGTCACCGCCGGAACAAAAGCCCATTTTTCCATATCCTTTGCCATATCGAGAGCAGGCAGGATGAGGCTGAAAAAAGAAGCCGCCACCATGACGCCTGCGGCAAATCCCGTGAGGCTCCGCTGTACTCCCCGGTGCAGGGCGTCTTTGACGAAAAAAACACAGGCCGCGCCGAGAGATGTTCCCAGAAAAGGAATCATCAGCCCCCAAAAAACTTCATTCATAATACGTTCCCCTTCCCCCTCTTCTCATTTTCTCTACATTTCTTTATTTTTTTCTTTTATATCTTTTATTATATCTCCTATTATCTTTCATTGAAACCGATAAATCAATTTTGCAGCAGCCGTAAAAACAGTGTCAATATTTTATCAAAAAATGATAGTTATTCAATATATTGTGGATAAGTTGTGAATAAATCAAAAATATATACAAATCATCCTGTCTGAAAAAATCCGTGCAAGAAAAAGGGCAAAAAAATTCCCCTCTTTGCAAAGGGGATTTCTTTTTTATCGTTAATTGATTTTCATATTCATATTTTCCGTCATATATTCCATGGCGCCGGGAAAACCTGCGGTGTAAGCCTGATATAAATATTCCAGTGCTTTGTCTTCATCCGCTTCCGTTCCGAGGCCTTCATGATAGCAGACGCCCAGATGATACTGGCAGATCGGCTCGTCCCTGTCCGCTCCCCGTTTGTACCATGCAAAAGCTTCGTCCATGTTGGCCATGATTTCCGTTCCCACCAGATACATCGTACCGATCTCGTCGGCAGCAGCGGCAAATCCCATATCAAAAGATTGTTTATACAGAGAAACCGCCTTGCTCTTGTCTTCTTTCACGCCCCGTCCGTAGCGGTAGCAGTCCGCAAGGGAGCAGCAGGCGGCGGCAAGGCCTTCTTCCGTTGCCATTTCAAAAAGACGGACCGCTTTTTCTCTGTCTTCTTCCACCCCCGTGCCGTGGTCGTAGCACTGGCCGAGAGCCCAGAGGGCAAGAGGATATTTCCTTTTTGCCGCTTCTTCAAAATAAGAGATTGCCTTCTTGTCGTCTTTTTCTACATAAATCGCTTCCAGATAGCAGCGGCCGGTCATGAAAATACCGTCCAAGTCGCCCATTTCCGCCGATTTTGAAAAGTGTTCATAAGCTTTTTTCTCATCATAAGGCACATCCTGCCCCGACAGATACATGAATCCCAAAGAAGTCACGGCTTCCCTTGACCCTGTCTTTTCCGCCCTGCGGTAGAAGGCAAATGCTTTTTTCCCGTCCTCTTCCACTTCTTCTCCGAGGCGGTACATGTCGCCCAGTGCATTGAGAGAGCGCCAGTACTCTTTCTCCGCCCCTTTTTCGAGAAAGTAACGTGCTTTCTCTCCGTCTTTTTCCGTGCCGAATCCGTAGAGATACATATCTCCCAGTTCGTCGGCGGCAATGATGTCCCCTTCTTCAGCGGCTTCTTTCACCTTCGGAAAACATTCCCTGCAAAGGGCGATCATTTCGGGAGAGAACCGGACTTCCATATAGGCAAGGTTCAGGCGGGATAAAATATTTCCTTCCGCCGCTCCTTTTTCATGCCAGTAACGGGCCTCTTTTTCATTTCTGTCCTTGAGGCTGCCGAGGCCGTGATTGTAGTATTCCCCGAGGAAATACATGGCGCGGCCGCATTTCTGTCCCGCCAATTCCATAAATAAAGGAAATGCTTCGTCAAGCTTGCAGCGGATATATAAATCTTCTGCTTTTTTTAACAATTCTTCATCAAACATGAGATACCTCGCAAATTATCGGTATTCCTATTGTAGCATATCTTTACCGCGGAAGGAGGGCGGAGAATTTCTTTCGCCCCGAGTTTCCCTTTCTTCCCGCTGCCGCTTCTCTTCATACTCTTCTTTTGCCGTCTCGATAAAGCTGTCCGTCATAGGGGACAGAGGATTTTGTTTTCTCACCGCAAAGGAAATGGGATAGACCGGCCCTCCTTTGAAATGAAGAAGCCGCACTTTTTTCAAATTTTCTTTCGTCAGAAACCGTTTCGCCAGATTTTCCGCACAGAAAAACAATCCTTCTCCCAAGGCGCAAAGTTCCAGAAGAGTCTCCACATTTTCCGACTCCACCGAAATATAGGGCTCAAATCCTGCATTTTTATATAGGGCCCGCACCGATGAACCGATGATGTCTCTTTTTCCGTTCAAAAGAACGGGGCAGGAGCGGAAAAGGGACAGCCAGTCTTCCCTGCCCGACTCTGCCGCTTTCAGGGCTTCCTCTTTTTTCTCTCCCAGACATTTTTCCAAAAACCGTTCTTCTCCGAGGAGGATAATTTTTTCTTCATAAAAAGGGATTTGTTTCAGTCCCGCCACAGGCCCGTCGAAACGGGCGATGACCAGATCGAGCTCCCTGTCCTCCAGCCGTCCTGCAAGGACATCATTGGAATCTTCGGAAAGGCGGATCCGGATCTGCGGATATTTTTCCCTGTACCTGTGAATGATAGGCGGAAGAAGAAGCCTTCCCCGGGCAAGGGCGATGCCGATGCGGAGCGTTCCCGCCATGGCCCCTCTTGTGAGGGCAAGTTCCTTTTCAAGTTCTCTTTCATTTTCTTCAAAAACAAGAGCGTAACGGTAAAAAACTTCTCCCCCTCCGGTCAGTTCCAAAGGCACTCTTCTGAGAAAAAGCGGGCCCCCCGTTTCTTTTTCCAGTGCCGCTATATGGGCGGAAAGTGTCTGCTGAGTGATATAGAGCTTCTCCGCCGCCCTCGTGAAATTCCGCTCTCTTGCAAGAGTGAGGAAATATTTGATGCTGAGAAAATTCATAGCTCCTCCCGAGAGTGATGATGAATATGCGTAATCAGATAACAGTATTTCACCTGTAGTATAAACAATAAATAACAGTTTTTCAACGATACTTCTTTGTCCTATAATGAATGAAGCGGAACGGAACCTGCCTGTCGGGGAGGAATGATATTCCGCCTGCAAAGGAGTTTCCATGTCAAAAACTATTAAATTATTATCCGGCCCCGTTGTTTTTTTATTGCTTTTGTTTCTTTTGAACGGCCCTTTTTCTTTTAAAGCAGCAGCCGCCCTCGGCATTGCCGCATGGATGGCGCTGTGGTGGATCTTCCGCCCCTGTTCGATTTATGTCACCGCTTTCGTTCCCGTCGCGGTGAATTCCCTTTTCGATCTGCTTCCGGCAAACCGTATTTTAAGCCAATATTTTTCGGAAATTGCCGTTCTTCTTTTAGGCTCCGATCTGATCTGCCAGACTTGGACGACAACGAAACTGGATCAGCGTATTTCCGTGAAAACTCTGTGCTCTATCGGCACGTCTCTTCGAAATCAGATTTTCGTCTGGTTTTTTGCTTCCGCGGCGCTTTCCGTCTTTCTTCCCAATGTGGTGGTGGCTTCCATTTTCTGTCCCATTGCGGTGGCGATGTTGAAATTTGTCGGTGAAGAAGAAGATCGGAAGAGCGTCGTGTAGGGAAA
>URAA01000003.1 GCA_900545785.1 uncultured Dialister sp. | reverse complement strand
CATGTCCGTGTTTCTATTTTTATCAGTTCTTTTCCGCCTGCAAGTTCTCTGTTGTAAGCGGCTGCCGCCTGAGAAATATAGGAAGACGCAAGGCCGGAGGTCATCGTATTTCTCCCGTCGGTGATGACCTGCAGAGGTGCCGTTTCTCCCCTTGCAAGACGGTTTGCGAAATCATTTTGTATGACAATCACTGCCGACACTTTTCCCGAATCGATCCATTCCGCCGTCTGCTCCGTATTTTCCAAAGTGGCGGCTCTTTTGAAAATGCCGCTCCCGTCCAGTTTGGCAAGGAAATCGGCGGAATACCTGCTCCTGCTTCCGTCAAGCACGGCATAGCTCACTTCGTCCAGATTGTAGGTCGCCACATAGCCGAAGAGGAGTGTCTGTATGATGACCGGCCCTATGAGGATGAACCGGCTTTTTTTATCTTTCAAGATGGCAATGAATTCTTTTCGTATCATGAAAAGAATCCGCCTCAGATGTAGGAGTAAAATATCTTTCATTCCAGCCTCTTTTTCGTAATTTTATACGACAGGCCCACAAAGAAGAGGGCGTAAAAGAACAGAATCGTGCAGTTTTCCGTGATGAGGGTCCAATTATTTCCCGAAAGGAAAAGGGATTTCAAAAGTTCCATATAGTAGGTGGCGGGGAGAACATGTCCCACGGCGCTGATAAAAGCGGGAACGCTCCGCAGATCGAAGAGGAAGCCCGAGAGCATCATCGTGGGAAGGACACTCACAAGAAGGGAAATCTGGCTTGCAAGGAACTGGCTTTTCACGAGGGATGAAATGGTGAGGCCCATGCCGAGGGTGGAAAAAAGGTAAATGACGGAACTGATGAAAATGATGAGAAACGATCCGTGGATCGGCACATGATAAAGATAACGGGCAGAGAAAATACAGAGCCAGAATCCTATCATGGCGGTGAAAAAATAAGGGATCATTTTCGACAGCAGTATTTCCAAAGGTTTCACCGGCGTGATAAAGAGAGCTTCCAAAGTCCCCCGCTCCCATTCCCGTGCCATGACCATGGTGGTAAGGAATACGCCGACAAGGGTCATGATGAGGACCACCAGACCGGGGACAAAAAACCATGTACTCGTATTCGCATCATTGAACCATTGGCGGGAAATGACGGTCACCATGCCCGAAGACAGAGCAGAGCCGCCCTGTTTTCTTATGTAATCCGCTTCCCATGAAGCGATCCCTGCCTCGAGATAGCCTCCCGCCACTCTTGCCGTCGCCGCATCGACGCCCCACAGGATGATTTCCAGCCGTCCGTCTCCTCGTCCGAGGCTTTCCGTGAAATTTGAAGGAATACGGAGGATCGCATCAGCCTTTCTTTCGTCCATCAGGTATTCTCCGTCTTTCATGGACGTCACGAAATAAGGTTCCACATATTCGGAGCCTCTCATGAAGGAAACCATGTCCTGCGCCGTCGGCGATGTATCTTCCATGACCACCGCAACGGGCACATTTTTCACATCAAGAGACATACCGTAGCCGATGAGGAGAATGAGCATCATGGGAATGACGATCCCGATGACGATGCTGCTTCTGTCGCGGATCAGCTGTTTGTATTCTTTATATATCAAAGCTGAAAGGCGTTTCAAAGAAAAGCGGTTTTTCATGATTCCCTCCTTCCTTCTTCCACGATGGCGATAAAAGCATCATTCATGGAGGAGTTTTCGCCCCCTCTTTTCCGCACTTCTTCGGGAGTTCCCAAAATCAGCATTTTCCCTCTGTCTTGGATCATCATGCGGTCGCAATATTCCGCTTCGTCCATGAAATGCGTGGTCACGACGACGGTCGTCCCTCTTTCGGCAAGAGCGGTGATCTGCCGCCAGAAAATACGCCGTGCCGGCGGATCGATGCCGCTTGTCGGCTCGTCAAGAAAGAGAATTTCCGGCTCATGAAGAAGGGCGGCCGCCATGGAAAGGCGCTGCTTATATCCTCCCGGCAGTTCGCCTGCATTTTTTTCTTCCGCCCCTTCCAGTTCGAACTGTTTCAGGACAAATTTGATTCTTTCTTTCAGTTTTTTGGGAGGAAGGCCGTACACACCGCCGAAAAATTCCAGATTTTCCCGAACACTGAGCATAGAGTAGAGAGAAAATTTCTGCGCCACATAGCCCACTTTTGCCCGTGCTTCCGAGCTTGCCCTTCCCATATCGACTCCTGCGACGGATATTTCCCCCGACGATAGAGGAAGGAGGCCGCAGAGCATTTTGAAGGTCGTGGATTTCCCTGCCCCGTTCGGCCCGAGAAGTCCGAATATTTCTCCCTTATGCACACGGAAAGAGGTATGATCCACCGCGACGAAATCACCGAAACGGCGGAAGAGATCTTTCACTTCTATATCGACGGCGGAAGAAATTTTCCGCTTTTTCCGATAATCCACTTCAAATCCCGCAAGAGACAGTTCTTTCGGATCCGCTTCCCGAAGGGCCGTCATGAAACTGTCTTCCAGAGAAGGCGGTACTTCCTCGGCTTCAAGGGACGGCCAGAGGGAAAAAGCCTGCACCTCTTCCAAAAGAACGCCTTTTTTCAAAAGAAACCGCACGCCCCCTCTTTCGGGCACCGCATCTTCTATATGATCCCGATCGTCCAAAAAAGCGGCCTGCAAAAGACGGGCAGGAATGCGGTCCGGCAGTTTTGCCACATAAGAGCGCCCTTCCGACTTTTTCCGTATGTCCGAAGGTCTGCCTTTTTCCAAAATATGTCCCTTATGAAGAATGTAAACCGTATCGCAAAGTTCCGCCTCTTCCATGTAAGCGGTGGAGACGAGGAGGGAAATATGCTCTTCTTCCACAAGAATTTGTAAAATTTCCCAAAGTTCGCGACGTGACAGCGGATCGACACCGACGGTGGGCTCGTCCAGAAGGAGCAGCTCCGGCGTCCGCACCAACGTGCAGGCAAGGCCCAGTTTCTGCTTCATTCCTCCCGACAGATCCCCTGCCCGCCGTTCCGTAAAGGGAGCAAGACCGGTCATTTGAAATAATTTTTCAAACCGTTCTTCTCTTTCCTCGCCGTAAATTCCGTGAAGATCGGCGTAGAGATCCATATTTTCCCTGCAGGTCAGATCTTCATAAAGGCCGAATTTCTGCGGCATATAACCGAGCAAATCCTGCACCTTCTCGGGATTTTCCGCCACATTTTCTCCGAGCACTTCCATTTTCCCTTCCGTCGGAGAAAGAAGACCGCAGACAAGGCGGAGAAAAGTGGTTTTTCCTGCTCCGTCGGGCCCGATAAGGGCGGTCATTTCTCCCTTCCGCACTTCCAGATCTGCCCCGTCCAATGCTTTCAAAGGCTTTCCCGAAAGAGGATCATGAAATATTTTCGTTATCCCCGACGCTTTCATTGCATACCCGTCCGCCACGATACCGTCCTTTCTCAAAATTTCACCGTCGCAGGCATGCCCATGCGGAGACGGTTATTTTCATCTTCCACATAGATCCGGACTTCATAAAGAAGAGACGTGCGGAGCTCTTCCGTCTGGACCGACTTGGGCGTAAATTCCGCCGTATCGGAAATATAACCCACCTGCCCTTTGATCGCTTCATCGGGATCACTGTCGGTATACACCTTTGCTTCCATCCCTTCCCGAATTTCTCCTAGACGGCTTTCCGGCACATAGGCGCGGATCCATTTCGGACTTCCCAGGCCGATCATGTAGACCGCCCTTTCGGGAGAGACCATGTCCCCCGGCTCGACAAGGCGGGAACGGACGACACCGTCCTGAGGCGCCGTGAGTGTGGCATTTTTCAAATTGTATTCATAATTTCTAAGCTCCGCCTGCAAAGCTTCAAGCTGTGCTTCCGCTGCCCGGATATCTTCGCTTCGGGGTCCTTCCAGTGCCAGATCGAGATAAGCCTTTCCGTTTTCCAGATTTGCCTGTGCCGCTTGGCTCCGAGATCTTGCATCATCCGCACTCTGACGGCTCACCGCTCCTTGGGAGAGCAAATAATCCATTCTTTCCGAATACCGTTTTGCATTGTCCGCTTCTGCCGCAAGAGAATTCATCTGCGCCCTTGCTTGGAGAATTTCTTCTTTCCGCGTACCGTTATGAAGCTTTGCCACCACCGCTTCCTGCCCGGCAATCGCCGCCTTGGCACGGGCGATCGAAAGCTCCAGTGCTTCCGTGTGAAGACGGGCGAGCACCTCTCCCTCTTTCACCGCATCCCCTTCATTTTTGTACATCGCTTCCACCCGTTCCGCTCCGTTAAAAGCAAGGGAAATCTGGCGGATATCCACATTTCCGTAAAGGACGAGTTCTTTGTCCTCCTTCTTTCCGTAGAAGAAATACGCCGCTCCTCCCGAAAGGAGAAGAATCAATACAATCAAAATGATCGTTTTTTTGTGAGTTTTCAAAAATTCCATATGGGACTCCCTCTTTTGAAAATGAAATACCGTTTCACTTTTTATATTTTTCGAATTTCAACTTCTTCGATTTACTTGTATGATATCAAATTCAAATTTGAATTTCAAGTCATCGTGAAATCACGCATGCCGTCACGCTTTTTATGCATCTGTCTTCTTTGAAACAAGAAAAATCATTCTTCTTTTATCCGATTTTTCTACAATCCCTCTCCCTGCTGTTGCGGTTGTCCTTTCTTTTTATTAAAGGGAGAAAGGGAAAAAGATGTCTGCCTCTTTTCCCCTCTCAGGACAGTTTTCTCTTTTTCTTGAAATGCGATATTTTTTGAACTGCTGTATTTCCCTTTTTTCATAAATGACCCTCCTTTTTTGGAATCGCAGCAAAAAGTTTTTTCTTCCTTTTAAGCGGGAGGGCACTTTTCCTGCTTTATCTTATTTATGAATATCTTTTTCCTTTTCAAGAAGAGAAATTATTCATCTTCCCTTTCCCTCTATTTTTACTTCTCTCCTTTCATTTCTCAAAAATATTTCTTTTCCGCAAAAATAACAGATGAAGGCAATAAAAAAGACGTCTCTTTCGAAACGCCTTCTTTATTTTATGAGACTTCCGCCTGTTTCCGTGACGGCAGGAAAGAAAACTGTCTTTGCCGTCCCTCTATATTTCCCTTTTATCGATGCAGGAAAATAAAACCCCGCCGTGACGGACTTTTGGTCTGCAAGCGGTCTCTCCTCATAAAATGGATCTCCCCCGACCGTTTATCTTTTTATTATTATTTGTTAAATTAATTATATTATATTTATCATTAATATTCAAATTAAATTCTTTATTTTTTAATATTTTTAATCTGATTTTGTTTTATTCTTTACGAAACTTTTCTGCCGCCCTGTTCTTTCCGTCATAAAAGAGAATCAAAAATATCTTTTCGGCGCCCCCTTCTTTTCAAAGGTCAACTTTCACAAAGAATATCGCAGGAAAAGAAAAACGCCTCCGGCAGGAAGCGTCTTTACGGTATAAGATCATTATTTCCCTACGCAGAAATTGCTGAAAATGGAATGGATCAGCTCGTCATCCACGGTTTCTCCCGTGATTTCTCCCAGCGTATTCCATGCTTCGGTGAGATCCACGGTGATGAAGTCTGCCATGATCCCTTCTTTGGCAGCTCCTTTTGCCCGGGTGACATCTTCCAGTGCTTTTCGGACCAGTTCCACATGACGGATATTGGTCAGCAAAAGTTCCCGTCCCGATCCGATTTCTTCATGCTCCGTGATTTCTTTCAGCTTTTCTTCCAGATCGGCGATACCGCTTCCGTAGCGGGCGGAAAGAGAAACGACGGGGGCTTTCGATAATTTTTTTATATCCTCTTCCGTCACGGCAGGAGGGAGATCGTATTTATTTAAAATGACGATTCCTTTTTTCCCTTCCAGACGGCGGAGGATTTCTTTGTCCTCTTCTTCAAGGGGGCGGGACGAGTCGATGACGGCAAGGATGACATCCGCTTTTTCCATGGATGCTTTCGTTCTTTCGATACCGATTTGTTCCACTTTGTTTTCCGTTTCCCGAAGGCCTGCGGTGTCCATGAGCACAAGAGGAATGCCGGAGAGGCGGATCACTTCTTCGATGGTATCTCTCGTCGTTCCCGGCACATCGGTGACGATCGCTCTTTCTTCCTGAAGAAGGGCGTTCAAAAGGCTCGATTTCCCCGCATTCGGCCGCCCTGCGATGACCGTGCGGAACCCTTCTTTGATGACCCGTCCCCGTTCGGACCGTTTCAGCAGCTCCGACAGGGATTTTTCTATTTTTTCAAGACCCTCCCCGATTTCTTCCATGGTGAGATCGTCCAAATCTTCTTCGGGATAATCAATGGTCACTTCCAGCTTGGTGATAAATTCTTTCAGCTCTTCCATGCATTCTCGGACAAACTTGGAAAGACTTCCCGACAGATGGCTTTCCGCCTGCGAAAGGGCGGCGCTTCCTCCTGCAGAAATGATGTCCATCACCGCTTCCGCCTGCGTCAGATCGATGCGGCCGTTCAAAAAAGCACGCTTCGTAAATTCTCCCCGCTCTGCCAAAACGGCGCCGCTGCGAAGAGCCGCTTCGAGCGTTTCCCGAAGTGCTTCCGACGAGCCGTGGATCTGTATTTCCACCACATCTTCTCCCGTATAGGAATGGGGCGCTTTCATACAGACCGCAAGGCCTTCGTCGATCCGCCTCTTTCCGTCGACGGCATGGCCGAAATACATCATGTAAGGCACGGCATTTGCAAAACTGTCCGTTTTTTTCGTATGAAATATCCGATCCGCCACTTCCGTTGCAGAAATTCCGCTGATCCGAAGGATTCCTATCCCGCCTTCTCCGGGACTTGTGGCAATGGCGGCAATCGTTGTTTCTTCGTACATGACAAACTCCTTTGTAACAAAACTCTTTTTTCCATTGTATCATATCTTTTTTCTTTTCTTCCTCTCGAAAGAAGGCTTCTTATTTTCCCGAAATGCTCCTTTTCTGATGATATAATAGGGGCAGAATCGTTTTTTATAAGGAGAATGCCATGAAAAAAACAGCTGCCCCCGATGAAATCATGTACCATATCGGAATTTCAAAAAATCAGGCGGGCGGGGCAAAATACGCCCTCGTCCCGGGCGATCCCGGCCGTGTGGAAGGCCTTGCCCTCGCTCTTGATGAACATGCCCGTTTTCTTGCTTCTCACCGAGATTTCACCACTTGGATCGCCCATATCAACGGCCATGCCGTCCTTGTCATGTCCACCGGCATGGGCGGCCCCTGCGTCACTTTTGCCGTGGAAGAGCTTGCCCGTCTCGGGGTCACTTCTTTCATACGGGTCGGCACGACAGGCTCCATTCAGGAAGATCTGAATCTCGGCGACATCGTCATCAATAAAGGATCGGTCAGAAAAGACGGTGCTTCCCTTGCCTATGCTCCCGTCGAATATCCTGCCGTTGCCGATATGAAGCTCACCTTCGCACTGGAAAAAGCAGCGGAAGAACTGCAGATTCCTTACAAAACGGGAATTTCCATAAGCACCGACAGTTTCTGGCCCGGGCAGGAAAGATACGACAGCTTCGGCGGCTATGTCCTGAAAAATCTCCAAGGCTCTCTGGAAGAATACCGCCGTCTCGGCTGCACCAATTATGAAATGGAAAATGCCACCCTCTTCACCCTTGCTTCCGTGCTGGGTCTTCGGGCCGCGTCCCTTTCGGGAGTCGTCGCAAAAAGAACGGACGGTGAATCCGTCGCTTCTCATGATATTTACGAAAAAGCGGAACATCGTTTCCGGCAGATTGTAAAAAAAGCACTTGCCTCCCTCCTCTCCGAAAAAGAGAAGGAAATCATTATATAAAAAGGAAAAATTGACAATTTCCCTCTTCATGGTATAAAATATTTGCGAATGAGTCGCTAATTTAAAAGGTGTGACTTTTATGTATATGACGGAACAAAGAAAGAAAATATTTGAATTTTTACGGGCCCGCAGGGACATGAATATGACCGCCAAAGATCTGGCGGCGGCATTGAAAGGCGAAGGCGTCAGTCTCAGCGCCGTCTACAGAAATCTGGACAAGCTGGAAAAGGAAGGGCTGATTCTCCGCATCCCGGGGAAAACGAATCGGGAAAATCTCTATCGTTACATCTCCGCCGAAGAATGCGGCGATAAAATCCATATGACCTGCCTCTCTTGCGGAAAAACCATTCATATGGATCCCGTCATTTCCGAAAGTCTCCGAAAGCAAGTCTTGCTCCGAGACGGTTTTGCCATAGACGCTGCCAAGTCCACCTTGTACGGATTGTGCGAGAACTGCCGTTAATTTCAATCATAAGGCGCCATTCATCAAGAAGGCGCTTTTATTTTTTCCCTTAATCACGGAAGGATCGGAAAGGAGGACTTATGACAACCAAAAAAATCACCGCCCTTGTCCTCTCTTTTTCCTTATGCCTCGCTCTTTCCTTTTCTTTCCTCTTCATCACGGAGAAAAAAGATCATCTCTGCGAAGGCCCGGGCTGCCCCGATTGTCTCCAAATTGAAATCTGCCAAGAGCTTTTATCCTCTTTTTCTTCTTTTGATTCTTTCAAAGGAAACGGAACGAAACCTTTTCTCCCCCTCTCCTATTTCCTTCTTTCCGTCTCTCTTTTTTCACTTCCCTTCTCTTTCTCCACTTTGGTAACACTTCGGGTGAAACTGTCCCGTTGATCAAAAAGGTTTTCAAAAAAAATATCACCTTAATTGATTGACAGGAGGAATCCGATGAAAAAAATAATTCTTTTGATCACCCTATTTTTTGCTGCCCTTTACGGCCTCACCGCCTGCTCTTCCGAGAAAGCGCCCTCTTCCCAAAAAGCAGGGCTTAAAATTGTGGCAGTCAACTTCGCCGCTTACGACTTTGCCCGTCAGATTGTCAAAGATAACGGAGAAATCACCATGCTTCTCCGCCCCGGAAGCGAAGCCCACAGCTATGAACCGTCGCCGAAAGATATACAGGCCATTCAAAACAGCGATCTTTTCATTTATACCGGCGGCGATTCCGACGACTGGGCAGAAAAAGTCCTTCATTCCATGGAAGGAAAAAAGCCTGCGGTATTTAAAATGACGGACGCCGTTACATTGAGAGAAGAAGAAATCACGGAAGGCATGACGGAGGATCACCATCACCATGATGACGAGGAACATCACCATGAGGAAGACAAAGAACATCATCATGACGACGATAAAGAACATCATCATGACGACAAAGAGCATCATCACGACGACAAAGAGCATCACCACGACGAAGAGCCCGAATTGGACGAACATGTATGGACATCCCCGAAAAATGCAGTCCTCATCGTACAGGCATTGGAAAAAACACTGTCTTCTTTAGACAAAGAAAAAGAAAGCATTTTCAAAAAGAATACCGATGAATATGTAGAAAAATTGAACAAGCTCACCGCCGATTTCCAAGAAGTCATCGACAGTGCGAAAAGGAAAGAAATCATCGTCGGCGATCGTTTCCCCTTCCTCTACTTTGTAAAAGATTTCGGCCTCACCTATTATGCGGCTTTCCCCGGCTGTGCGACGGAAACGGAAGCCAATCCTGCCACGGTGGCGTTCCTCATCGACAAAGTGAAAGAAGATCAGATCCCCGTTGTATTCCATATCGAGCTTTCCGACGAACGGATGAGCCGCTCCATTGCGGAAGCGACAGGGGCGAAAAATGAACTTTTGAATGCTGTCCATAATATTTCGGATGCACAGTTCAAAGCAGGCATCACTTACATCGATCTGATGGAACATAATGTAATGGTCCTGAAAGAGGCGCTTAACTGATGGCGCTCCTCACGGTAAAACATCTTTCTTGCGCCTATGAAGGAAAAACGATCCTGTCGGACATCAACTTTTCCGTAAGTGCCGGAGATTATCTCGGTATCGTCGGTGAAAACGGCGCGGGAAAAAGTACGCTCCTCAAAAGTTTGCTCGGTCTTGCCAAAATATCGTCAGGCACCATATCAACGGGAGACGGCCTTGCCGCGAGTGACATCGGATACCTGCCTCAGCAACGGAACGTGCAGAGAGATTTTCCCGCCGATGTTTCGGAAATCATTCTTTCCGGCCGTCTGAACCGCTGTCCCTATCCTTTTTACAGGAAATCCGACAAAGCCGACAGAGACGAAAAAATGGAAATGCTCGGCATAAGCGGTTTGAAAAACAAATGCTACCGTGACTTGTCGGGAGGGCAGCAGCAGCGTGTCCTTCTCGCAAGAGCCCTCTGCAGTGCAGGAAAACTTCTGATCCTTGACGAACCTGCGGCAGGCCTCGACCCTGCCATGACGGAAGAACTGTATCCCCTCATCAGAAGATGTATCAAAAAATACAATCTTGCAGTCATCATGGTTTCCCACGACATAGAAAGCACCTTGGCGGAAGCAGATCATATCCTTCATCTGTCAAAAGGAAAACAGATATTTTACGGCACGGCGGAAGAATACGCCGCCACTGCCGAAAGCCCCCTTTTCACGGGAGGGCTGTCATGAACCTCATATTTGAAATGCTCGGCTATCCCTTCATGGTACGGGCCATCATCGTCGGCGTCATCGTTTCCCTCTGCGCCTCACTTCTGGGAACGAGCCTCGTCCTGAAACGATACTCCATGATCGGAGACGGCCTCTCCCATGTGGGATTTGCCGCCCTTGCCGCAGCCTACGCCCTTCAGGCGGATCCCCTTGCCGTCGCCGTCCCCGTCTGTATTACCGCCGCTTTCCTCCTGCTCCGGATCAAAGATGATTCCCGTATCAAAGGAGACTCTGCCGTCGCCCTTCTCTGCAGCGGCGCCCTTGCCGCAGGAGTCATGACCGTGTCCCTCACGACGGGAATGAATACCGACGTATGCAACTATATGTTCGGCAGCATTCTTGCCATGACCTCCCGTGATGTATGGCTCTCCGTCCTCCTCGGCATATCGGTGATCACCCTTTTCATTCTTTTTTACCACCGCATATTTGCCGTCACCTTTGACGAAACTTTTGCGACCGCCGCAGGCATGCGGACAGGACTCTACCGAATGATCATCGCCCTTCTCACGGCAGTCACCATCGTCCTCGGCATGCGCATGATGGGCGCCCTCCTCATCTCAAGCCTCATCGTATTTCCCTCTCTGACGGCAATGCAGATCTGCCGCCGCTTCAAGACGGTCATCCTCCTTTCGGCGGTACTCTCCGTTTCCTCCTTCATGGCAGGCATCACGATTTCCTACGCCGCCTCCGTCCCGACGGGAGCCTCCATCGTCATGACGGATATTTTCCTCCTCTTTGCCGCCGTTCTTCTCCGCAAAATGAAAGAAGGCCTCCCATGAAAAAAGAAATCCTTCTCCTCCCCGCCCTTCTCTCCCTCTTTCTGATCTGCGGATGCGGAAATGAAAAGGAAATCAACAATCAGCCGCCGGTCATCACAAGAAAAACCGTGAAAGAAGCGGGAGAACCAGAAAAAAATCAGGCGGAAGAAAACACACAAAACGAGGGAAAAGAAGAGAAAGAAACAAAGGAAATCAATAACGAACCTGCCGCCGTTGACTCCGCAGCGCCTGCAGAACCTGCGATCCCGCCGCAAAATCGGCAGAGCGAGAAAAAAAATTATCCCCGTTTCGAATACCCTTACGATTTGGAAGAAGACAGAAGAAATTTCGACTATGATCACATCGACATCATCGTCGGCGACAAACTGTACATGACACAGATCAACGACTGGTACATCAATTTCCGGGACTACAGAAACAAAACGGTTCTCATAGAAGGGTATTTCCTTTCCATAAACGGTCATTACTTCGTCGGAAGAAACGGCCCGACCTGTCCGTACTGCACGGGAGGATATGTAGATTTCGAATTCACCTCCGATCAAAACTTCACGGGATGGAAGCCGGGCATCACCTGGATCAAAGTCTACGGCATCCTGAGAGAAGCAACGGTTCATCTGAATGGCCGCATGACCGCCCCCTTCTATCACTTGGAAGCGATCAGAGTAGAAAAATCAGAAACGGAAGGCATAGGCACCATCACCGACTGAAGATCTTATAAAAACCTTTCACGGACAATTCGCAAGAAGTCTTTTATAGAAATCATTTTCACAGGAAACATTCTGAAAAATAAATTTCATGAACCATCTTCATAAGAAATTTTTCCAAACCCAAAGCCGCCTTTTCGGGCGGCTCTTTTTTTCTTTAAAGAAATAAACCGTCTGTTTCTGATATAATAAAAGCAAGAAAATCAAATACCGGGGAGGGCAACATGGAACTGGGAAAAAACTTTGAAGTGTTTTTAATAGACGGAGACGTTACGGGCAGGATAAAGTGCACTTTAGAAAACTGGACGGGCGTTGTCTATAAAATTCCGAGAAAACAGCTTAAGAAATGCAAAGACAGACAGGATTTGAAACGAAGCGGCGTCTATTTTTTATTCGGTAAAAATAATGACGGAGAAGATGAAGTGTATATCGGTCAGGCAAGAGTCAGAAAAAATGGAGAGGGAGTCCTTTTCAGAGTAGAGGAACATGTAAAAAGAGGCTCCGATTTTACCGATGCCGTCATGATAACGACACAAAACAATTCCTTCGGACCTACGGAAATATCTTACCTTGAAAACAGATTTACCAATTTAGCGATAAAAGCGGACCGATACAAAGTCAGAAACGGGAATGATCCGAATCCGGGGCATGTGACGGAAGGAAAAAAATCCGGCTTGGAATATTTTATAGAATATGCAAAAATGTTTCTCGGCGTCTTGGGATATAAAGTTTTTGTATCACTCGAAGATGAAAAAACCGAAACAGAACCTGTAGCTCCGAAAGAAGAAATATTCTACTTAGAGGTAAAACCAACGAAATCAAAGATCTCAATCCATGCGGAAGGCAAGCGGACCAATGAAGGATTCGTCGTCTTGAAAGGAAGCATGATTAAAGAAGTTGATTCGGTCAGTCTGAGGAACAGCATAAAAGAACTGAGGGATAAATGTAAAGCCAACGGAGAAATCAAAGACGGGAAGCTGACCAAAAATCGCCTTTTCAACAGCCCCTCTTATGCCGCTAAATTCGTCCTCGGTACGAACATAAACGGCAGAATCTACTGGAAAACGAAAGAAGGAATCACACTTAAAGATCTGGAAGAAAAAGAACTTCAAGAATAAAAGCAATCTGTCCCATTCAAACCAAAAGCCGCCTTTTTCGGGCGGCTCTTTTTTTGTTCTATACTTTTTGTTTCTTTATTTTTCTATTTCCTTTACTTTCTTTATTTCTTTTTTCTTTACCTTTTATATTTTTTATTTTTCGGACTTTTTCTTTTTATCTTTTTTGCTTTTCTTCTCTTTTTTTTTCTTCTTTTTCTCTTCCTGCTCTTCTTCGTATTCTTCGTCCCTGAGGTCGATCGGTTCTTCTTTTCCTGTTCTGCCGGTTGCGAATTCTTCTTCTGCGGCGTAACATTCTTCTTCTGTTTCTGCTTTTCTTTTTTCTAAATTGTCTTCAAAGTTTTTGATTTCTTCTTCTACGGTTCGAGGGGGCGTTTCTTTTTCGGCAAATTCGTTTTCTATGATGTTGTCCAGAATTTCTTCCATGACGTTTGCCAAGGTGAGTACGTTTTCTATTCTTTTTTCTTCCATGAGGCGCGCTTCCGGATCGGATTCGGTCATCGACATTTGGAGGAATGCTTTATTTTCTTTCAGTTCTTCCCGTATCGCCCGAAGGGTTTCCGTTAATGATATTTCTTTTCTGTCCATGTTATTCCTTTCCGGAGGGATCCCGTGTCACCAGCACTTTGTCTATCCTCCGATTGTCACAGTCTATGACTTCAAATGTAAAATCGCCGTATTTGATTTTTTCCGTTTCTTTCGGGATATATCCGAAAAGGTAGGTGATGAATCCTGCGAGTGTTTTGTAGTCGTCTTCCGCTTCGCCGGGGAGTTCTTCTTCCAGTCGGAAATATTCTCTGAATTCGTCAATGGTGCAGAGGCCTTCTACGAGCCATGAATTTTCTGTCCGGCGGATGAATTTATTTTGTTCTTCTAATATGTCTTCTTCGTCGCCGGGCATATTTCCCACGATTTCTTCCAGTACGTCGTGAAGGGTGATGAGGCCCGAGAGTGTTCCGTATTCGTCGATGATGACTGCTTCGTGGACGCCTTGTGTTTTGAAGAGGGCAAGCACTTTGGTGAGTATCAGTGTTTCCGGTATGAGAAGGGGTTTGTAAAGGGTGTCCACCACGGATGCTTTGATGGATTTTCCCGGATTGTTGTGCTGGTCCATGAGGACTTCGCTCATGTCGGCGATCCCTTTGAAATCGTCCAGTGAGTCGCTTCCTACGGGAAGGCGGAAATGGGCGGATTCTTTGATGTCTTTCCAGATATTTTCTTCTTTGTCTTCCAGATCGATCCATACGAGCTGTGTCCGGGGGGTCATGCTGTCTGCCGCGGTGAGATCGTTCAGTTCAAATACATTGTTGATCAGATCCGGTTCTTCTTTGTCGATGGTTCCCGAGAGAGCGCCTTGGCGGAGGAGGACTCGTATTTCTTCTTCCGACACGGGTTCGCCTTCTCCCATGCGGATGCCCATCATGGTCACCACCACTTTGGTGGACCAAGTGCTTAAAAGGACGAGGGGTTTGCAGAGGGCGGCAAAAATAATCATCGGTCTTGCCACAAGGCATGCCGTTTCTTCCGGATGGGCGACGGCGATCCATTTCGGCGCAAGTTCTCCGATAATCAAGGTGAAATAGGTGACAAGCGCCATGACGATGAACATGCTGAGCGGTGCCAGATAAGCTCCCACGGAAGGAATATCCCTGAGGACGTCTGCCAGAGGTCCTGCAAGAGAAGCACCGGAAAACATACCCGTCACGATGCCGATGGTGGTGATGCCCACTTGGATGGTCGCAAAAAGTTCTTCTTTTCTTTCCGACAGTTCCAGCGCTTGAAGAGCGCCTCTTTTTCCTTCTTCCGCCATTTCCGAAAGTTTTGTTTTCCGCGCGCCCACGATGGCGATTTCCGTAAGCGAACAGGCACCGTTTGCCAGTACAAGTAAAATAATAATGATCAGTTCAAACCATATATGGTCGTCGTCCATGCATTCCCTCCGATACGGATGATTAAAAATAACTTTTCTTTTATATTCTGATTATACCAAAAATTTAAAAAATATATAGATATTTCCGTCATCGCCTCGTCCCCCCTTTTTTGATGAGTGATTTTAATAATGACTTTTGGTCATTGCTTTACTTCTCCCCATCATATATACTTAGGACGTCAAATATCGGAGAGGAGTCGGGGCATGGCATTTACCATGGCATTTACAAAAAAAGCGGAGCGGACGAAAGGAAGATTGCTGAACGCTGCAAAAGAACTCATCAGCGAAAGAGGGTTTGAAAAGGTTTCCGTTGAAGATATCACCAGAAAAGCAGGGGTGGCAAAGGGCACTTTCTACCATTATTTTGAAGCGAAGGAAAATGTGGTGCAGGAGCTGACTTTCAGTAAATTGCTCGAGCTTTTTACCGCTACGATGGAGATGGAAGGGTCGCCGGAAAAGAAACTGTCCCATTATTTCATGGAACTTCTTCATGAAGCGGAATGGATGGGTGTCAATCTTCTCCGCCAGTGGCTCCGTTCCGTGTCGGATCCGAAGATGATCGAAAACAGCACCGCCCGTTTTGAAGACGGATACCGCCGGATTTATGCCATTCTGCAGCAGGGAATCGATGAAGGGTATCTCATAAAAGATACGCCGGTGGATCTTCTGACAAAGCTTTTCCTCTCTCATTTCACGGGCGCTCTTGCCACATGGTGCATTTTGGATGCCAAATTCAGTCTTTCCAAGGAAGCGGGCCCTCTCGTCAAAGAAGATATCGAAAGTGTTTTGAAGAAATATGCGGCATCATCCGTTTCGCCGAAAAGCTGATATCCCGTAAAAATACGGATTCCTTCTTCCAAAAAAACAGGAATGACAGACTGATAAATAATGAAATAACAAGTAAAAAAAGATCGGCTCTCGTCGGGGCGGATCTTTTTTCATGGACTGTTTTTTCTGTATTTCTATCATTTTGTTGCAAATAATTTCCCGATTATTTTTCAGGAAATTTTTCATTCCTCGGGAATATATTCTTTTATTTTTTCTTCCGACCGGCGGAGTTCTTTCAGGAATGCCGTTCCGTACTGTTCCGCTTTTTTCGGTCCGATTCCTTTGACGGCAAGTAGATCGTCTTTCGTTTTCACTTCTTTTTCTATCATTCCTCTTAAAACGGCGTCAGAGAAAATTTGGAAAGGCGCTTTCTTTTCTTTTTTGGAAATCGCAAGGCGCAGACGGGAGAGGGCGGTAAAGATGGTTTCTTCTTTCCACGGCGGATCGGCTTTTTTCTTTTCCGCCTCTTTGTCTTTCCCTCGGATCGCTTCCATAAAACGTCTGCCGTATTTTTTCAATTTGAACGCACCGATTCCCCGCACTTCCGCCATGGCGGATTCCGTCACGGGACGGAGGCGCACCATGTCTTCCAAGGTGGCGTCGGAAAATACAACAAAAGGCGGCACGTGCTCTTCTTTGGCAATGGCGCTTCTGAGTTCCCGCAGCCTGTCGAAAAGATCGGAACTTTCGGGAGAAAGTCTTCTTTCTTTTTCCGCTGCCGCTTTGGCGGTCATTTCTTCTCCGCCCAGTGCGAGGCCGTACACATTTTTTCCTTCCGCAAGAACGGCTTTCCCTTTTTCCGTGAGGGAAATGATTTTAAATTCTCCCTCCCGTTTCAGGTATCCGTCGGCAATGAAAGTTTCTATCCTGTTTCTGATATGTTTTATATTTTCATGAGACAGTTTTCCGTAAGACGCCGTTTTTTCCAGTCCTCGGGAAAGGATATTTTTTGACCGGCTTCCTTTGAGAATATCGGCAACGACGGCGCTTCCGTATCGTCCTTTCAGCGCGCCGACGGTTTTCAGAATGAGCGTTGCCACATCGGTGATATCCGTCTTTGCCGCTTCATTTTTGCAATTTCCGCAGCGGCCGCAGGGGATATCGCTTTTTTCCCCGAAATAACGGAGGATATAATTCCGCAAACATTCCGTGGTGTTGCAGTAGCCGATCATTCCTTCCAGCCGTTCATAGTCCCGTCTTTTTTGTTCTTCCTCGGCGTTTCCTTTTTCGATGAGGTATTCCTGTATCCGTCCGTCTTTTCCGCTGTACAAAAGAATGCATTCCGCCGCCGCACCGTCACGGCCCGCCCTGCCTGCTTCCTGATAGTAAGCTTCCATGCTTTTCGGCATCTGGTAATGGATGACGTAGCGGACATTGCTCTTGTCGATGCCCATGCCGAAAGCGTTCGTCGCCGCTATGACGGAGATGCGGTCAAAGGAAAAATCTTCCTGCATGCGCCGCCGTTCTTCTTCGTCCATCCCTGCATGATACCGTCCTGCGGAAATTTTGTTTTTCAAAAGGAGTTCATAAATTTCATCCGCTGCTTTTCTGGTGGCACAATAAATGATGCCGCTTTCTTTTTTATGATTTTTCACGTACCGGAGAATGAAATCTTCCCGATCCGTCCCTGAAAGGACACGGAAGGAGAGATTTTTCCGATCCAGGCCCGTTCTGAATATGACTGCTTTTTCAAGGCCGAGGCACCGTTTCATATCTTCTTCCACAAGGGTGGTGGCCGTCGCCGTGAAAGCGGTCACGACGGGTTTTTCCGGAAGAGTGTCGATGAATGTTTTTATTTTCAGATAGCCCGGGCGGAAATCGTGGCCCCATTGGGAAACACAGTGCGCTTCGTCGATGACCACCATGGAAAGAGGCACTCTGACGAGGCATTCCGTGAAATAGGCAGGTTCCAGTTTTTCCGGCGCCATGTAGAGAATTTTCAATTTGCCCCTGTATAAATCACGGAGCCTTTCGATGGATTCTTCATAGGGCACGGTGGAATTGACGTATGACGCAGGCACGCCTGATTCCCGAAGGCTTTCCACCTGATCTTTCATGAGGGAAATCAAGGGAGAAATGATGATCGTTCCGTGAGGAAAAAGAAGAGCGGGGATCTGAAAGCAGAGAGATTTTCCTGCTCCCGTAGGCATGACGGAAAGAACGTCTTTGCCGGAAAGGATCGTTTCGATCACTTCTTCCTGAAGGGGACGGAATTCGTCGTAGCCGAAATATTTTTTCAAAATTTTCGCCGCTTCCATGATGTCTCCTTTCTTTTTCTTCAAGTCTTTCCTATTATATCAGTTTTGTTTTCCAAAAGGATTTTTTATAAAAAGATATTTTTCATCTCCATTGTTTTGAGCAGAAAAAAATCCGCCTTCTTCAAAAAAGCGGATTTTTCGGTTTCTTTTCTTATTTCTTATATTTCAGCGCCGCTTCCACAAATCCGTGAAACAGGGGATGCGGTCTGTTGGGACGGCTCTTGAATTCCGGATGGGCCTGGGTCGCTTCGAAATAGGGATGATCTTTCAGCTCGATGGTTTCCACGAGGCGTCCGTCGGGACTGGTTCCTGCGATGACGAGGCCCGCTTTTTCCAATTCGGGACGGAATTCGTTGGACACTTCGTATCTGTGGCGATGCCGTTCGTAAACGATTTCTTTGTCGCCGTAAAGTTCTCTTGCTTTCGTTCCTTTTTTCAGTTTGCACGGGTAAATGCCGAGGCGCATGGTGCCGCCTTTTTCCGTGACGTCTTCCTGATCCGCCATGATGTCGATGACGGAATATTTCCCTTCGGGGACAAATTCGGAGGAGTTTGCTTCTTTGATGCCGCAGACATTTCTTGCAAATTCGATGACTGCCGCCTGCATGCCGAGGCAGAGGCCGAGGAAGGGGATCTTATGCTCTCTTGCATAACGGATGGTGTCGATTTTTCCTTCGACGCCGCGGTAGCCGAATCCGCCGGGAATGACGATGCCCGAAAGTCCGTGGAAAAGTTCTTTCATATTTACTTTTTTCTCTTCCAGTTCTTCCGCATTGATCCAGCGGATATTCACTTTCGTTCCCAGTTCGAATCCCGCATGGTAGAGGGCTTCCACGACGGAGAGATAAGCGTCGTGAAGTTTCGTATATTTTCCGATGAGGCCGATTTCCACTTCTTTTTCCGTGTGGGTCATACGGTCCACCATGTCTTTCCAGTCTTTCAGATCCACCGGACGGTCTTCCAGATCCAGTTTTTTCAGCGCCATATGGTCGAGTCCTTCTTTTTCCATGAGGAGGGGCACTTCGTAAATCGTATCCGCCGTCAGATTGTTGATGACCGCTTCCGGTTCAACGTCGCAGAAGAGGGCAATTTTTCTTTTCATGTCATACGACAGTTCTTCCACGGTGCGGCAGACGATGATGTCCGGCTGGATACCGATGGAGCGCAGTTCTTTGACGCTGTGCTGGGTCGGTTTTGTTTTCAGTTCTCCTGCAGCGGCAATGTAGGGGACGAGGGTGACATGGATGTAGAGGACGTCCGATCTGTGAGGCACGTCTTTTCTCACCTGACGGATGGCTTCCAAGAAGGGGAGCGATTCGATATCCCCGACGGTGCCGCCGATTTCGGTGATGACGATGTCTGCATTGTCATTTTTGCCGACCCGCAGAATTCTGTCCTTGATTTCGTTGGTGATATGAGGAATGACTTGGATGGTGGAGCCCAGATATTCCCCTTTTCTTTCCTTGTTGATGACGGACTGGTAAATCTTTCCCGTGGTGACACTGGATGCTTTGGAAAGGTTTTCGTCGATGAATCTTTCATAATGGCCCAGATCCAGATCCGTTTCCGCCCCGTCGTCGGTGACAAATACTTCGCCATGCTGATAAGGGCTCATCGTGCCGGGATCGATATTGATATAAGGATCGAATTTCTGAATGGTGACCTTGTAGCCCCTGTTTTTCAAAAGGCGGCCCAGAGATGCGGCAGTGATGCCTTTTCCGAGAGATGATACGACACCGCCGGTTACGAAAATATACTTTGTCATTTGTCCTCCTTTTACATACGCTCCGGAGCGGAAACTCCGAGGATAGCCAATGCGTGGGCGAGTACATACTGTACGGCGGTGACAAGACCCAGCCGGGCATGAGTGATTTCTTCGTCCACTCCGATGATTCTGCATTCTCTATAGAAACGATGGAAGAGCCCTGCCAGTTCATAGGCGTATTTGGCGATCCGCTGAGGCGCTCTTTCCAAAGCCGCCCCCTCTATGAGCATATGGTAATTTTCCATCTTTTTGACCAAATCAAGTTCACATTCTTCGGTAAGTACGGTAAAATCCACCGCATCCCAAGGTTTTTCGGAAATACCCGCTTCCGCCGCCTGCCTGTAAAGGCTGTGGATACGGGCATTGGCATACTGGATATAGTAAACGGGATTGTCGGAGGATCTTTTTTTCGCCAAATCGATATCAAAATCCATCTGGCTGTCCAAGGTGCGGCTGCAGAAGAAATACCGTGCCGCATCGCTTCCCACTTCTTCCATGAGTTCCCTTAATGTGACGGATTCTCCCGTCCGTTTCGACATTTTCACGGGCTTTCCGTCCCGAAGGAGAGTCACCATCTGGAGAAGGAGAATTTCAAAATCATCGGGATTGTAGCCGAGAAATTTCATTGCCGAATGGATCCGGATGATGTAGCCGTGATGATCCGCCCCCCAGATATCGATGAGTTTGTTGTAGCCCCTCTTGATTTTATTCGGAAGATAAGCAATATCGGAACAGAAATAGGTGGGCACGCCGTTGGCACGGATGACGACCCTGTCCTTGTCATCTCCGTTTTTCGTCGTCGCAAGCCACCAAGCCCCTTCTTTTTCATAGAGGAGGCCTTCTTTTTTCAATTGCTCCACCGCCTCCTCCGCTTGTTTCGGATAGAGGGATTTTTCGGAAAACCAATGATCGAAAGTAACATTGAAATTTTCCAAATCTTTTTTCAAAATGGACAGCTTTTCTTTCAGAGCAAGTTCTTTGAAAATATGTCTTCTTTCCTCTTCACTCAGGGAAAGATATTTGTCGCCGTCCCTGTCGATGATCGACTGCGCCGTCTCCACGATATCGTAGCCGTGGTAGCCGTCTTCGGGGAAATCGACATCCTTTCCGAGGAGCTGAAGATATCTTGCATCCACGGACTTGGCGAGATTTTCCATCTGGTTGCCCGCATCATTCACATAATATTCCGATGCCGTTTCATAGCCTGCGGCGCGGAGAAGGTTCACCAGTGCGGAACCGTAAGCGGCACCCCTTGCATGGCCGATATGGAGCGGCCCCGTCGGATTGGCGGAAACATATTCCACAAGGATTTTATCTTTCTTATCCTTCGGCAGATCGCCGTAAGACGGCCCTGCAGCAAGGATATTTCTCAGTTCTCCGTACACCGTGTAGGCAGTGAGGAAGAAATTGATAAATCCTGCGCCGGCTATTTCACATTTGGAAAGAAGGGGGGATTTCATATATTTCACAAGAATTTCCGCTATCGCCCGAGGCGGCATATGTGCCGTTTTTGCCCACTGCATCGCCGCATTGGAAGAATAGTCGCCGAATTGTTTTGATTTCGGAATTTCCGGCCGCTGAACGGGCCCGTATTCACCGTCGGGAAGTTCTCCCGCTTCCACCGCTTTATTTCTTGCTTCTTCAATCATCGTCTTCAATTCTTCTATGACTTCCATGACGATTCGTGCGCCTCCCCTATATCAATAACAATTTCATTCAAATGTTTAAAAAGTCCTTTTATCTCGATATCATAAACAAGGCGGAGCTGTCCTTTTCCGTCCTTCACCGTATCGATGATGTCTCTTGAGGTCGTGATGAGTTCCATCGGCCCTGCAGGCGTCATAAATTCGGAACGGGATACTTCTCCCGGGATATACTCCGTTTCCTGAACGAAACTGCCTCTTCGGGAAAGAGTCACCCTGCCGTCATAAAGGCGGATCGTCGTCGTCGTTCCTTCCATGCCGGAAAGGGACGTTTCGTCGTAGGTGATATAGCGGCAGCCTTCTTTTTCGCCGTAGACACCGAGCGTATCCAAAGTCACATCTTCCGACTGTCCCGTTTCGTCCCGCTGGGAAGACGTACAGCGGATCACTACCTTCTTCTCCAAAAGACTCCTCTTTCTCAAAAATAAGGGATGTCCCCTTTTTCAACTGACATCCGCTATAAAAACATATACTTAATTATATCACAGGCAGAAGTTTTTTCTCTGTACAATTCAGTCATTATACCACGGAAAAGAAAAGAATGTCACCGTGAAAATTTTCTTTTTTTGAAAATACCGTAAAAAAAACGCCGCCCCTTTCGGAGCAGCATTTCTTGAAATCAATCAGTCTTCGTATTCTTCGTAATCTTTTCCCGTTTTCAAATGATCCATATATTTCTTTGTTTCCTTCACGCAGATGCCGGAGAGGAAAATGAGGGCGATCAGGTTCGGTATCGCCATGAGGCCGTTGACGATATCCGCCAAAACCCAGATGGCTTCCAATTTCAGGAACGCGCCGCTTGCCACGAGAAGAATGAAAATGAGGCGGTAGGGAAGAACGCCTTTGACACCGACGAGGTAAATCATGCATCTTTCACCGTAATAATTCCAGCCGAGAATGGTGGTGAATGCAAAGAGGACGAGACCCACCATGAGCATATATCCGCCGAAAGCGGGGAAAGCGGCGGTGAAGGCCGCATTGGTGAGAGCCGCCCCGTTTTCAGGGCCGTTCCATGCACCGGTGACCACGAGGGTAAGACCCGTCAAGGTACAAATGATGATGGTGTCGATGAAAGTGCCCGTCATGGAAATCAGCCCCTGTTCGGCAGGCCATTTTGTTTTTGCCGCCGCCGCTACGATCGGTGCGGAGCCGAGGCCCGATTCATTGGAAAATACCCCTCTTGCCACGCCGTTTCTGACAGCCATCATGACGGTGGCGCCGAGGAATCCCCCTGCCGCCGCAGTCGGTGTGAATGCAGCTTCCAAAATCAGTGCCACCGCGGCGGGAACTTCTTCGGCAAATACGATAAGCACTCCCGTGGTGCAGATAAGATAAATCACTGCCATGGCAGGAACGATTTTGCTTGCTGCCGATGCGATGGACTGAAGACCCCCGATGGTGATCGCCGCTACAAGAATGGTAAGAATCACCGCCGTCCAGACGGGATCGACGCCGAGGGTCATTTTTGTGATATCTACGATAGCGTTCACCTGTGCGAAAGTACCGATACCGAAATAAGCGACGCCGACGCCGAAAACAGCAAAGAGAGTGCCGAGCCATTTATATTTTTCTCCCATGCCGTTTTTGATATAGTACATGGGCCCCCCTGCGATTTCTCCCTTTTCATCGGTCTCACGATACTTGACCGCCAGAAGCCCTTCGGCATACTTCGTCGCCATTCCGAAAAAGGCTGCCATCCACATCCAGAAAAGAGCGCCCGGGCCGCCTGCATGAATCGCCGTGGCAACGCCGACGATATTTCCCGTTCCCACCGTTGCCGAAAGAGCGGTGCAAAGAGCTTTGAAACTGTCGATATCTCCGCTACCCGCATTTTGTGCCCTGAAAATAAGGTTTAAAGCTTTGGGCAACTTGAAAACCTGAAGCAGGTTCAGTCGGACAGTGAGGAGAATGCCCGTCCCCACAAGCAGCACCAGCAGCGGCGGCCCCCAGATGAAACTGTCAATTTCATTTAAAATCGCAAGATAATCCATAAAAAATGCCTCCCTTAATGAGAATAAAAAAACCGGCTTCCAAAGTCAGAACTCTGAAAGCCGGAAATACGCCAAGGGATCATAAATAAAGGATCATGAAAAATCATGATTATGCTCTGTCCTTTTGCCTGAGAGATTGGGACTCATGTCCTTACACCTTCGGCGCCCTTAGAAATATCCTAGAGACTCTCCAGAGTGTGTCCGCATATGGTACCGCCCCGAAGGGCACCTGAGAGTTTCACTCCTACGGTAAGCTCGCGCTTTCTCCTATATGCATCATCCACCGATATGAATTTGTGCCTTTGATTATATTATGAATTTATTTTTTCGGCAACCCTTTCTTTTGGTTTTTAACTTAAATTTAATAAATAAAATATGCATAGTAATCTATGTATCCTTTAAAATTCCCCATTCTGTCTATACATCCGCAATCGATTGGTATTTACACATGGATCTCCTCATCTATGATAAATTTTGCCTGTATCCGCCGCAGTCGATGCAAAAAAGTATTGGATCGCCCCAAACAAAGGGCATATAGTGGTACATAAGAATAATAATACGTTTCTGTTAAAAAAAGGAGAAGCCCGATGAATTCCGAAGTAGAAGTTTTGGAAAATTTGGAAACAGAAGAAATCGAAAAAGAAATCAAAGCAGAACTGAGCTGGGCATTTTTGGAATTACAGTGCCTTGCAAAAGATAACTGAGAAATAAGCGATAGAAGAACCGACACCGGAAGCCGTGAAACCCGCTTTTGGAGATCGGTTTTTTATTGTCCACTTTTGGAGCGGTTAGAAAAAGAATAACCGCAAAGCAACATCAAAGCGGAACCGAGCCGGGCATTTTTGGAAGTCCGGTGCCTTGCAAAAGATAACTGAGAAATAAGCGATAAAAGAACCGACACCGAAAGCCGTGAAACCCGCTTTTGGAGATCGGTTTTTTATTGTTTTTATAACATTCCCTTTGCTGTCATTATCATAAATTGCCGTTTAAGGTTTGAGAAAACGGCTTCCCTTTTTCCCGTTACCATCTTCTTCGATGTTCCGCTTCACCCTATTTATGAAATTTCTCCCCTGTCGGGAGTTTTTTTATTTTTCCCGATTAAGAAATCTTATTCCTGTCCTCTTTTTTGATTTTCTCCCTTCCTTCCTGAAATCTTCCGTTCTTTGTCAAATTTCCGATCCCTTCTGTCTTTTCCAAAACCTTCTCCGATTTGTCTTTTTTTACATCTGCCGGTTGTAAAAAAATCAAACTGAGGGATGCATTTTTCTTTCTCCGTGATTTGAAATTATTTCCCTCTCATCAGAATTTCCCTATATCAATCCTTCTCCTCTCCGCTATGGGACAGATATTGTATTTCCCGATATATAGAAGTAATTCATGATATATGACGATATATCGGAGTATATGTTAATATGCAAAATTTTACTCTTTTTTTTTGATTTTCTCCGATTATCTCTTGTATATTCCTTATGAATAAGATAATATGAAAATATAATATTTTTTTATTTTATTTAAAATTTGAGAGGTGCAGGATGAAAAAATTAATCGGTCTGTTCTTTATGCTCTTCGCATTGGTCGTCCTCCCCGGCTGCGGCGGCTCGGGGAATTCAAGCAAAAGTATATTTACCGAACCCGGCCTTGCTGCCAAAGCTATTTCAGAACTGAAAGAAACACCGGATTTAAAAGGAAAAGAAGTCAAAGTTTTTCAAAATGTACTGATCACTGATTTACAAGGCGTAGGAAATAAGATAGATATTGATATACTGGTTCCCGGCTCAAAGGACCAAGTCAATCATTATACCTACCAGAACGGAAAATGGAGCGCCCCTGCCCCTGTACAAATTACGGGCGACGGAGACATGGATGACAATGTGATGCCCATAGACAGCATTGACTACGGCAAAATCCCCGATATTTATAAAGCAGCGGAAGAAAAAGCAAAATCCATCGAAAACGGCAAAGTAGATAAAATGCTGAATTATATTTACTATATCGATGATCGGAGCTATAAAGCGGTGATCAATATCGAAGGGGCAAGAGAAAAATATACGGGCTTCTTCGATGCCAAAGGAAATCTTTTGGAGATGAAAAAGAATTAATCAATAACAATCGCATACAAAAAATGAACCGCCCTTGTGAAGCCGGTCTGACTTCGGGGCGGTTTTTTATTGCTTTTTATGTTTTTTTATGGCACTCGTTTATCAATTTCTCGGCTGAGAAATGTATTACAAATGTCCGGAGATATCTTTATTTCTTATCATACGGGCAGGAATGAGGCCTGCGAGAGTGCCTGCTATGGTCATGACGGGGATGATGAGAAGTCCTTCGGGAACGGGGGCGGTGTCCATGACGATCGCCGCGTGGCGGGAGATCATGTTTGCCGCCATGACGCTTGCACCGTAAGCGGAGAGCCAGCCTGCCAGTGATCCCGTGAAAAGGAGGAGCGCTTCTTCTCCCAAAATCATGACGGTGATATCTTTATTTCCTGCTCCCAGTGCTTTGAGGAGGGCAAATTCGGAAAGCCGTCCCGCATTGCTCCAGTAAAGGACGAGAAGGGTGATCACAAGGGAGAGGGCAAGAATGGAAATCACCAAGATCTGCCAGAATTCTTTGCTCTGTCCTGCCGCATGGTAGAGGGAAATCACCGACTGGGAGGGAAATATCATCTGCACATCTTTATTTCTTTGGTATTCCGAAAGAAGCTGCATGCTTTCCTTGTACCCTTTCGGGCTGACGATAAGGGCGGTGACTTCTCCTTTTCCGTCCGTAAGTTCCGCATGATGGCTTTCCCAGACATCTTCGAGGGAGACGAAGATCGCTCTGTCGTAAGGGCCGCCTGCAGGGGCAAGAATGCCCGTCACTTTGCTTACATGGTCATGGGATCGGCCCTGCGCCGCCGCGCCGTGAATGGATCGGAAAGTGTCTCCTACGGAAAGTCCCGAGAGGCGGGCGGTTTCACTTCCGATGACGGCGTCTCCTTCTTTTTCAAAAATTGTTCCTTCGGAAAGCCGCAGCCACGGGGGAGCGTTTTTCTTCGGCTGATAGGAAAATATTTCTTTCTCCGTGCCGATCACGGGAAATCCCCGATAATTGTCGCCGAAAGCAAGGGGGTAGACGGCGCTCGTTTTTCCGCCCTTCCGCAGTGTTTCCACCGTTTCATAGGAAATATTTCCAACAGGACGGTCTCTGAAAAAAATCGTATTCAATATGAGCTGGTACGCCGATCCTTTGACTCCTGCCAGTATGGGAAAAGGTTCGACCGCGCGGTTGATGCCTCTGTAAAGTCCCCCCGTCATCTGGAGAAGGAAAACGGGAAGAGCACAGGAAAGAGCGATGATGAGGAAGAGGAGTCCCTGCCGGAGAGGCCTGCGGAAGAGGGAGAGAAATGCCAGTTTCAGGTACACGGGAGTCCTCCTTTCGTGAGATAAAATTTCTTTTCAAAAAGATTTTGCACCGCCGGATCATGGGTGGCACAAATGAGCATCGCTCCTTTTTCTTTTTGGTAGGAAAGGAGAAGATTCATAAGGATTCCGCTGTTTTCATAGTCAAGGCCCGATGTGGGTTCGTCGGCAAGGATGAGCTGCGGCTCTCTGATGACGGCTCTTACGAAAGCGGCCCGCTGCTGTTCTCCTCCGGAAAGTTTGGCAGGCATCCTTTTTCCGTAACCGCCGAGGCCGACTTTTTCAAGGACAGCTTCTATGTCGCTCCGAGATTTCTTTTTTCCTGCCATATCGGCGGAAATTTCAATATTTTCAAAAACGGTGAGCCACGGGATCAAAAGGGCTTTCTGAAAAATATATCCCACAAAAGAAGCGCGCCATTTCAAAATTTCCTCTCCCGTCATGGCGGAAATATTCCGTCCTTCTATGAGGATATCCCCTTCCGTAGGGGCAAGAATTCCCGAAAGGCAGTGGAGAAATGTTGTTTTTCCGCTCCCCGACGGGCCGATGAGGGCGGCTCCTTCCCCTTTTTGCAGTCTGAAATTGTCCACCGTCAGTGCCCGCAATTCCCGTCCCGACGGATCGGAAAAGTTCCGGATCAGATGATTCACTTCTATCAAGAAAGACTCCTTTGTAAAAAACGAGCCCCTCCGTTTCGGGAGGGGCGCCGATGGTGTATGAAAATGTTTCCTCAGTTTACGGAAATGGAACGGCTGTCGATTCTGACTTGGCTGACAAAGCCCGTCTCTTCGTCCGTTTCACTTCCCATTTCCAAAATGCCCGTCACCGTAATGGGCACATCATAAGGAAGGGCGGTGATATCTTCATTCACCTTGACCACGATGATATTGTCCGGCCAGTCCGCATCGCTGCTGCAAAAGGGGCAGACCGACATGGGCACTTCCGTCAGGACAAAGAAGCGCACCGTCGGCGTAAGCGGCGGCGCCATGTAGCCTGCCACGGTCACTTCCTCGCCTTCCAGATTTTTCAGCTTCTCCGAAAAGAGGAGCGCCCCCTCCGACCAGCCTGAATACATTTCTTCAAAAGATAACGTTTCTGCCGATACTGGAAGGATAGCGCTCCCGGTGAGGAGTGAGACTGAAAAGAGTATAGTGAGAAATTTTTTAAGCAAAAATCTCATTATTTATTTTTATTCGCATCGATGCCGAGGGCACGAAGGATACCGAAGAATACTTCCGTATTATCCATGACGCCGCGGAAATATTCGGAGCCGGGGCCGCCTGCATTGAGGAGCACATCATCTGCGGAATGGACTTCCTGCGGATCCGATTTCGGTGTATTCGCAGGCATGAGCTGGCCTTGCTGTCCTTGCGGAATACGGGCAGGGTTTGCCTTGGAGCTCTTCACGTCTCCTTCATTCACTGCAAGAGCGGGCGGAGTCGGAGTCTTCATGAAACGATAGTTTTCATAGTATTCCGGATGGTTTGCATACTGAATGGCAAGTGTAACGTCCGGATCGGGATTGTCCGGGAAACCGTCGCCGTTTCTGTCACGGAATGTGGGGAAGGTCGAATCGGCATAAACTCTGACTGCTTCGGTTCCTTTCTTTCCGTCTCTTTCATGATAAGTGCCGCTGATGGAAACGCCGTGGGAGTGGTCGGCAACGACGATGATGAGTGTGTCGTCCCCTCTCTTCTTGCTCCAGTTCACTGCATATTCGATGGCTTTGTCAAATTCGATGGTATCGTAAGCCGCACGCTGCCAGTCCATGACGTGGAGCTGCTTATCGATGGAAGCACCTTCGATCATGGCAAAGAAGCCGTTTTCATTGCGGGAAAGAATATCAAGAGATTTCTTTGTCATATCGACGAGGTTCGGCTGATCCGTGAAAGCTTTCAGAACTTTCGGATCTTTCTGCATTTCTCTGTCAATGTATACGTTCATGGTGGAAGTATGGAAAAGGCCGAGAATCGGTTTGTTCGACGGAGCTTTTTTCAATTCTTCCGCGTTGGAAACGAAAGTATATCCTTTTTTCTTGAATTCTTCGATGACATTCACATTGTCCTTACGCTTCGATCCTGCTGCGGACTGAGGAATGTAACGAGCCGAGCCGCCGCCGAGGATGACATCGGGACGGTGGTAATCTTCCAGATAGTCTTTAGCGAGGAAATCTTGGTTCGCTCTTCTTCTGGTGTGGCCGACCATAGCTGCAGGAGTCGCATCGGTGGATTCTGCGGTGGTCACAAGGCCGATGGACATGCCTTTTGTTCTTTTCAGAATTTCAGAAAGGTTTTCTACCTTCGGATCATCGAAAGGATCTTTCGTGGAGTTTTCATATACGCCCATAGCGTTGACTACGGATTTATGGCCCGTCGCATAAGCGGAAGCGGAGTTTGCCGAGTCCGTCACGAGAGAATCATATCCGCTGGTGGTGATGACTGCGTTGTGTTCCAATTTTTCCATAGCAAGGATATCGTTATACTTGCCGTTCGTCTGGCCTTTGGAAATGATACGTGCTATTTCACGAGCCGGCAGGGACATGCCGTCGCCGACGAAAAGAATGACGTTCTTTGCTCTCTTGAGAGCTTTTTCATTGACTACCTTATATTTGGCAGTAGAGGAAGATACTTTTGCACCTTCTTTTACGTTGACCGTAACCACCAGATCGCCCGGGTTTTTGAAGGTTACATCATCTGCCCGAAAAGACGTAACTCCATTTCCAAGATCTTTTTTAACCAGACTCTTGCCCAGAACTTTGCTTGCGGGCTGTCCGTTAATCTGAATATCCACGGCATCAAGCTTCGCCGCATTGGAAACCTCCACATCGAAATCAAAACGAGCTCCCGCCCAGAACTTAGCGGTGTCTACCGGTAAAATGCGGATATCCGCTGCAGAAGCGCCATAGACGTTTCCGATCAGTGCGGAACCGGCTGCCAAACTGAAAATGAGAGCTTTCATCCAACTTTTTTTCATAGTATCCTCCTGAAAAAATATTTTGCTGATTTTCAGTATACAGAGGGAATGACAACTTTCAGATAATATCTTGTATATTCCAAGAAAAATATGGATTAGAAATCTCTTTTTCTCATAGAAGTCGGAAAACCTTCATTTTCACCGAGAGGGAGCGGTATTTCAAAGTATAGAAGCAAAAAAAAGAACCCTCCCGAAGAGGATGATTAAGGACGCCTTAATACAAAAATATCGCCAAAATCTGCTTTTTCTTCTCTTTCCCCGTCAAAAGAAAGAGGAGCTTTATTTTTCATGACAAAGGGTATACAAACGCTCTTTCCTGTCATAGAAAAGTAAAGATTGTCATCTTACAGTCATTTTCAAAAAAACGATCTCCCCCGTTTCTCCTCCCTTACAAAATTTTTTTCAGAACCGCATTTCCCAAGAGAAAATCTGACTTCCCGAGGCCGTTTTTTGTCAATACGACAATAAAAAATCCCCCGAAGCGGAGGATGGGGGAAGATTTATAATTTTATGATTTTTCACCATTTTTCTAAGATTATAATATTTCTTTTTCTATTTTATCCGATATTTCTTCATAAGGCATATTGCCTTCGCCGTACACGTCCGCCCTCGTTCCTTCCGGCACTTCGTCGATACCTGCGCCGTATTTCAAAATGATCGGGAAATTTGCGGTGAATGTTTCCGAAAGAGGCGGATCATTTTCAGCGAGGGCGGGTATGTGGAAGCAGGATGCCGCCGTTTTGGCAAGGGTATTCTCCCGAAGACGGCCGCAGGAAACGTCGTAGCCTCGGAGGAAAAGTTTCCGCATAAGCGCCACCGCTTCCGCCCCGTCCCCGAGAAGGAGGACTTTTTTTGTTTTTTTGTCACAGCCTTTATAGGTGTAAAGGGAGAGGCGGTCAAAAATGGGATCTTTGTAAATGAGGGAATCCAGTTTGAAGGCTCTTTTCAGATTGTCTTCCGTCAGCACTTCATGAGGGGCGCCGTCGGCGATGAAGGACGATTCGGAAAGAAGGACGAGGCGGCTGCACCATCGGGCGGACATCATCAGATCATGGCAGATCATGATGATCGTTTTTCCTCTTTTTGCCAAATCTCGGCAGAGGCGGAAACTTTCTTCCTGATACTGCAGATCAAGGGATGCCGTCGGTTCATCAAGGAAAAGGATATCCGTCTCCTGAGCAAGAACTTTTGCAAGAATGACCCGCTGCCTTTCTCCGCCGGAAAGCGCCTGTATCGCCGACTCCGCCAGAGGAAGAACGCCTGTATAAATCATCCATTTTTCCGCTATTTCTTTATCTTTACTATCTTCCCTCTGCCACCATTCCAGATAGGGATAGCGGGAGGAAAGAACGATTTCTCTTACTTTGTAGCTGAAATTGGTGCGGAATTCCTGCTGCATGAAAGCAATTTTTCTTGCAATTTCCTTTTCTTTCATCTCTTTTTCATTTTTGCCTTCGATGAAGACGTCTCCCGAGCGGCGGGGGATCATTCCCCGAAGAGCTTTCAGGAAGGTACTTTTCCCTGCACCGTTAGGCCCGATGATCCCGATGAATTCTCCTTTTCCTGCCTGAAGGGAGCAGTCTTTCAGTATGTCTTTTTTGCCGATGGAGACGGAGATGCGATCCGCTTCCAGTACGAACGGTTTCATCATATCATGCCTCCGTGTTTTCTCATTCTCCGGATCAGGTAGAGGAAATAGGGCGCGCCGATGACGGCGGTCATGATGCCTACCCGTATTTCCAAAGGCGCCGCGATGATCCGTCCCAGCGTATCGCAGAGAAGGAGGAAAAGAGAGCCCGACAGCGCCGCCCCGGGGATGAGCATCCTGTGATCGGGGCCGATGAGGATGCGGATGATGTGCGGCACCACGAGGCCGACGAAACCGATCATGCCGCTCACGCAGACCGACACGGCAGTGATGAGGGATGCAATGAAAAGAAAAAGAGAGCGGTAGAGAAGAATATTCATACCCAGTGATTTTGCTTCCGCTTCCCCGAGAGAGAGGACATTCAGATGACGGGCAAGGACGATCAAGGCAAACAGGCCCGACAGAATCGGCGCAAAAGCAAGCGTCACATGTTCCCACCTTCTGTAGTCGAGACCGCCGACCATCCAGAAAAGAAATTCTTTCAGCCTGTATTCATTCATAAAAGTAAGAAGACCGTTTGTCATGGCGCCGAGGAAAATGCTCACCGCCACCCCTGCGAGAAGAAGGCTCATCGGCGGCATCCGCCCGTTCCGGAGGGTGAGGAAAATGGCGGCAAGGACGGAAAAAACCGCCCCGAGTAAAGCAAAGGCGGGCATATAGTACATGGACACCGACGTAAGGCCAAGATAAATACAGATGACCGCACCGAAAGATGCGCCCGACGAAACGCCGATGATCCCCGGATCGGCCAGAGGATTGGAAAATACCCCCTGCATGACCGCTCCCGATGCGGCAAGGGCGGCACCTGCCAGAACGGCAACGGCGATACGGGGCATGCGGATATACCAGAAAACCGCCGTCTGTTCCTGTGTCGGCACCGTTCCCACCGAAAACGGCAGGCCGAGGCCTCTTGCCATTTCATGAAAAACCGTCGTCATCGGCACGGCAATCGCTCCCTTATGAAGAGCAAAGACCGCCACGAGAAAAAGAAGGACTGCCAGAACCAGAAGAAATAAAACTTTTCCCTTGTCGGATTGAATCATTATGAGTCTCCTCATCTGTCATTTTCACTGAAATTTCAAATATTTCATTCCCTGATACTTGAAATCAGATTGGTGTTTCAATTATTATACACTATAGGAATATAAAATTAAAATAAAGATTTCTTTTTATAAACTTAGATATAAATTAAAACACTCAGGTGATCTCATGTCCTTCCTTCTTAAAATCTGTCTCTCCCTCTTATGCTCCATTTTCTTTATCACCGGCTGTGCCATTCCCAAGACGACCGCCGAAAAGACGGCGGAAGGATATACCGTCACGGACTATCAGGGAACGGAAGTCTATATACCGCATAAACCGAAACGGATCATTGCCGCCCAGATCGCTTTCGATACCATTCTTTTGGGCCTCGTCCCTTCCGATCATCTCGCAGCGGTGAACGTTCTTTCCAAAGATCCCATGGGTTCTTTCGTTTCCGATGAAGTGAAAGATATCAAATACACCGTCCTTCCCGGGGGCCATATTTCCATGAGCATGCTGGTCCGCCTGAAACCGGATCTCCTCATCCTTGCCGACACGGCAGACAGCAACACCCTTGAAATGACAAGAAGCCTCGGCTATCCCGTAGTGGTCTGCAAAAGCCCGAACAATCATGAAGAAATCGAAAACGCAATCCGCCTCATTTCCTCTTCCGTGGGAGAAAAAGAAAAAGGAGAAAAGCTCATCGGAAAAATGAAAGCCGACCTTGCGGAAATCAACGAAAAGCTGTCTTTTATACAGCCTCCCTACCCGACGGGCCTTCTCGTCTCCCAGATGCAAAGCTACGGCGGCCCGGGCTCCATGTTTCACGCCAACCTGACAAGGGCAAAAGTGAACAACGCCATCGAAAAAGCAGGCCTCAAAAACGGAGACTATCTGTCCAAAGAAATGGTGCTGAAATCGGATCCGGACTTTTTCCTCGTCGCCGCCGACCGTCCGCAGGACCTGAGAAATACAAACCGTTATAAAAGAGAATTTTTAGCCGATCCGGTGGTGCAGTCCATGAAAGGAAGGACTCATGTGGTCTCCGTCGCAAGCCGCTACATCTACTGCGGCAACCAAAACTGCGGGTGGGCGATCAAAGCCCTTGCCAATGCGGCCTACGGCCCCGTATACGGAGAAATTTTCGATCTTTCCGGAGAAAAACAAATCCGCGCCGATGATTTATAGAAATTTCATATGTTGCAAAACGCCGTGGAAAACAGTCCCGGCTTTTTCTTTTTTTCTCTGCTTTTCCATCCCTTCTATCTGTTATGTACCTCCTATTACAGCCTCCCGATGAATATTCCAAAATGATATTTCCTTTTTCCTCATTTCCCGAGAGTGAAATCATAGGAAGAGTTTTCCCGATTTATCGGATATTTTTCCTCCGACAGATGCATTTTTCCCGTTCTCTCAGATGCATTTTTCTTAGTCTGCAAGATATGTTTTTCCCGATCTGTCAGGTATGTTTTTTCTGTTCTGACAGAAACTTTTTCCTCCGGCAAATACGTTTTTTCCGATCCGGCAGATGTGTTTTTTCCGATCCGCGCCGATGATTTTTGAAAAGTAATATCTCCCTTTCAAAGGAAGCGGTGAACGAAAAATCAAGGCTTTTTTTATACGTTCCTGTTCTCCGCCGATTTATAAAGTGCAGGCATAAAATAAAGCAAGGGGCTGTAATGAAATTGTGTTTTTAACTCATATTTCAGTTACAGCTCCTTTTTGATCCCTTCCTTTCCTGTTCCTTCCGAAAGATATTCCATAAGGGCGTTTCTTTTTTCTTAAAAATTTCCCCTTTTTTTATTTGATGAAGGGCAATAAAAAATGACCCCTCTCGGGATCATCTCTCTGCGATTATATTATTTTACTTATTATAGTCCGAACCGCTTTCGGCTTTTTATCTTCTGTATTCCGTGATTTCTTCTACGGGCTTTCTCGGAAGGGGGCGTATGTCTCTGTCGGTGTATCCCAGGGCTACGGCGGCTGCCATTTCTCCTTCACTTGCGAGCCATTCTTTCAGTTCTTCATAAGCAAAGAAAATATTGCAGGTCCAAAGGCTTCCGATCCCTCTTGCCGTTGCTTCGAGGCACATATTCTGGATGGCGGCGCTCACCGATTCTATGTCGGCTATTTCCACCACATGTTCTGCCATGGTGCGGGGCTTTCTGTAGTCTTTTCCTTTTCTGTTCATCACGAAAACGATGACCGGCGCCTGTTCAAGCACCCTT
>URAA01000002.1 GCA_900545785.1 uncultured Dialister sp. | reverse complement strand
AAGAAGTATGGGTGAGCGCCACATTCAGAAGTTCGAGATTTTGCAGCGGAATACCGTTTTTCTCGGCAAATTCCCGAATTTTCATCAGACGCTCCCGACTATGCGCCTCTATCCGACTCATTCTTCATAACGCCTCATGACTATCACCGCATTATGTCCGCCGAATCCGAAAGAATTTGACATTGCCACATTGATTTTTACGTCTCTTGCCCCTTCAGCAACATAATCCAAGTCGCATTCCGGATCTTTTTCTTTTAAATTGATGGTGGGATGTACTTTGTTATGTTCAATAGAAAGAGCGCAAACCACCGCTTCGATGGCTCCGGCAGCCCCCAATAAATGGCCTGTCATGGATTTGGTCGAGTTCACGGGAATTTCATAAGCATGTTTGCCTAAAAGTTCTTTGATTGCCGATGTTTCATTTAAATCATTCAAATGAGTTGATGTTCCGTGAGCGTTGATGTAATCGACTTCTTCCGGTTTAATTCCTGCATCTTTCAAAGCTTTTTCCATACAAATATAGGCCACTTCTCCGCCCGGCTTCGGTGCGGTGATATGGTAAGCATCACCGTTGGAGCCGTATCCGCAGATTTCCGCATAAATATGGGCTCCTCTTTTCTTGGCATGTTCCAATTCTTCTAAAATAAGAATGCCGCTTCCTTCACCGAGAACAAATCCGTCACGGCGGGCATCAAAAGGACAGGATGCTTCTTCCGGCGGGCAGTCTCTGGAGGACAGCGCTTTCATGGCTGCAAATCCTGCCATGGGTGTCGGAGAAACGGCAGCTTCCGTACCGCCTGCCACCATGATATCCGCATCACCGTATTTGATCGTTCTTGCCGCAAGTCCGATCGCATTGGTACCGGAAGCGCAGGCAGTGACATCGGTCAGAACCGGCCCCTGCAGTCCCAGTGTAATGGATACCTGCCCGGAAGCCATATTGGCAATCATCATCGGAATAGCAAAAGGATTGACCTTTGCCGGTCCTTTTTCCTGAATACGGACAATTGTTTCTTCCATGGTATTGATACCGCCGATACCTGTTCCGATGACGGTACCTGCCATATTCGGATCTTCCTTTGCCATATCCAGTCCCGCATCATCCATCGCCATTTTAGCTGCAGCGACGGCAAATTGAGAATATCTGTCCATGTGGCGGATCGTCTTTTTATCTCCTGCCAGTGTCGGATCAAAATTTTTCACTTCTCCTGCAATTTTCACGGGAAAATCACTTGCATCAAATGCAGTGATGACATTGATGCCGGATTTGCCTTCCAGAAGGCCGTTCCAAAATGCTTCTACTCCTATCCCGACGGGTGATACCGCACCAAGTCCTGTAATTACAACTCGTCTTTCCATTATTTTTAAACACCTCTCTATTATTATTTTTCTAAATCATGGAAGAAAATCCCCCATATCGGACAAAACCTCAAAAAAACGGATAGCAGAGAAAAGCCGTCCGCTTTTTTGAGGTGTTCTCCTCATAGTGGCCGCCCGGGAGAAAATCTCCCGGAGCCCTCCATGGTTCAGTCAACTTACTGAATCTGCTTTTCGATGTAATCAACTGCATCACGTACAGTTTTAATCTTTTCAGCTGCATCATCCGGAATTTCAATATCGAATTCTTCTTCAAAAGCCATGATTAATTCAACAATGTCCAAAGAGTCTGCACCGAGATCATCAATAAAAGTGGAATCGATCTGTACATCAGCTTCGCTGACGCCCAGCTGTTCTACAACGATATTTTTTACTTTATCAAAAGTCCCCATCCTTTTCACCACCTTTCAATGGAATTATACCATGTTAAATTATATTACATAACCATTCCGCCGTCTACTTTTAAAACTTGTCCCGTAATATAAGAAGAATCATCGGAAGCAAGGAAAGCGACGGCTTTTGCCACTTCTTCCGCCGCGCCGAAACGATTCAGCGGAATGGAATGGAGCATGCCTTCTTTTATGTCATCGGGAATTTTATCCGTCATATCGGTTACGATAAATCCGGGAGCGACAGCATTCACGCGGATTCCCCGGGCAGCCAGTTCCCTCGCTGCCGCTTTTGTCAGCCCGATAACACCTGCTTTTGCGGAAGAATAGTTCACCTGACCTATATTTCCCGTTATGCCGGAAACGGAAGCAATATTAATAATCGCACCTTTCTTACGGCGCATCATCATCGCTCCTGCCGCCTTTACCGTGAGGAATACGCTTTTTAAATCTGTATCGAGCACTTCATCCCATTGATTTTCTTTCATGCGGATCAATAGAGAATCTCTTGTGATACCTGCATTATTGACAAGAACATCAAGGAATCCGAATTCTTCTTTAACGGTTTTAAAAATTCTGTCCACATCTTCCGAGGACGATACATCGCCTTGGAGAACAAATGCTTTGCCGCCGGCAGCCATAATTTCATTTTTTACTTCTTCTGCCGCTTCTTTACTTCCTGCGTAATTCACGGCAACGGCAAATCCTTCTTTGGCAAGTTCCAGTGCAATGGCGCGGCCGATCCCCCGGGATGCCCCTGTAACCAGCGCAGTTTTTTCGATTCCTTCCATTATCTTGCCTCCTTTAATGCATTGACCGTCTCTTCAATCGTTGCTATGTCTTCCGCATGATGGGTCGGAATACTCTTGTCTATCTTTCTCATAAATCCGGAAAGAACCGTGCCGGGGCCGCATTCAATCATAATTCCGGCACCGTCTGCAATCAGTGTATGCACCGATTCCTCCCAGTGTACGGCATGGGCCGCTTGGGCAATCAGATTTTTTCTGATTTCGTCTCCCTCTGTTTCCGCTTTTGCATTGACATTGGCAATCACAGGGATGGATGCATCTTTTATTTCAATCGTGTCCAGTACTTCTTTCAATCTTACAGCCGCGGGTTCCATCAGTACGGAATGGAAAGGAGCGCTGACCTTGAGCATGATTGCTCTCTTGGCTCCCCCTTCTTTAAGAGCTTCGCAAGCTTTTTCCACGGCTGAAGTTTCACCGGCAATGACCGTTTGGCCGGGGCAGTTAAAATTGACCGCCTCTACCGGTTTGTCGTCGGTGGAAACCGAACTGCATATATCGGTGATCTTCGTCGGATCAAGTCCGATGACTGCCGCCATGGCACCTTTGCCGAGAGGAACGGCTTCCTGCATAAATTTCCCTCTTAAATGCACGGTATGAACTGCATCAGCAAAGGAAAGGGAATCTGCCGCAACCAATGCGGAATATTCTCCCAAACTGTGCCCTGCCGCTACGGCAGGAATGATACCATGCTCTTTTAAAACGGTCAAGCAGCATACACTGGCCGTCAAAATGGCAGGCTGCGTAAATTCCGTCTTCATTAATTCCGTATCGGGTCCGTCAAACATCATTTGAGAAATAGAAAATCCTAAGGTATCGTCCGCTTCCTTAATCAATTTTTTGACGGAATCGTATTTTTCATATAAATCGCGAACCATACCTACTTTTTGGGAACCTTGCCCCGGAAAAAGAAATGCTGTTTTCAAAATATCACCTCATCCAATACTCTACAACAGGAAAATCAAATCCATCTCATCACATCCGAACCCCAGGTGAGTCCGGCACCGAAACCGGTAAGAACTACGTTGTTTCCGTGTTTTACCCTGCCGCTTCTCACTGCTTCATCCAGAGCGATGCCCACCGAAGCGGCCGATGTGTTTCCATAACGATTTACATTGACAAACAATTTTTCATCAGGGATTTCCAATTTTTTTCCCAAAGCCTGGATGATGCGGTCATTGGCCTGATGAGCAATGAACATATCTATATCTTTTCCTGTCAGTCCCGCTTTACCGAGAGCTGTCATTGTCGTATTTTCCATATGTCTTACCGCTGCTTTAAAGACATCTTGCCCGTCCATATGGATATAAATGCGGCGATCGTCAATCGATTCATGACTGACCCTTTCAGCAACACCGCTGGCGGGAATGTTCAATATATTTCCGAAACTTCCGTCAGAGCCCAGATCCGATGAAAGAAGTCCGAATCCTTCTTCAGCGGGGCCGATCACCGCCGCTCCTGCACCGTCGCCGAACAGGATACAGGTGCTGCGATCCTGCCAGTCCACCAGACGGGATAAGATTTCCGCACCTATGATAAGTACATATTTATAAATACCGGCCTGTACCATACTTGCCGCAGTTGTCAAAGCATAAATATATCCTGTACATCCTGCAGAAATATCCATGGCTCCCGCCTTTGTCATTCCCATTTTATTCTGAACAAGACAAGCCGTTGAAGGGACGACATAATCGGGCGATGCCGTTGCTACCATGACGAAATCTATCTCTTCGGCGGTGATGTTTGCCATTTCCAGAGCCTTTTGGGCAGCATTGACACATAAATCGGAAGTATTTTCCTCAGGTGATGCAATATGCCTCGTTTCAATTCCGGTTCTGGTGCGGATCCATTCATCAGTGGTATCCACCATGGTTTCAAGTTCAAAATTTGTTAATTCTTTTTCCGGAACATAGTGACCGGTTCCTAAAATACCTGCCGAACCATTTCTTTTCATCAATTATTTTTCCTCAGCCGATCGTTTTTCAAAATTAATCGGTTTCGCTTTCTATTTGTTTCAGTGTTTCTTCAATCATCGCGGGGATACGGGCTTTTGCAAATTCATCGGCTTTATGCACCGCATTTCTGATCGCCCGGGCTTTAGAAGCTCCGTGACAGATGGTAAGTCCTCCGTTGATCCCCATAAGAACGGCTCCTCCGTATTCCGCATAATCAAGGCGTTTTACAAAATATTGTTTCAATGCCGGTTTCATGAGAAGAGCACCGATTTTGGCACGGAGACCACCCTTTTCTACAGATTCTTTCAATAAAGAAGAGAACAGGTTGGCCGCCCCTTCGCCGAACTTTAAAACTACATTTCCCGTAAACCCGTCAGTCACGACCACATCAAATTCTCCGGACATAATGTCTCTTCCTTCCGCATTTCCTGCAAAAGGGATCGCTTTTTGGGCGGTTAATAATTCATAAGCTTCCGTCACGGCAGAACTGCCTTTCGTACTTTCCGTACCTATATTGAGCAAGCCGATTTTCGGATTTTCTATATGATGAACTTTATGGGCATATACATAGCCGAGAATCGCATTTTGCAGAAGTGTTTCCGCCTTGGACTGCGTACTTGCACCGGAATCGATGAGGAAAGTATGTCCTCCTTTTTGATTGGGGATCGGTGTCAAAATAGCCGGTCTTTCCACCCCTTTTATCCGGCCTATTCCTAAAAGGCCTGCCGTCACGGCGGCACCCGTTGACCCCGGCGCCACAAGGGCTCCGCATTCTCCGCTTTTTACAAGGCGGGCTCCTACGGATATGGATGCATCTTTCTTTTTTCGGAATGCAATTCCCGGATGCTCATCCATACCGATAACCTCTGACGCATGATGTATTTCGATCAGCGGATCCCGATCCGCCTGAAGTTTGACAAGGATAGGCTTTATTTGTTCTTCATCACCTACAAGAACTACGGGAATTTTGAAATCTCTCGCTGCCAGCACCGCTCCCTTTACAATTTCGAGAGGTGCATAATCACCGCCCATAGCATCTACTGCAATTTTATTCATAAAACGCCTCGCTTTATTTGTTCGATACTTCCATGATAAATTTGGCTCTGAATACTTCGCTGCTCCCCTTTAAGAAGATGACATAAATATATTTCTTATTCAGCTTCGTCAGGGCAATTTTCCCTTTTATCACCAATTGTTCTCCCGGACCGACCGGTTCTTTATATTTTATATTTCCCACCTGCACGGGCGAAAAAACTTCCCCCGACAAAGATTCTGCAAATTCTGCTGCCGCACCGTATAACCGGTCCGCAGAAACCGTACCTGACATATCTGCCATAGCTTCTGTCGTATGAAACAGAGCCAGTCCTTTTTTTCCTTTTTCCAAATCTAAAATTTGAAGTTCTTCATGGAAACCTGACGTATGAGCGCTTACCGCTTTTTCCATCCGTTCCCGCATTTGAGGAATTCCCAAAGTCTGCCTGTCAAGGCGGATGGTCGCCGCCGACACAGAAAACTGCCGGGCCAGATCGTCATCGGTCAAACAGGGATTATTTCTGACCACATCGGCAATCGCATGACGACGCTCCTCCTTATTCAGTTTGATTTTCCTCATTTTTATCACCTGCCGATAATGCTATATTATAACGATATTTACTCGATATTTACAGTATTTTTTGAATTCTTTTACTGCAATTTATAAAAAATTCAATTAATTTTTTTATTATTTTATCATCTGATGATAAATAAATGCAAGTAGGAGAGGATATATTTTTTTATTCATTCAAATGAGAATTTCCATTTTCCAATTTTAAAAATTATTTATATTTTGTTTTATTTTATTGTACAAAATATTCTTGACTTAACCCGTTATTTAAACTAAAATACAAGAAACCATGTAATTAATTGTTTTTATTTTCTTATACATTTTATTTGTTTTGTTTTATTTTGAGGTTATCATGAAATTTCCAGAACTGCATATAGGAGAACTCACCGCCTCCGTGCCGATCATACAGGGCGGCATGGGCATAGGCATCAGCCTTTCGGGCCTTGCCGGCGCTGTTGCAAAAGAGGGCGCTATCGGCGTTATATCCGCCGCACAACCGGGTTTTAATGAACCGGATTTTTGTACAAATACCATAAAAGCCAACTGCCGAGCCCTTGCCTTCCATATAAAAAAAGCAAGGGCAACCGCTCCTGAAGGCATCCTCGGTGTAAACATCATGACAAAAGGATATAATTACAGCGATTATGCAAAATGTGCCGTCGAAAACGGAGCAGACATCATATTTTCCGGTGCCGGTCTTCCTGCGGATCTTCCCGTCTATGTGAGAGGAACAAAAACAAAAATCGCTCCGATTATAGGTTCCGCCAAATCTTGCCGTGTTCTTTTAAAATTATGGGATCGCCATCATCAGACGACGGCCGATCTGGTCGTCATAGAAGGACCGAAAGCGGGCGGGCACCTGGGTTATTCAAGAGAAGATATAAAGCTTCATGAAAATGACGGTTATGAAAATGAAATCAAAGAAATTCTTTCTGTCGTCCGCGGCTTTGAAGAAAAGTACAATAAAAAAATTCCCGTTGTTTTCGGCGGCGGCGTTTATGATAAAAACGACATCGCTCATTATTTGTCTTTAGGCCTTTCGGGCGTACAAATGGCAACCCGCTTTGTAGCTACCGAAGAATGCGATGCTTCCAGAAGCTTTAAAGAAATGTATATTCATGCAAAAAAAGAAGATATCACCATTGTAGAAAGTCCGGTCCATATGCCGGGAAGAGCCATTTTAAATCCATTTGTACAAAGAGTAAGGAATTGCCGTACAAGCATAAGCAACTGCTTTCACTGCTTGAAAACCTGTGACCCGAAAACGACTCCTTACTGCATCACCATGGCATTGATCCGTGCCGTTCGGGGAGATGTGGACAATGCGCTGATTTTTTGCGGTGCCAATGCTTATAAGATTAAAACGATAACCACGGTTCATAATCTGATCCGCGAATTAACGGAGGAAGCATCCTCGTAAGTTTCATATAAAAATCCATAGTAAAAGACGGCCTTTCCGCCGTCTTTTTATTTTGTCAATTTTATTTTATTGTTTTTATTTTTTCAGATGGTGGCTTCCTCTTTCCGTAAGTGCCACACCGGATTTACAAAGAGGGCATTCTTCCGGCGTATAAGTCGGAACAGTCAGCCGTACCAGAGGAAATACTTTTTCTGCAGGAATTCCGTAATCCGCTTTCCCGCCGGAACGATCCACAAAGAGACCGATTCCTGCAATATCTCCTCCTGCTTCTTTGACTACATCCACAACTTCGCGAATGGAACCTCCCGTAGTAACTACATCTTCCACAAGGAGGACTTTTTCTCCCGGATCAATGTGAAAACCGCGGCGAAGTGTCATTTTTCCGTTTTCTCTTTCCGTAAAAATAGAACGGACTCCCAGCAGCCTTGCCGTCACTTGGGATAAAATGATCCCCCCCGTAGCAGGTCCGATGACCGTAACAATTCCCTGATCCTTAAAATGATCGGCAATCATCCGGCAAAGTTCTTCCGTATATTCCGGATGTTGAAGAACATTAAATTTTTCTACATAAAGCGAGCTGTGCAGTCCGCTTGTCAAAAGGAAATGACCTTCCAATATGGCTTTTGTCTCCCTCAATAAAGATTCTGCATCTTTTTCCATCATTATTCTCCTTTAATTTCTTTTAAAATCATGGCCAAGGCCTGTTTCGGATCTTTCGCCTGTGTTATCGGCCTTCCTATGACAAGCCTGGATGCCCCGGATTCCAAAGCCGCCTTCGGTGTTGCCACTCTTTTTTGATCATCTGCCGATGCAAAAGCGGGCCTGATTCCGGGGGTTACGATCTCAAAATCGGGACCGCAAAGTTCACGGATGGCTTTTGCTTCCTTCGGAGATGCCACGACGCCGTCCGCGCCCGATTCCTTCGCCAATTTCGCCAAATGAAGTACTTTTTCTCCGATGGAAAGATTTTCTCCCGTTTCTTTCCACAGTACATCATCAAAAGAAGTCAAAACGGTCACCGCCAATATTTTCGGGCGGTTTTTCGCCTTGTGAGCCGCTTTTGCCGCAGCCTCCATCATCATCCGCCCGCCGCCGGCATGAATTGTGATAAGCGAGGCTCCCAGATCGGCGACGGAAGAAATTCCCCGTGCCACCGTGTGAGGAATATCATATAACTTTAAATCAAGAAATACTTGTTTTCCCTTATCACAGAGCCATGAAACAGCATCATTCCCCGCAGCATAATACAGTTCCATTCCCACTTTATAAAAGGAAACGGAATCTCCCAGTTCTTTTACAATCGATTTCATTTCTTTCGGAGAAGCCATATCCAAAGCCACAATAAGCCTGTCATCTCCGGTCTTTATTTTTCCCATAGATTCTCCCTCTTATTTATTTTTTTAATTATATCAAATTTTTACAGCCCTGTTTTATTATAAAAATTAATTTCACAAAAAAAGCCCGTATATTGTCGGGCTTCCTTGATTACCGGTTTGGTTCTTCCGCAGCCGTTTCTTTTTTCGCTGCTTCCTCTGCCGCTTCTTCAATCATATGGACTGTAACGGAGTTGAAATCTATGGGCGTGTCCAATTCTTTTACTTCGTCAAATCCGATGCCGAGGCGTCCCGTATAGTAGCCGACCACTTCATCTTTGGAATTCAGCCTGACCGCATAAATGGTTTTATCCTGCCCGAGTCCGATCAGACGAAACCGCCCCGGCGGAGAAATCACGCGCCAACCGCTGTCATCTCCGTCAAAAAGATACATGATTCCTCTCTGGCTGTCGTCGTAGAAAAATTTATCTTCATCATAAAAGACGGCAATTTTCCCGATATGGGAAGTCTGTACATAAATGCGTCGTGTATCGTAGTTGGCGTCGGTTCGGTAAATACGGTGAAGCCCCGTCCCCAGTTCCATTTTCATATATACCGCATTGGTCGCCGTCGAATAAGCCACATCTACAATTTTTGCATTTCGCGGCAGATCTTGGATTGGCGCATCCGATTCATGAGTCGTACCTTCCGGATTATACCTTGCCAAAGTCACATCCCAGCGGCCTCCGCGCCATCGAATGGGATAGAGCGCCATAAGCGCCAGATTTCTGTCAGGCATCCACTGGAAAAATGAAACTCCCTGATTTTTCAGATCCACCCGCTGAGGCGTACGGATACTGTCCGAATTATAAATGATGACCTCATCTTCCGATACATCCGCCATATAGTGGTAGTCGTGGGAATAATAAGCCTTTCCTTTGACACTGACTGATGAAAACAGCAACCGCCCCGCCTTGTCCAAAGCTTCCCTTGTCTGTTCTTTTGCATCGGAAACACTGTAATCATCGGCAGAGAGAGGTGCAAACAAGACTTGATCAAGGTAAATATATCCTGCGGCCTGCACGCCTATCCCCAAGATGCAGCAAGCGATAAAAGCTGATGTTTTTTTATTCACTGTGCCTCCTATTTGACAATAAAAGCAGTGGGAATCATTCTTTCTCCCAAAAGATCAGCCGGTTTGTTCACTACATTTCCGTTATAGTAAAGGGTCGTACTGGACCCTCCGTCCAAGTTCGCCGCAATATAAGCGCCTTTTTCAAACATGATATTTTGTACATCCACCAAGGTGGCACCGATGCTGTATCCCGGCTGGCGCCCGTCAATGACGAGGAACATCACGGTCCCGTCTTTTTTCTGGCCGATGGCGGAACGGGGACTGATTCCCCAGCCTCCGTCGCCGCTGCGGATGACTTTTTTCCCGTTCATAATCAACGGCGGACCGAAAGTAAGACCTTCCACGGCTCCCAATTCACGGAGTTCTTTTTTATTATATGTGCCGGCAATCAGATTGCCCGATTTCGTCATACCGATAAAATCCACTTCTTCTTCATCGTCGACTTGTTCCCCTAAAAGATACTTTCCTTCATGGAGAATAAATCCGTAAGGCAGACGGCCCGTTCCCGTCCCGTTGGGATCATAGAATCCTCCGCCGTTGATGGCAGCCACTGCATTGTTAACTTTCGCAATATGGCTGGTGGTATCTCCTTTTTCGCGAATATCTGCCGCCGTTGCCACTTCTACGCGCTTCGGATTCGGTATTTCCAAAAGATATCCTACAAAGCGGGTGGTTTCAATTTTTTGCAAAGACAAGGTAGGATCCGTTCTCGGTTTGAAAGACAGTACCTTTGTCTGTTCCGTCGTCTTTACCACCCCTAAAATGCTGTTCAATTCCTCTTGGCTGAAGAGCCACGTGATGTAATGAGGATGGCGGGAACGCATGATGGCTCCCACCACGGCTCTTTTTAAATTACCGAAAGGGCCGAATAAAACAACAATGGGGGATGTCACTATAAAGAAAATCAGAGTGACAATGATAAATTTGAAGGTGAGACTGTGAAAAATTTTTTTCATTTTTTCCGCCTTTATAAAGGTGCATAATTATCATTGGTCAGCCTCTCCGCAAAACGGGTGAGGGACACATTATTTCCGATATATACACGTTTCAGGTCATAAGGATAGCTTCCTGCATGGACGCGGCCCGAGTCGGTAGTCACTGCCATTTTCAGGCCTGCTTTGACACAGATATCGATGACTTCTTCATCATAGTCTCCATAGGGATAAGCAATCCACGGATTATCGATACCCAAACGATATTTTAACGCTTTATTGGCGCCTATGATTTCATTTTCTTTTTCTTGTCTTGTTCCTAAATTGTGCAGCATCGGATGGCTCAGTGTATGGCTTGCAATCGTCACGGTGCCGCTGTCCGCCATTTCTTTCAGCTGCTCCCATGTCATGCGGTTAGGTGCTCTTCCCACATCATCAGTTATCAAAAATAAGGTCCAAGGATATCCGAATTCTTTCATCATGGGATACACAATGGTGTACGAATCGGCATAACCGTCATCAAAAGTGATGCAGACGGGACGAGACGGCAGCGGGGCCCCTTTTGTGACATAATCATATAATTCTTCCATTGTAATGGGATGATAATCATTGTCTTTCAAATATTGCATCTGCCGCCGGAGATTTTTTTCCGATATCACCGCCGAATTATCTTTTATATCCCCCACCATATGGTACATCAAAACGGAAACGCCTTCAGGCACACTGTACTCTACAGTGCTGTCACGTTTCACTGTCGCAACGCCGGGTTTGAAATTTCGTTTCTCCACAGACGGTTCTTTTTTCGCTTCAGCGGAAACCGTTTGGCTTTCCTGTTTTTCCGTTTCCGCATTCCCTATGCAGCCGGACATAAAAATAACGGACAGTAACATGAGGACAACCATAGAAATAGTGATTTCCCGACGGCGGCTATTAAAAAATATCATTAAATTCCTCTCTTTTATCTCTTTTTCTTATAAAAATACATACTATATTTTACTACAAAACTCGGTTTCTGTCATTTTATGGAAAATTTCGATCTTTTTCTTCTTTTTTTGATCGCCCTAGCGATATTTTTGACTTAAATTCAATAATATTTGTATATCCATGTTATAATAAATAACAACAAATTATGAAATAAACAAGCGGTTAAAAGATTGAACGACTATAGAAAGGCGCTTCATGAAAAAAATATTTGCACTGTTTCTTTTTATTTTATCTCTCTTCTTTCTCGGTACTTCTTTTGTCATGGCATCAGAAAGAGAAACTGCCGTTTCCGCACTTCGTTGGACTTCCCGCAATGACGGTGACCCTCCTTTTGTACGTATCGCCATGGATCTGTCCGGCTCGATCAAAGCGGAAGCCGCCATCGACGAGGCAGGAAAAAATCTTCAAATCATTTTAAGAAAAACGAGAAAAGAAAATGTAGCTTCTCAATTTGAGATGGATAACAGAGCTGTCGACTTTGCCACTCTTTCGGAAAAAGACGGGGATACCTATCTGGATATTCTCCTGACAAAACCGCAGCGTATAGACGATATCCGTGTATTTGCCCTCCGTCCCGACAAGAAAGCGGGAAAACCGCATCGTCTGGTGGTAGATATACCGATCGTCGGTGCGAAAAAAACTTATTTCAAACCGGAAGATAAAACTTCGGCGGAGGATAAAAAACAAAAAGCTGCCGAGCCGGCAACAACAGAAAAGCTTTCTCTTTCGGAAAAAGCCAAACGGGCTCTGAAGGGAAAAGTCATCTGTATCGATCCCGGCCACGGCGGTACTGACCCGGGCGCTATCGGCCGCTTACGGGGAAAAGAAATTTACGAAAAGGATATCACTTTGTCCATTGCGCTTCCCTTGCGGGATCTTCTCACAGCCGCCGGAGCCAAGGTCGTCATGACCCGCACATCCGATCGGGATGTTTTCGGACCTAATGCGGATGATGTGGCGGAATTGCAGGCACGCTGCGATATTGCAAATGAAGCCCATGCCCATGCTTTTCTTTCCCTTCACATTGATTCCATCAGCAACCCTGACATAGACGGTGCTACAGCCTATTACTATGCCGGAAGCGACGGCTCTTTACTCTTGGCGCACACCCTTCATCGGTCGCTCATGAAAGATCTATCTTTCCCGAACCGCGGCGTAAGGAGCAATGATTTCTATGTCACCGCCCATACCGTCATGCCGTCGGTCCTTTTGGAACTGGGATATATCACCAATGAACATCGTATAAAGATGCTTACTTCAAGGTGGGCGCCGAAAACTGTTGCCCAAAGTCTGTTCAACGGTCTTGTCGATTATTTCACTCAGATCAAATAAGGAGATATTATGAGAAAAACTTATATTTTATCTGCTTTCTGTCTTTTGACCCTCGCTCTGTCGGGTTGCAGTTTGTGGAATGAAACGCCGAAACCGGCATCTCCTGCTCAGCCGGCCCCGGCCGTCACTTCCGAGAAGGAACAAGAAGCGGTTCTGACCGTTTATGAAGTTACCTCCGATTTTCTGAAGGTCAAGCCTGTTCAAGTGAAAGTAAAAACAAAGGAAGATCTCCATAAAGCAGCTCTTACGGAAATGATTTCCCGGGACAGAAACTTGAAATATCCTCTTCTTCCCAAAAATTTGAGCATTATCGGAGTGGAAGTCAAAGACGGCATTGCTACCGTCAATTTCTCCAAAGAATTGAATGAATTGCGAAACAGCGCCACGGCAGAAGAATTATTTACCGCCCTTGTGGCAAATACTTTGACGGAATTTCCCGATGTAAAAGAGGTCAAATTCTTGGAGGAAGGAAACCCCGTAACTAAGCTGACGGGTCACAGCGACATGACAAGAACCATAAAACGAAATGAAACGATCATTCAAAAATAAAAAAAAGCGAGTTTCTCCGCAAAGGGAACTCGCTTTTCTTTTATTTAATCATACCGCTGTTCTTTGATCCGCCTGTCCAAATCTCTTTTGGCTGCTTTTGCCGCCATGTCCTGCCTCTTGTCATACAATTTTTTCCCTGTAGCAAGACCGATTTCCACTTTTATTTTCCCGTGATGAAAGTACATTTTCAAAGGAATCAACGTATATCCTTTTGTTTTTAAAGTGTTTTCAATTTTTAATATTTCTTTTTTGTGGAGAAGAAGTTTTCTTGTTCTGAGCGGGTCATGATTAAAAATATTGCCCTGTTCATAGGGACTGATATGGGCATTCCAAAGAAATACTTCTCCTTTTTGCACTTTTGCAAAACTGTCCCTTAAATTGGCTTTGCCGGCGCGAACGGACTTCACTTCCGTACCGGTAAGAGCAATGCCGCATTCATAAGTTTCATGAATGAAATAGTTGTGATACGCCTGACGATTGGCGGCAATCGGCGGTGCTTTTTTTTCTTTTGCCATTATTTCTTGTGTTTCTCCCTGCCTTTCCTGAGTTTTTTCTTAGCCTGTGCCTTTCCGGAAGGTCTCTTCTTTATTTTTCTTTCCAAATTCAGCGGGGAATGAATTTCTCCCATAACGAAATCTATTTCCCGTTTTTCCTTATCTGCTTTTGCCAATGTCACTTTGACGGGCATTCCGAGTGCATATCGCTTTCCGCCGCGCATTCCTTTCAGCGTCATCGTATCTTCCTGATAAACATATTCGTCATCATCCATGGAATCGACATGAACCAATCCTTCCACTCCGTTGTTGAGACCGACAAAAATACCGAACCGGGTCACTCCCGTAACATGGCCGTCAAAGGGCTCTCCCACGAAGGGAATCATGTATTCCGTCATCTTAAGGCTTGTTACATCTCGTTCCGTTTCCGTCGCATTTTGTTCCGTTTCCGAACAATGAGCCGCTGCCCGGAATAAAAATTCTTCCTGTTTCTTCATCCGGTTCTTTTTCAACATGCCGCTGACAGACTGACGAATCAGACGGTGTACCATCAAGTCGGGATAGCGGCGGATAGGTGATGTGAAATGAGTATAGCACGACGAAGCTATCCCAAAATGTCCGATATTTTCCGTACTGTAAAATGCCTGAGGCAGGGCACGGAGTATCATCACTTGGATGACCGGTTCCATTTCTTTCCCTTTAATGCTGTCCATCAGACGCTGTACATCTTTCGGTTCCGGCTCTTCCGGCAATCTTTCACTCACGCCGAGAATCATCATCGTCCGTTTTAAAGCATTTAATTTTTCTCTGTCCGGATTGCCGTGGACACGGTAGACGGACATATGTCCCTGACTCTCCAAATAACGGGCCACTGCTTCATTGGCGGCTATCATGGCATCTTCAATCATTTTTTCCCCGTCGCCGCGAATTCTTTTATCAATGCGGAGCGGAGTTCCTTCCTCGTCCAAAATCACTTTGTATTCGGGGAAATCAAAATCAAGAGCCCCCCGGACCGTTCTGTTTTTCCGGAGTGCATCGGCGCATTCTTTCAAATCATGAAGCTGGGGAATGAATGGTTTTAAATCATCTGCCGCAAGTCCTTCATTCAACGCCTGATTGACTTCGGGATAACTGCAGCGCCGGGCCACACGGACAATGGAAGGAGTGATTTTTTCCGTCGTGACCTTTCCGTCCGGTCCTACATCCATGATACAGGACATGGCATAGCGATCTTCATCATGATTCAGACTGCATAAATCATTGGAAAGCTGAAAAGGCAGCATGGGAATCACCCGATCCGCCAAATAGACGGAAGTACCCCGACGGTAGGCTTCCTCATCAATCAAAGAATTTTTTACGACATAACGGCTTACGTCCGCAATATGGACCCCCAATTGGAAATGTCCGTTTTCTCTTTTCACACAATAGACGGCATCATCCAAATCTTTCGCATCCGGGCCGTCAATGGTGATGAGAGGAAATTCGCGAAAATCTTCCACTCCTTCTTCCGGTTTGACTTCTTTCGGCAGCCGGTCGGCTTCTTCCATTAATTGTTCGGAAAATATGTGGGGCAATTTATGCTGCGCTATGAGAATATCGATATCGATCCCCTTATCACCCTTATATCCGATAATTTCAGTAACTTTTCCTTCCGCGTCGGTATAATCGCCGGGCCAGCGGGTCACTTTTACGATAACCCGGGCTCCCGTAACGGCTCCCATTTCATCCCCTTCGGGAATTTGGATATACATATTTACTTTTTCATCAATCGGAACGGCTTCCCCGCCCCAAGAGGTCATCTCATAAGTACAAACAAAAGTATCTTCCCCTCTTTCGATAACCCGAAGTATCTCCCCTTCCGTCTTATGACGGCCGCTGCTGCTTTTTTTCGTACGGACTTCCACGATATCATTGTTCACGGCATTTAAATGATCTCTGTCGGAAATATAAACATCTTCATGTAATTCGTCAGTAATAAGAAATCCGAATTTAGGCCCGTAAGACTTATATACTCCCTGTAAAATTGTCCCGGGTTTATAGGATAACTTTTCTTTTTCTTCCATTCCTCTGCTCCTGTAAATAAAAAAGGCTTGCGATCAAGCAAGCCCTCAAACCATTTCAGAATGTATTCATATACCGCCCGAGTATAAGACAGAGCACCGCAAAGGCAATGCCGAATACAACGGTAAACTTCGAAAGGACCGCATCCTTGCCCCGGGTTTTTCCGCCCATCATTCCTTCTGCACCGCCTCCGATCGCACTTCCCATACCGGGTTGTTTAGATTCCTGAGACACGATAATGATGATCAGAAATAAGGCCACCACCATGGTTAATCCGATTAATGCATATTTCACTGTACATCCTCCTGTGTATCCCGAAAGATACAGAAATTTCACAAAACGTAATGTCAAACAATAGTATATAACATGGATGGGATATGGTCAATAAAATAAAGAAAAGCTTTTTTATTTTTTCCTGAGGCGGTTTAATTTTTCCTGTATCTCGAGAGGAATATTTCTTCCGATTTCACTTCGCAGATTTGCCCTGTTATTTCCCTCTATAAAAGCAGACTGCACCTTTTTGTCTTCATTCCATGAACGGACCAAATCGGCTACCGCCATACGGTAAGCACCGTTTCCCAATACTTGGTTCTGTTCCGCTCCGTCGGAGGTCACGACAAAAATGGATCGATATTCCTCTTTTCTGAGGTATGCTTCTCTTTCGATATAGGAATCCGCCGTCATGCGGCTCGGCGTATAAACCACGTGAAAACAGGAAGATACGGTTTCTATCTCCGCTTGAAGAGATCTGCCTTTCCCGTCAAAAACCACGATGATTTCCACATTGTTATGCGCCCCGTAATCCTGCATCAAATCTATTAATTTTTTGCGGCTTGATTCCAAATCGGTCTTGTCAAATTCTTGAGGCAGCCAAAATATGACATTATACCCGTCAACAAGATATAAATCTTTCATGCTACATCCTCTGCCGAAGGGCTTCATATAAAACAAGAGCCGCCGCTACGGAAACATTTAAAGACGAAACTTTTCCTTTCATGGGAATCCGCACGGAAAAATCACACATTTTTTTCGTCAGCGGACTGACTCCTTTTCCTTCTGCTCCCATAACGATAACAAGCGGTCCTTTTAAATTTGATTCATAGATGATATCGCCGTCCATATCGGCCGCTACGACCCAGAAACCTTTCTCTTTCAAAAACTCCAGTGTTTGCCGTATATTTCCGATTTGACAAACCGGAAGATACGCAAATGCCCCTGCCGCCGTTTTCATGGCTGCCGCAGTGACGGGCGGACTTTTATGCTTCGGAAGAAGCACGGCCGTTGCTCCGCCGCATTCCGCCGTACGGACGATCGCTCCCAAATTTCTCACATCTTCCATTCCGTCCAAAAGGATAAGAATAGGATCTTTTTCCTGATTTTTTTCAAGCAGAGTATTCAAATCGGCATATTCATAAGGTTTCAACAATGCCGCCACGCCTTGATGACGGATCCCGCCTGTCATGGCATCCAGTTCCGACTCTTCTGTTTCATGGACGGAAATTCCCGAAGAGTTTGCTTCAGCAATCAATTCATCGAGCCGTCCGTCTTTTTTACCCGTTTTTACAAAAATCTTTTTTACTCTGCCGGATCGAAGAAATTCGGTCACACTGTTCCTTCCGCCGATCATAAGATCATTTTCATAAGAATTTTTTCTTGATCCGTATTTTTGCGCTTCCTCCCCGGGACGGCGGACTTTTTTCTTCCTTTCCGCTCCCTTGGATTCTTTTCCGCTTCTGCCATAGGTACGATCATTCATCTCGGAACTCTCCCGCTACATAAGTAAGTGCACGATTCATCAGAAAATCAAGACGTTTTTCTTGGCGGGATAAATATAAATATCCCAAAAGCCCTTCAAAAGCGGTAGATTCCCTATATTCCTCTACAGTCGCACTTTTCGGCACCGAAGAATTTGTATTTCTTGCTCTTTTACAGATCTTCAGCTCCCGTTCGGATAGAAGTTCTTTGATTTCAAAGAGAATACGGCTCTGTCTGCGGGCCGATACAATTTCAGAGGCAAGGCTGTTTAAAATCTGTACATTATAAATTCCTGTGGCAATCAGCTTTTCTCTGATAAAAAAGGACCAACAGACATCGCCCATATAGGCAAGAGTAAGAGCATCCATGGAAAATACATCCTGCTCGGACAGCTCTTCTCCCATATGTCCCATTTTATTTGCCATTTGTTTTTTTAAGAAAACGACCCTCTTAAAGTCCACGTTTCTTCCACCTTGCTCCGGCAGGGGTATCTTCGATCACAATACCGATTTCTCCCAATCTGTCCCGTATTTCGTCAGCCAGATCATATAATTTGGCTTCTCTGACTTTCTGGCGGATCGATAAAATGACATCCATCAGTTCCTTATAGGATTTATCATCTGCCACGCCTTCATCTTTCCATTCTCTTTCCAAAATGCCCAGAATATCCATAATGGTTTTCAGCGTATCATAAGCTTTGGAAACCGCTTCTCCGTCGACACCGATACCGCCGTCGCAAGCTGCACCGTAAATATTAATCGCTTTCACCAAATCGAACAGGGCGCCGGTAACCATGCCGGTATTGAAATCATCGTCCATCGCCTCATGGAAAGTTTTCATTGCCGTTTCCGCAGCCGCTGAAAGAGCAGCCGATTCTTCCGTCTTTTCTGTTCCTTCTCTTCCCTTCAATTCTTTGATGCGGCGAATCACTTCTTTCAAACGTTCCATGTTCTTTTCCGATTCATCCAAACGTTCCTGAGAATAATCCAGAGGATTTCTGTACTGGACGGAAAGAAGGAAATAACGGAGTGCATCGCCGGAATATTTTTCCAGCACATCTTTTGCAAGGAAGAAATTGTTCAGAGACTTACTCATCTTTTCCGAATTGATCGTGATAAATCCGTTATGGAGCCAGTAATTGACAAATTTGCAATCCGTGCAGCCCTCTGTCTGGGCAATTTCATTTTCATGATGAGGGAATATCAAGTCACTGCCGCCGCCATGGAAATCAAAAGTTTTTCCCAAATAATGAACGGACATGGCGGAGCATTCGATATGCCAGCCGGGACGGCCTTTTCCCCAAGGACTTTCCCAGAAAGGTTCGCCCGGTTTGGCTCCCTTCCACAGAGCAAAATCTCCGGGATTTTTCTTGCCTTCATTCACTTCGATTCGTGCACCGGCAAGCATGTCATCTATTTTTCTTCCCGATAATTCGCCGTAATGTTCAAAGGTGGAAATATCATAATAAACATCTTCCCCGAGAACATAAGCATGACCTTTTTCAATCAGGCAGGTGATCATATCGATGATATCCTGCATATGATCGGATACACGGGGATATACATCGGCCCGAAGGATATGCATGGCATCCATGACTTTAAAATACGCATCGATATACCGATCTGCAACGGTTTTCCAGTCCGTTCCTTCCGCATTTGCCTTATTGATGATCTTATCGTCCACATCGGTAAAGTTCTGTACAAAAGTCACCTTGTATCCGATATAGGTCAGATACCGCCGGATGACATCCCATGTAACAGCGGGACGGGCATTCCCGATATGAGGATGATTATAAGGCGTCACCCCGCAGACATAAATCTTTACTTCCCCCGGTGTTATCGGTTCAAAAATCTTTTTTTCTCCGGTCAGCGTATCGTACACTTTTATTTCTTCCATAACTTTCCTCCCAATACAAACACATAAATAAAAAGACCCCGTCTCACAGAGACGGTGGCCCGCAATTCCACTCTGTCAGCTAAAAAGCCGCTCCATCTTAACGCAGATTCACGTAAGAAGATACCAGAGAAAAACTCCTTCCCCTCTTCAGCTCACAAATGCATTTCATCATGACAACTTCAGGCAGTTTCCACCGATGCCGCCCTCTCTTTAGAAATCCTTCATGACTACTTCTTTTGTTCCCGGCCTTTACTTTTCAATTGGAAAGCATAAACAGCTGACCTGGTTTTTGCCCCCACACCCGCCTGCTGGAGTTTTTGCTACCCGGAATTCCTCTCACTACTAACCCTCTCGATTTTCTCGGCAGGACTTACCTCTAAACCGCACCATGCTCAATGTCCTTCGGACATCTTAAGTGGATCGCTTCGCCTGCGACTGGCTTCGATTTTCAACCACAGACCTGTTAATGCTTGTTTTATATTATAAATTTTTTTATATATTCAGTCAATCAAATTTATAGATTTTTTTCGATAAAGTTTTATAGTCTAATCAAAAACCATTTCATCAGGAAAATTCTAACTTTCCAGTCCTTTGACTCCTTCCTCCAAAATCTGCCCTACGCTGTCCCGAAATACCAAGTCGCATTGCCCGTCCCGATCGGTTGCATCCTTATTGATCATCACCAAAGCATCACCGCGGAAATAATTGACAAACCCTGCCGCCGGATAAACCACCAAACTTGTCCCTCCGATAATGAGCATATCCGCCCGGGATATTTCATAAATCGCATCATCAATGACATTCGGATCAAGGGATTCCTCATAAAGCACCACATCCGGCTTCAATATGCCGCCACAATCGGGACAATGAGGAATAGGATTGCAAAGACGGATAAATTCTTCCATTCCTACTGTTTTTCCGCATTTCAAACAAATATTTCTAAGAATAGAACCGTGAAGCTCCATCACATTCCCACTTCCTGCCTTTTGATGCAACCCGTCAATATTCTGGGTGACAATCCCCGACAATTTCCCCATTTTCTCCAACCTTACCAGTGAGTAGTGGGCGCGGTTCGGCCGTGCATTAAGCATCATGCCCTCTCTTTCCTTATAGAGAGTATAAAACTCCTCCGGATGCTCTTCATAAAAATGATGAGACAACATTTCTTCCGGAGACCAGGGCAAATCATTTTTTTGATTATACAAACCGTTTTTCCCGCGGAAATCAGGAATGTCCGACTCCGTAGAAACACCGGCTCCGCCGAAAAAAACAATTTTGTTATGAGTTTTGAGCATTTCAATAAACCGAGTCATCGCCGTCATGAAAAATCTCCTTTCAGAAAAATAATCTCTTTCTATCTTACTATTAAACAACCGCATTTGACAAAGATATAAAACGAGACTACCATTTCATAAATAAAGGAGGTCATCATGAGTCAGCTCACTTTAGAAAAAGCAAAAGAAATATTAAAAAAACACACCACGGAAGATCATCTCCTGCTCCATGCACAGGCCGTCAGCGCCGCCATGGGCGCCATGGCGGACCATTATCATGAGGACAGGGATCACTGGGAAGCCATCGGCTATCTTCACGATGTGGATTATGAAAAATATCCCGACGAACATTGTCATCATGTCCGTGAACTTTTAGAACCGGAAGGAATTGATGAAGAAGACATCCACTCCATCATTTCCCACGGCTGGGGCCTTTGCAGCGATGAATTCGAACCGAAAACCGACTTGGAAAAGAGTCTCTTCACCGTAGACGAACTCACCGGCGTCATCATGGCCTATGCTCTCATGCGCCCCGAAGGCATCGACGGTATGGAATTGAAAGGATTAAAAAAGAAATTCAAAGACAAACGATTTGCTGCCGGCTGCAACCGAGATGTCATAAAAAAGGGATTTGATTATCTGGGCCTTGATCAAAACATCGTCATGCAGCTCTGTATCGACGGTATGACCCGCTACAAAAAAGAACTCGGTCTGGAAAAATAAATACCGCCCTTCAATTCATAAATCATCTTTACACATAAAAAAATCATCGGAAATCTCTCGCCGATGATTTTTTTATTGCTGCCACTATTATTTTTTTATATTTTCAATTCTTTTATCAATGCTTTTTGTAATAAATCAGAAAAATCTATATTTTTTTCAATTGCCATGATATTCAGCCAGCGAGGAACAGATACCGTTTTCTTTACAGCTTTTTTATCATACTTTTTTCTATATTCTATGGTATCCGCACTGATTATAGTTATAAAATCATTTTTATCTTTGGTTTTTATTGTATTCGGCAAGGACGGTTTCGGAATGACCGCTTTTTCTTCTTCTAATTCCCACAACATTAAATTCAATGCATCAGTTGCCATTTCCAGTGCTTCAGAAAGCGTATCTCCTTGGCTGAAACAACCTTCTATATCGGGGAAAAATATAGAAAAACCTCCTTCTTTTTCAAGATGAAATATGGCGGGATAAATATATTTCATAAATAAATCATTCCTTTCTTTTTACTCCGTCAGTTTTTAAGCAAGTATTAAATATCAATTTCTAATTCTCGGCAGATATTTTCGAAAGGCAGTTTTTTAGATGGTTTATCTTTATATGTCTGTTTATGAATACTTCTGATCCGGCTTTGCAATCTGGGATGATCCAATATGGGTATTTTCCACCAGGGAGAATCTCCAAAAAAATCACCAAATTTAAATAGTCCTTTTGCCAGTTCTTTTCCTAATCCTATTTTTACCGCATAAGAATCAGCTTTGTATTCAATCTGGCGGTTAAAAAACAGATCAATAATCCGTGTCGGTAAATAAATTAAAAATGCAAAAACATTCAGGAATAAAGCGAAAAATATGGCAAAACCGACTGCAATAATTCCAAAAATAGGAATAAACCGGCCCAAATTCAATATTCGGATAGAAAAATTTAAAATCCTTTGAAAAATACCGCTTAATAAAATGATCCCATTTGCAATATCCATAAAAATTACATCTTTATTTTTATGATGTCCCATTTCATGAGCAATGATTCCTGCCATTTCATCTACAGAAAAAGTACGTATCATGGTACTTGTAATTGTGATGTCGTTTTTGCCGGATGCGAAAGCATTGGTTTCATATGTTCTTACAACGTAATATTTATATTTTTCCGGGTCGGCATTTGTTTTTTCTTTCATATAGAGGAGAGTTTCATTGATCTTTTTTTGTTCTTCCGTATTCGGTTTATGCTGACCGGCAAAAAACCGTTGAAGCCAAGCTGTGATTGGAAAATACGGTAAAATAAAACTCCATAAAAAACATACAAGAAAAATTAAGGAAGCCACTTCCGTAAGTAAGATTGTATTTTGATTAACCGGTATATGGAAAAAGGGAAGAACATAGGCAAAAAAAGCATCTATTTTAGGAACGGGAAATAATTCTTTAACTAAGGCAAATACCGGCACAATGATAATCAGATGTACTAAAAGAGTCAAAATGCACTGAAGAACGATCCACATACCCCGTATCCCCCTATTTTATGGAAAATTCACAAGATTATATTTCCGATTCCGTTGTTTCCCCTGCTTTCCCTTCGAACAAATCATTTAATTCATCTTCAGATATATAATTTTTAAACTCATCTTTTATCTGAGGAATTTCCTTTGTTGTGTATTTTCTTTGGAATTCTTTCTCGACTATCATTGACGGATCTGTCTCCGGTGTTTTCTCCATCGAATATATGACGGTAAGAACGCCCTCTTTTTGCTGATATAATTTTATTTCATCAAATTTCTTTGATTGATACAACGCTTTTAAATTACTCAGTAAACTTTTAACAACCTTGTCATGATGATCTTTCGGTGTCATTCGGGGCGTCATCCCCTCTTTTTTCATTTCCTCATATCTTCTGCGTGTTCTTAACCATGAAATTTCCGGTTTTACCACAATAAGATCCAATTCCGTTTTATATCCCTTTTGCGATAATAAGGCTCTTGTTTTCTCCGGCACATCGGTTGTCCGCAATGTTCCTTCAATAATCAGATCCAGTCTCTTGTCACTCAATTTCTCTATAAGTCTTTCCGTTATTGCACCGGAAAATCCTTTGGTGATATTTACAAGTTCATCCCCATGTTTTCTATACAGTTCATGATATTCGGGATAAAATTTCCTAAACCCGTCCCCATTGATGTAAGCAATGTCTTTTTCTTTGCAAATCTCTCTGATTATTTGTGTTTTTCCGGCCCCCGGCTGCCCGACAACAAGATAGGCTTTCGGCCGGGCGGTTTCCGCATAATCTCGGTAGCATACATCTATGAGCACATCCGTCGTTTTATCTATAAGATCATTCATGACCGGCCTCTCTTAATTTTGTCAACAAATCATTCATCAATTTGAATTGCCCTATCGCCTCTTGTAATTCTTCCATATTCATTCTCATAAGTTCATGATAAGTTGCCTGTGTTTTTCTGAACAATATCATCATAGGTTCTTTTTCATTCGGATTATCTTCCCAATCAATTTTATTTGTTTTAAAGTAATCAATAAAATCGGCCAGTAAACCTGTGTATGCTTCGTTCATAATTTCTGATTTTAAAGCCCTCTCATAGTTTAAATTCATTTTTTCATTCCTTTCCGCTTTGAACATAAGTGTAGAAATGATAAGAATATTTCACTGCAAAGATAATTTATTATATTTCTCCAAAGTAAAGTCTAAAATTTTTTCTTTTCTTTGTAATAACATTTCCTTATAAAACTGTTTTTGTATGGGCAGAGCGGGCGTATTGTCTATCATGGAATCAATTTTTTCCATATCGATTTCAGGTAAAATTCTCCTGACCGCCGCCGTGCAATCCGGATTTTTTAATGAGGAAATGTAATCAAAATAATTGATTTTTTTATTATCACTTTGTATAGCAGAGGTAGGAAATACATAAACTCTTTTATCTATTTCATCGGGAGAAGATAAAATCTTTTCCATTTCTTGCATATCCGGTCTCGGATATAACGAAGAACCGCAATCATAGACAGGGGCCGGTTTCGCATTTCTGCTTTGAGGATTGACCAACAGTCCCCAATTGCTGTTATGGCGATCAAAATTTCCGATAAAAGCATCCGCCACAAAAAGATCCCAGAAATATTTTTTCAAGTCCTCCGCGGGATATAATTGCTGCTTTTCTATGACAGTCATAATATCGGCTAAATCAGTGTCGGTCCCCTTCCCTGATGATTCAAGGAACATGTTTTTTATCATCAAAAATTCCATCAGGCGAAAGCCGTCTGTTTCCATATCTTTACATGCCACAACAGGACGTCCGTTATAATGCCCCAAAAGAGTTTGCTGCGCTTCGATTCCGATGATGTTGAAGATGTGGCAGCTTATATATTCGGTTATACAAGTATTATGGTAACTGTCTTCGCTGCTTTTTGAGGAAAATTTGAGCATGTATCTTTCACCATTATAAATGACAGATAATTTCTTCCCGTTTGCCCCTCTGTAGCCTTTATAACGATCGATTTCACAATTTGAAAAATCAATATACGTACCCATATGCACCTCCCGCAACTTCAGTTGCAAAACCTTTTCGGAGCAGCGCAAAAGTCAGCCTCATCAAAAATCCGCTTTTCTGAATCAGCAGCAGATATCCCCTTCATGACCGATGCGCAGCATTAAAATAATCATTTCATCGTTTTCAATCTTACAAATGATTCTGTATTCTCCGATCCTGTACCGCCACAGATCGGATTTTTCTTCCGTCATTTTTTCTCCGGTTACCTCGGGAATTTCACTATTCTCCAGATGTTTCTTTATCCATCCTCGGATCAGGATTTGTGTGTATTTGTCAAGTTTTTTAAACTCTCTGTCAAAACTCGGACTTGTATAGATTTTATAACTCATAAGTCACATTCTTTCCAAAGATCTTCAAGGGGTTTGCTTTTTTTACCGTCTCTTACATATTCTTCATAAGCTTGCATCCCGGCTCTAAGATCATATTCATCTTCTATTTTTTCTATAACCGCACGCCTCACCATTTCCGATACGGTCATTCCATGCATCTCTGCATATTTTTTAAAAAGTTTTCCATCTTCTTCGTTTAGTCTCAAGGATATGGTCATCATCATTTCTCCCTTCCTCTTCCTGTAATACACCGTAATACAGATATCCCTGACTTGTCAATCTTTGTGAGCAGCCTCTTTAACCTCATTTTTTGAAATAAAAAATCCCAAGATTCACTCGGGATTTCAAATAATATATCTGTTACCTGCTTTCACGATTTCAGTTCTGAATCTCTTCTTGCCCTTTCATCATCTGCTTTCATTTCGTCAAAAATAAATTTTCTTTTCCGTTCTTCCGTCTGTAAATCAACCGCCATCTCCGTCAGTTCTTTTATATCTTTCTTGTTTAACGCATTGATATAAGATTTTCTTTGTTCCTTTTTTATTACGACAGGCATCAAGCCCTGCTGTAAGCACGACCATATAATCAGTGCTCTGCCGGTTCTTCCGTTCCCGTCAGAAAACGGATGAATCCGTTCAAAGCGTATATGCTGATCCATAATGATTTCTACTTTCTCCCGCTCCGTTTTTGCTTGTTTAAGCCGCCACGATAAATCATCTGTCCATTTCTTTATTTCTTCCGGCACCATATAAGGATGAACAGTTTCAAAATCTGCGCCGGTAATCATATTTTGTATGACTTTAAAATGCCCGCCTCTGCTATCGATATTTGTCAAAAGAATTTGATTAATATCTTTAATTCCCTGTATGGTGATATCTTCTTTTTGATGCTCTGACAACCAAGGCATCAGTTTTTTATAATTAAGTACCTCATTAACTTCTCGAAGAGCTGCTGCACGAGGAACATAATTCAAAACAATGATACTCTTTACTTCTCCCTGTGTGAATGAATTTCCCTCAATAGCCGTGCTGTGATGAGCCATTCTTATTAATAAATCCTGTAAGTATTCTTCGTTCATTGCAAACATCCCTATTTTATATTCCTGAAAATTCCTGATTTTCTATTGTGATTTATTTCCCTCGGTCGTTACTTTTTCTATCTCATAAGTCAGATCTTTTGTCAGTTTGCCCCTGACGGGAAATACTTGCGCCGCCTCTTCCGCATTGATATAGACCACATCACTTTTTACGATCCCCTTCACCTTCCCTTGGAGACTCATCAACGTATGAGACGCTTCATCCCAATAAGCACCTGTTTTCACCGCCACCGACAACGCAACGGCGGGGAGCCAGATCTGTCCGTCTTTTCCCAATGCTTTTTTCTCCAATTTACGGCCGTCAACGATCAGATCATAGTCTTTGGCAATGTAAGTCCGGCTTCCGTCAGATTTTTCCAACTTTTCGATAATTTCCGAAGGTTCTGCAAAATCTTCCACTCCATAAAGGGAAAGCGCTTTTTTTACACTTGTTATATCCGAAGGCTGCCACTCGTAGCCGTCGGGATAGATGCGATAGGAAACGGTATGATCCTTTTCCCTTTCAATTACAATTCTTTCATAAATGATCTTCACCGGCGTTCCCAAAGGTGTCAATTCATATAAATTTTCTACTTGGCTTTCGTCCATACGGATACAGCCCTGAGAGACATATTTCCCGATAGACCGCGGTGCATTTGTGCCATGAATCCCGTATGTTCCGTAAAATCCCAGCCATCTGTACCCCAAAGGATTCCATGGTCCCGACTCCATGACATCTAACGTTTTCGGATCGATCCACTGCGGATTGATCTCTTTTTCTGTAATGGCATATTCCCCCAAAGGAGACGGCGTTTCACGACTGCCCACCGCCACGACGTACTCTTTGACCAACTTGTCATTTTCATAAAGCTTTAAAAGACGGCTTGCCAAATTGATTTCAATCCGTTTATCCGGCAGAGATACTTTATTTAAATCAACAACTTTTCCCTTTTCCTCTACCGCCGCATTTATCTTCATATCGGCAGCGTTACCCTTATTTCGCCCTGTAAAAGAAATTTCCTTCCCCTGCACAACCGTTTTTCGAGAAAGCTCTCTTTCAATTATATTTTGCGCTGCCGAAGCAACAAGATTTTGTTTTGTCTCCTTTGCCTCCAAAGACGGATGAACCGCCATCAAAAAGATGGATGCAACAAAGAAAATACGTAAAATCTTCCCCTTCATTTCCATACCCTCACCTGTTTATTCTCATGATATTGAAGCAATTATAGCACAAAAATAACTCTGTCCAAGATATGTTCTTATATATCTTTTATAAAACCTCGTTCCTTGTATTTTCTGCCATACAGATCAACACCTAGAAGGGCAATAAAAAAGCACTCGTCATGAGTGCTGATTTAACTCGAATTTTTTATCTTGTGATTAACTATACCAATGTCATATATCCGTCTTTATCAAATTCCGGCTCTTTAAAAAACTCTTTATAACTTTCTACCGCTTCCGGCGGGGCATCCGCTGTAAGATACAGCTCCCCGTTTTCATCCCTATAATACCATTTTTCATTCGTGAGAAAATACGGCACGCTCGCCCGAGCAAAAAACACATGCGTTTTAGACATTGCTATTCCACCTTTTCAACCATTTTTTCAGTGCCTATTCTGAGTCATTACGCTTGCTGCACTTGCAGCCGGTTATTATTAATATTATCTTGCTAAGCGGTAACATTTGGCAAGAGCGGTGCGAACTGCATTGACACAGGTGCTTCCATAAAGTGAGTAGGTGCCAAGACCCACGACGGGAAGTTCCAGTCCACCAGGAAGAGAAATTGCCGGGGCCTGTCCGTTTTTGCCCTGCTCCAATGGAAAAATCGTCATAGACATCCCTCCTATTACAGGCTGGTGATAACCGGATTCTCCTCGAATCCATAGACCCGACGAACCTCATTGACATTCCGGGTATCCAGCATCTGCGGTCGGTTCAAGTCGAGCTGCGCAATCCGCTCTACTTCATCGGCACTCAGTTTAAAATCCCATACCGTCCAGTTTTCTTCCATCCGGTTTTTGCGGACTGATTTCGGAATAACAGAAATGCCGCGCTCAAGATTCCATCGCAGAACTACCTGTGCGACAGACTTATTGTGAGCGGCTGCAACTTGAGAAAGGACAGGGTTTGTAAACATCCCATTCATTCCCTCCGCAAACGGCGCCCACGCCTGAGGCTGGATACCGTATTCTTTCAGGATATCTAATTCCTCTGTGCGCTGATAAAATGGATGCAATTCAATCTGATTCACGGCGGGAATAATCTCCGTGTTATAGCAGAGGTCTATAATCCGGTCACTGGTAAAGTTGCTCACACCAATCGCCCGAATGCGTCCTTCTTTATATAGTTCTTTCATTGCACGCCATGCGCCATAGTAATCTGAAAATGGCTGATGAATCAGATAGAGATCCAGATAGTCCATACCGAGATTTTTCAGCGTTTTTTCAAATGCCCCCTTGGTTTTTTCATAGCCCATTTCTGCAATCCATGCTTTAGATGTAACAAAAAAATCACTGCGGGACAAGCCACTCTTGCGAATCGCCGCACCTACTGCCGCTTCATTTTTATAGACGCTTGCCGTATCAAATAGGCGATAGCCAACGGAAATTGCGTCCGCGACAGCCTGTTCACATACTGCTAAATCATCTACCTGAAATACTCCGAAACCTTCCATTGGCATTTCAACGCCGTTATTTAATTTTACAGTCTCCATTTAGATAATTCTTCTATTTCGATTCCATTACCGGTATGCCTTTTCAAAGATGCCTGCACATTCTTCATCCGACATCGGGCAGGGGTTTGCCTGGAATAGTCCGCCCATAGTTTCGCGGGCGTTCACAGCCAGCGTCATGCACTCATCTTTCTGAATACCGTAATCGCTCATCTTCAGCTCCGCTACGCCGCAGGCTTCCTGCAATTTGGCCAGTGCGACAAGGAAATCCTCCGCCTTTTCTGCTTCGGGCATTCCCATGACACGGGCCATTTTAATAAACTGCTCATCGCAGGCGTGTCGCTCGATAAAAAAGCGGGCAAATTCCACTGAAATCATAATCAGTCCGGCACCGTGGGGCAGGTTATGATGATAAGCGCTCATAGCATGTTCCATAGAGTGCTGCGCCGTGGTAGAGGTAAGCTGCATGGCGATGCCTGCCATGGTACTGCCATAGGCAATGTGTTCTCTTGCTTCCAGATTGCTGCCGTTCTTGACTGCGCGGGGCAGGTACCTGGCGATGTTTTCGATAGCTGAAAGGGCGATAGTCTCGCTCAGGATATTCACGCCGTTAGACATCATCACCTCGGTGTTGTGGAATAGCGCGTCAAATCCCTGATAGGCCGTATATTTCGCGGGAACAGTTTTCATCAGTTCCGGGTCTACCACAGCCAGTACGGGCGTCAACTCTGGGTAGCCGAAACCGATCTTCTCATGGGTTTCCGGGTTGGAAATAACGCCCCAGCAGTTGATTTCCGATGCGGTACCGGCTGTGAGTGTAATGGTTACGATAGGCAGACCAGGATTTACCAGTGGTTGGCCTTTGCCGGTACCGCCGTTCACATAGTCCCACAGGTCACCGGGGTTGGTGACCATGGCTGCAATCGCCACAGCGGAATCCAGTACCGCACCGCCTCCCAGAGCCACGATGAAGTCACAATCGTTCTCTTTTGCAAATGCAGCGCCTTCCATTACCATATCCTTCAGCGGATTCTCCATCACTTTGGCAAACTCGGCGATTTCTACGCCTGCTTTATGGAGCTGCTCTACCGTTCGTTCATAGGCCCCGCTGACTTTGGCGGATTTACCGCCGGACATCAGTAGAAGCGCCTTTTTCCCCGGCATGGGCTGATTGCCCAGTTCGCTCAGTTTGCCGCTTCCAAATAGAATTCGGGTCGGATTGTTAAAATCAAAGTTCATGTTCATAGTGAAGTCCTCCTATATAGTCTCTTTTTCAATTTGGTAAAGGAGATAATCGAGACAATCTATTTTCTTTTGACCTGCGCGTACTGTGCTAAGAAGTCCTTTTCGATGATCGGAAAGAATCGGCAGCATTCCCCGAAGATTTCCTACTTGAAAAAGCATCATGCACTTTTGGGTGGTCTTCGCATCACACCCTGCATCCTCAAGATTTTGATAGAAGATGCCAAACTTATCAGACGCCTCTGGCATTCCTTTGTACCTCCTGTGTTTTTAGTATAGGCCGAGTACGTAAATATGTCTAATATTCATATCTCATAGGGTAGTATTCTTGAAAGGAATAGGCTGCTGTGCTACACTAAATGAAAACAGATAAGGAGGCAGCGATATGGAAATGCGGGTTTTGCGTTATTTTTTAGAAATTGCCAGGGCAGGCAATATGACCAGGGCGGCGGAAACGCTCCATGTTTCCCAATCTGCCCTTTCCAAACAAGTCAAGGAATTGGAGCAGGAATTGGGAAAAAAGCTCTTCCGTCGAGGTGCTACAGTACTGACACTCACCGAGGAAGGGATGTTACTTCGAAAAAGGGCGGAGGATATTCTGGATATCGTAGATAAAACACTGGATGAGTTCAGAACCATGGATGACATTTCCGGTGGCGATGTACATATCGGTTGTGCAGAATCTCACCAGATCAAATATCTTGCACGGATAATCAAAATGTTTCGAGAAGAATATCCCTTATTCCGCTATCATCTGACCAGCGGCAATACAGAGCAAGTCATCGAACGGCTGGATCAGGGCATCATAGACTTTGCCGTCATTGCCGAACCGCCGAACCTCTCTCGCTACAATTATTTGGAGCTTCCGGGCGTAAACACTTGGGGGCTGGTGATAAAAAAGAGTGATCCTCTTTCTAAAAACAAGCAAATCCGTTTTGATGACTTGCTGGGGCTTCCATTGATCTGCTCCGAGCAGGGGATGAAATTTGACATCGCCCGCTGGTGCGGCGAGAAGATCGATATGCTGAATCTTTCAGGGACGGTGAACCTTGCCTACAACGGTTCTGTTTTTGTTAAAGAAGGACTCGGATATATGCTGACCTTTGACGGGTTAGTGGATACGGGAGCAGACAGCGAACTACGCTTCCGAGCATTAGCGCCACTTCTTGAAACAAAAATGTATCTCGTTTGGAAGAAATATCAGTTGTTTTCTCCTATCGCCGGGTTATTTCTTGAAAAGATGAAAAAGCATTCATAGAATAAAAAAATATTTGAAGGCAGATTGCTGTGAAAGAAATTCTTTTGCGGCATCTACCTTTTTTAATTCATCACTTGACATTGTGGCAAAGATGTTATGACCGCCGGTGAATCGGCTAAGCGCTGGAGTTTACGTCTTAATTCATAAAAAAACCGATAATAAATCACTTCCCGTCGGTGGATTATTGTTCGGGTGGCTATGTAATGTAATGATGTTTCCCTTATTTCGACTTATCATCTCTTTAATTTCTCTTGTATACGGAGCTCCTTGCGCATAATCATATCCAACGATTTTCCCTAATATCTTCATTCATTTTCCCATCATTATTAAACAGCGCTTTCCGTGCGCATTTCTTTAATTGCCGATTCACTTCCGACGGATTATCTAACTTTTCAAACTTCTCTCCAAAAGCACGGGAGCGGATATATTCACGATCAATACGTCTTACAGGGTCTCCTATCTCTCTTTTGTTCGTAATACCCTTTTCTTCCGAAATTCGGCTCTTCTTCGCATCACCTATGTATTTTTCCTTCCATTCCTTAAACGTCAGTTCCTCATTGATTACTTGCCCTTCTTCTGTCTCCGAATCTCTCATCCACCTTGGCGTTTCATTATCATCGTAATACGGAATTAATGTACATCGGCAGTTCGGGTGGAGCGGCGGTGCCATGACCCCCCGTTGCTATATCTTCCAGCGGATAAACGGTACCGTCCAATTCTCCGCAAATATGGCAGGTGTTCTTTTCAAGGGTTGCGACAAACTCTACCTTTTCCACTCCCTTATAGGCAGCCTGCTCAGACACACCTGAAGTATGATTTTATCGCTGCTTAAATTATGTATTTATTATATAAAATAATTCAGTCTGAAAAAAATGCGTCAAAGTGTGGGCAAAATAGATTTTTATTTTCTTAATTATTGCCATTTTCACAAAATAAAAAAGCCCGTCTTGTTCGACGGGCTCTGTTTTCGTGGCGGAGAGAGGGGGATTCGAACCCCCGTGCCGGTATTCGCCGGCAACATGATTTCCAATCATGCACCTTAAACCGCTCGGACACCTCTCCACTTGCATTTTCAGCCTTTTATTGCACTTGGCAACAGCTGACTGACTTATTTATTATATTGATTGGAATTGTATCTGTCAAGGTAAATTTGATTTTCTATTTTAAAATTTAAAATATTCTCGGATTTTTTCGTTGTCTTTTGTTTCTCCCAAAGCCATAGCGAGGAGAAGTCTTGCTTTCCATGGGGTAAGTTCTCCTCCCAAAATGATTCCGCTGTCTTTCATTGACAATGCGCTTCCGTCATAGCTGTAGTCTTCCGTGATGCTTCCCGTCGGGACCCGGGTGGTCAGTACTACGGGTATTCCTGCTTTTCTCAATTCAAAAATTGCTTCTTTGCATTTCGGCGGTACGTTGCCGGCGCCCAGACCGTCGATGACGACTCCTTTGGCTCTCCCTTCGGCTGCCCTTACGATTTCCCCGTCCATCCCCGACCAAGCGGGAATGATCCACACCGAGTCTTCTATTTTTGAGGGATAGATTTTTTTATGAGATACCGGTTTTCGTCCGTAAATAATGGTTTTTCCGTAAACATGTCCCAAAGGACCGTAATTCAGGTCGCGGAAAGTGTCGGTGTTGGTAGTATGTACTTTCGTCACATCAAGGGCGGAGTAGATGCGATCGGAAAGACATACGACGACACCCATTTGTTTTGTTTGATCCTCTGCGGCAATTCTGACGGCGGATAAAATATTTTCCGGCCCGTCGGCACTCAGTTCGGCACCGCCTCTCATGGCACCGGTGACACAGACGGGCAGTTCCGTTTTCAATGTCATTTCCAAGAAAAAGGCGGTTTCTTCCAATGTATCCGTCCCGTGGGTGACTACGAATCCGTCAGCTTCTTTTTTCTCTGCCATGGTGTCAATCATATTTGACAACGCAAGCATTTGCTTATCTGTCATCCAGCCGCTGGGTATATTGGAAAATTCTTTGATTTCCACATTTGCCCGGTCGGACAGTCCGGGAATGGCCGCCGCCAGTTCTTCTCCCGAAACGGCAGGTACGAGGCCTCCCGTTTTTTCATCTTTCCTCATGGCGATCGTTCCGCCGGTGGTGATGATCATTATTTCCTTTTTCACGGACTTCTCCTTTACGAATCTGTTATTTTATAAATATTGTAGCATATTCTCTTTTTTCTTATGCAATAAAAAAGAGCTCTCCGGCTCTTCTTTATTATTTTCCGCCCAAATAAGCTTTCATGACGTCAGGATGATGAATGATCTCTTCCGCCGGTCCTTCCATGACGATTTTTCCGGTTTCCATCACATAAGCATAGTCGGCGATTTGGAGTGCTTTTCTTGCATTTTGTTCTACCAGCAGGATGGTGGTGCCCATTTTATTAATATCTTTGATGACGTCAAAAATCTGTTGGACCACAAGGGGTGCAAGTCCCATGGACGGTTCGTCTAAGAGCATGAGTTTCGGTCTTGCCATCATGGCCCGTCCGATGGCAAGCATTTGCTGTTCACCGCCGGAAAGTGTACCGCCGAGCTGGCTTTCTCGTTCCAGCAGCCGCGGAAATCTTTGAAATACTTGTGTCATATCTTTTTTGATTTCTTCTTTATCTTTTCTCCGGTATGCACCGAGTTCCAAATTTTCCCGGACGGACATGTTTTGAAGAATTTGTCTTCCTTCGGGGACGAGCACAATTCCCGAATCGACGATGTGAAATGTTTTCTTTCCTGCAATGGATTCATCTTTAAAAAGAATGTCTCCTTCCGTCGGTTTCATGATTCCCATGATCGTTTTCATGGTGGTGGATTTCCCTGCTCCGTTAGCTCCTATGAGTGTCACGATTTTTCCTTCCGGGACGGAAAGGCTTATATTTTTTAAAGCTTTTATATTTCCGTAGCCGGCTACAATGTTTTTTAAGGTAAGCAGCATCATTCTTCTTCCTTTCCCAAGTAAGCTTCGACGACCGCCGGATTGTTTCTTATCTGTTCAGGCGTGCCTTCTGCCAGTTTTTCTCCGAAATTGACGACTATCAGTCTGTCACAAAGGGTCATGACAAGGTGCATGTCGTGCTCGATCAGAATGATCGTCGTTTTATAATTCTCCCGAATTTTATGGATCAATTTCGTCAATGCAGCGGTTTCACTGTCGTTCATCCCTGCTGCCGGCTCGTCAAGAAGGATCAGTTTCGGATCCGATGCGAGAGCCCGGGCAATTTCAAGCTTTCTCTGTTTGCCGTAAGGAAGTTCTGTTGCAGGCCGGTCCGCGTCCTTTTCAAGGCCTACGAAAGAGAGCACTTCTCTTGCCTTTTCTTCGGCGGCCGCCTCTTCTTCTCGCTGACTTTTTGTATGGAGTACGGAGGTAAGAAATCCCGATTTCAATCTGTCATGTCGTCCGATAAGGACATTTTCCAAAACTGTCATGCCTCCGAAAAGACGGATATTTTGGAATGTTCTTGCCATTCCTCTGTCGATGATCTGATGAGGCTTGTTTCCTTTCACGGAGATGCCGTCAAAAATAATATCGCCGCTGCTTGGCTGATATATTCCCGTCATAAGATTGAAGAGGGTCGTCTTGCCTGCTCCGTTCGGTCCGATAATACCGAATATTTCTCCTTCATCGACTTGGAAGGACATATCGGAAAGGGCTGTCAGTCCTCCAAATTGCTTACCTACATTTTGCATTTCAAGAAGCATGATTTTCGACTCCTTTCCCCGGATCATGATTTCTCTTTTTCCCGAAGAGTCCGGAGATCCACCGGATCGCATCATAAGAAAGAATGCCGTCGGGCCGGAATGCCATCAATGCCACAAGCATGATGCCGTAGATGATATCTCTGTATTCGGAAAGAGAACGAAGTGATTCGGGAACTATGGTCAGTACGGCAGCCCCTAAAACAGGTCCCCACATCACATTGCTTCCGCCGAATACGGTATAAAGAAGCATATCAACCACTCTGTGCCATGAAAAATCGGAAGGACTGATAAAGAAGGTGGCATGGGCATATAAAGCACCGGCAACACCGGCAAAAAATGCACTGAAGAGGAATCCGGTCATTTTGTAATACACCACATTGATCCCTGAAAGGGAAGCCGCATATTCATCGGCTTTAACGGCTGCCATGGCACGGCCGATACGGGAATGTTCCAGTCTGTACCAAAAAGTGATGATGAGTACCACCAGAAGGAAAAGAAACAGGCACATCAGAAGTTGTCCTCCTGTCTGGTAATCGATGTCCAGTGCTTCCAAAAGGCCCCATTCATCGGCATAATCGGAAAGCGCCGTTCCCATGGAGGGAATACCCGAATACCCGAGTGCTCCGTGGGTGATATCAAGATTCAACGCAATGACACGGACGACTTCGCCGAAACCGAGAGTGGCAATTGCCAGATAAAGGCCGCGAAGGCGTATGGTGGGAATTCCTATGAGCAGAGCGACTGCCGCCGCCACAACACCGCCTAAAAAAATCCCTGCCCCCATCGGCATGTCATACTGAGCTGTCAAAATCGCCGATGTATATGCCCCGAGACTCATAAGTCCCGCATTTCCCAAGGAAAGAATCCCCGTACAAAGTGTCATATATATCGTCATTCCCAAGATGATATTGATACAGACGAAGGTGAATACCTGAAGGAAATATCCATTGAGTAAATCTTCCATTACGGTCTTCCTCCTTTTCCTTCTTTTGAAAACAGTCCTTCCGGACGAATAAAGAGAATCAGAATAATCAAACCGAAAGCAACGGCATCTCTGTAGGAAGAAGTACCGTAGGCCACGCTGAACACTTCTGCGATTCCTAAAATAAATCCTCCTGCCATAGCACCTTCTACATTGCCGAGGCCGCCCATGATCAATACGGCAAGTCCTTTAAGTCCCATCGCGGTCCCCATGGTCGGTTCGATGGCATTGAAGGAAAGGCCGATTAAAACGCCGGCAGCAGCTCCTAAGGCAGAAGCAAGCATGACCGTCAGAGTGATGATTTTTCCCGTGTTGATTCCGAGAAGTCTTGCGGTTTCCCCATTTTCAGAAGTGGCACGAATCGCCTTTCCCACTTTTGTTTTATTCAGCATCACCGTAAGGAGTGCCATCAAAATAACGGCTGTTCCCAGACTGATGATCTGGATACCGGAAATTTTGAAAAGCCCCAGATCCATCAATTCATTTCCGAATGTGGCGGGAAATGAACGAGTTTGCGGACCCCATATCATAAGAGCCGCACTTTCCAAAAAGGTAGATACCCCGATGGTACTGATGAGCGGCGCCAGATGGGTCGCCTTATGTTTACGGAGAGGACGGAGCGCTGATATTTCCAAAATATATCCCAAAACCCCACCGCCGATCATAGCGCCGATGAGGGCGGGAAAAATATTCATTCCTCCTTCCGTTACAAGGAGAAGTCCTATATAGGCTCCTACCATAAAGATGCCGCCATGGGCCATATTGACTATGTTCAGTACACCGAAAACCAGCGTATAGCCGATGGCAATGACCGCATAGGCGCTTCCCAGTGTTAAACCGTTGACAAGTTGTTGAAAAAACATATTAATCTCCCTTCTGATTCAATTCTTTTATCTTCTCCGCCATGAGTCTTCTTTCAAAAAACAATCCGCCAAATAAAAATGCCCCTGCCGCAACGTAAATATTGCAGCAGGGGCGGAATATTCCGCGGTACCACCCTGTATTTATATCTTTTAATAAGGAAGCGAAAGGATGTAGCAAAAGTGTCACGAAATATAAAAGCCCCTATCATCCATTATGGAGATAGGGGCGAAATTCGCGGTACCACCCTAACATTATACTCTCAGTTCCTGCATCCGTAACGCGGACCAAACGCCATTCTTTACTTGGTTCAAGAAGGAGCTCTCAGGTGATATTAAATAACGGAATGTACCGGCTTCCACCATACGCCGGCTCTCTGTATCATGGACCGCTGTTCCTTTTGTCCTGATCATAGCTTTTAAAATACCTGTAACGCCGATTTGCGCCAAAGATTACTGTTTCACCTTTGGAACTCCCGGGTGAGCTGATATCCGCCGCTGCACCGGCTTTCACCTTCCGCCGGCTCTCTGATGCCAATCATACAGATACTTTTCCCGTTCACTGTTTTTGATTTTTAATTATGGAAATAATTATAATGTCCGAGATTATTCATGTCAATAGAAATTTTAAAACTTTCTTCGCCTGTAAAAAATAAAATCATTTCTCTTTTTAAAGCTCCATATCTGTCTTCCGGAAGATTTTAAAAGATAAAAGAGTCGAAAATTTTAAAATCGAGGCAAATAAAAAACATACCTCCCGAAAGAAGTATGTTTTCTTTGTATCTCAGTTGTTGTTATTGTCTTTTTCTTTTCTGATGACGTCATGAGCACCGCCTTCCACAATGGAAGTCGCGGACACCAAGGTCAATTTGGCTTTTTTCTGCAGTTCCGGAATGGAAAGAGCTCCGCAGTTGCACATGGTCGCTTTGATTTTGCTGCAGGTTTTTTCCACATTTTCTTTTAGCGGCCCTGCATAAGGTACATAGGAATCGACACCTTCTTCAAATTGCAGCTTCTTTTCTCCGCCCAGATCGTAGCGGCCCCAGTTGCGCGCTCTGTTGGAACCTTCGCCCCAATATTCTTTTACCACCGTACCTCCGACCGTTCTCTTCTGTGTCGGAGATTCATCGAAACGGGCAAAATATCTGCCGAGCATGACGAAATCGGCGCCCATGGCAAGTGCCAGTGTGATGTGGTGGTCATAAACAATTCCGCCGTCGGAGCAGACCGGTACATAAATCCCCGTTCTTTCATAGTATTCATCTCTCGCCTGACAAACTTCGATCACTGCCGTCGCCTGTCCGCGGCCGATACCCTTTGTTTCACGGGTAATGCAGATCGATCCGCCGCCGATACCTACTTTGACGAAATCCGCACCGGCTTCGGCAAGGAAAAGGAATCCTTCTCTGTCGACCACATTTCCGGCGCCGACTTTCACTTTGTCTCCGTAATGCTCACGAATCCAGTTGATGGTGATTTTCTGCCATTCGGAGAACCCTTCGGAGGAGTCGATACAAAGTACGTCAGCTCCTGCATCAACCAAGAGCGGTACCCGCTCCGCATAATCTCTGGAGTTGATTCCCGCGCCGACAATAAATCTCTTTTTGCCGTCAAGCATTTCATCGGGATTTTCTCTGTGAGAATCATAATCTTTACGGAAAACGAAACCGTATAATCTTCCGTCTTCATAGAGAACGGGAAGAGAATTGATCTTTTTGTCCCAAATAATATCATTCGCTTCGGAAAGCGTGATCCCGAATTTAGCAGTCACCAGTTTTTCCAAAGGAGTCATGAAATTCATGATTTTTTCTTCTTTATCCATACGACTGACACGATAGTCGCGGCTGGAAACAATTCCTACCAGTTTTCCGTTTGCCGTGCCGTCATCGGTGATGGCCACCGTGGAATGTCCCGTTTTTTCTTTCAGTGCCAAAATATCGCGGAGCGTATTGTCCGGCGACAGATTGGAGTCACTGGAAACAAAACCTGCTTTTTTAGCTTTCACTCTGGCAACCATGGCCGCTTCTTCTTCCGGCGTCTGGGAACCGTAAATGAAAGAGATGCCTCCGTTTCTTGCGAGTTCCACTGCCATTCTTTCTCCGGAAACAGCCTGCATGATAGCCGATACCATGGGAATCGATAATTCTATGGCCGGTTCTTCTCCTTTTTTAAACTTGACCAGAGGCGTCTTTAAAGAAACATTCGCCGGAATGCATTCACAGGATGAATACCCGGGAATCAAAAGATATTCATTAAAAGTATGTGCCGGTTCGTTGATATAGGTTGCCATTATTTCCTCCTTGCAAAAATTCTGAGTAATAAATTCTTACTATTATATCCAAATTCGAACTTGAATAAAAGAGGCATTTTGTAAATTTTTTCTTTTTCCTTCTTCCTTATTATTTTAGTACAAATTTTTGTTATATGCCATGACGGCACTGAAAAATATGTAACAAAAAACAATCTCTGCTTCAAAATAATGAAAAAGCAAAGATTGTTTTTATTTCTGTTATTTATTTATGCAAAGGGAACCCACTTGCCGTCTTTTGCTTCCAATACATCCAGATCCATCTTCGGGTCACGGTTTGCATCGAATTCAAATTTGCCCGTAGCTCCTTCAAATCCTTTGATGCTTGCCAATGCATCTCTGAATTTCTTTCTGTCTGTCGTGCTTCCCGATTCTTCTACCGCCTGATGAATGACATACATCGCATCATAAGCCTGTGCGGCGAACTGATCCGGTTCATGACCGTATTTTGCAAGGAAGGCTTTACGGAAATTCTGCGCCTTTTCGCTCTGTCTTTCCGGATTCCACGGAGTCGCTACAAGCGTGCCGTTTGCTGCCTCTCCTGCCTGCTGAATATAAGCAGGGCTGTTGAATCCGTTATTGGCAAGAATAGGCTGAGTCATACCCATTTCACGGGCTTTCTTTACAATAAGTGCCCCTTCTTGGTACAAACCGGCGACGGCGATCACATCCGGATTGGAGGCCTGTATTTTCGTAAGCTGTGCCGAGAAATCCGTATCTTTATCCGCAAAAGTTTCCGTTGCCGTTACTTCCAGACCCATTTCTTTAAACAAATTCTGATACACTTTATTTTCTGCTACCATTTGATCGTTATTATTGGAATATAAAACGGCCACTTTTTTAAATCCCAATTTAGCCTGCGCCTTCTTCACCGTTACCGGAATTGCAAGCGGCCCCGGGATGGCATTTCTGAAAATATAGTCTCCGAGGGCGGTGATTCCTTCCGCCGTGGTGCCTGTCCCGAAAGCGACCACTTTAGACTGCTGTGCAATCGGCCCTGCGGCAAACATTTCTCCCGATGTCATCGGACCTTCCACGGCAAGCACCTTATCCTGCTCAATCAATTTCTTCATGGCATTGATGGCTTCCGCTTTGACCAATTTCGTGTCATAAGTTTTCAGATCGATTTTTATTTTTGTTTTCGGATCTTTATTAATTTCTTCCACCGCCAGATCGACGCCTTCTTTCATTGCTACCCCGTAAGCTGCGCCGGGACCGGTATAAGCCGTGATAAAGCCTATTTTAGCAGTGGAACCGTTTCCCTCCGCTCCGCCGGAAGATGACTTCTGACTGCTGCCGCAGCCGTAAACAGCCGTGGACAATACTGCTGCCGCCAGTACGGCAGCCATTCTTTTTACCCATTTTTCCATAATATCGCCTCTGTTTCTTTACAACATGGACAAAGAGATGAATAAACAAAAAACCCCTGCAGGGAAAAATTCCTGCAGAGGCGCTTTGCGCGGTACCACTCCGATTTATCACTTAAAGAATCCGGAAAAAATAAGGAAGGTAATAAAAAAGCCCGTCTCCGGCACTTGCCGAAGATAGGGGCGAAATATTCGCGGTACCACCCTATTTTTATCTCAGAAGGTTCCTATTCGTAACGTGAATGGACGCCCTTTCCTACTTTATTTCGGAAAAAGTGTTCGCAAGGGATAGGGAATACTGTATTCTTACCGGCTTTCACCATCCGCCGGCTCTCTGAAAGAAGTTTTCAGCAAACCTTTTTGTCTTGTTCATAACATCTCTTTTGTTCATTTTTGATATGGGAATATCATAAATGAATGATCTTTTCCTGTCAAGTACTCTTATGTATTTTTTGCAAATAAATTTCGTCATCGGAACCGGGAAGGATAACTGGAATTTTTTCTTTTTTTATAATAAAATGGAAATTTTTCTCTATGGTACTCTTTATATCGACTTTTATCTATGTTATAATGGATTTGTAAGAAATCAACTACAATTTATAAAAAGGAGATTTATTATGAAATTATCTGACAAACTTTTAAAAGCTCTGGTTGCACAGGTAAATATGGAATTCGCTTCCGCTTACCTCTATCGTTCCATGTCTCACGACATGAAAAATCTTTCTCTCAACGGCTATGCAAAATGGCTGGACAAGCAGTATGAAGAAGAAAGAGAACATGCATTGAAGCTCATTGCATACATCGAAGACAGAGACGGTGTTGTAGACTTCCTTCCCATCGAAGGCGTGAAGAAGCACTATGACAATCCGTTGAGTGTCGCAAAAGATTCTTTGGCTCATGAAGAAGCCGTTTCCGCTTCCATCCGCGATATTTTCAAACTGGCTCGCAAGGAAGGCGATCTGGAAACAGAAATTTTCCTCCAGTGGTATATCACCGAACAGGTAGAAGAAGAAGTCAATGCCCGTGATAATGTAGCAGGCTTTGAAAAAGCTCAGGAATCCGAGGCTCTTCTTTACATGTTTGACGGCTGCCTTGCCGGACGGTAATCATTAATTACAAAAAACAGCGATATCTTCGATTTCTCCAGTATCGCTGTTTTTGTTTTCTCCATTTTGGTTCGCTCCTCTATCTTTTTATTCCTTTCCTTTTCGGTATGGCGGATATGCAAAGTCCATCCTTTTACGGGGAGCAAAAGGTGAGAAATATGCAGGAACACCTGCTTTTACATTTCAATAAAAAATATCAGTATTTATCAAGAAAATCATCATATATTGTCAATATTTGGTATAATAAATCTGAAAACGACATGAGTAGGAAAGGAGCTTTTTATTTTGGAATCGTCAAGACGCTGTGTCGTCATCGTCAATCCGACGGCAGGCAGAGAAAAAGCCTATCGCTATCTTCCTCAGCTGGCCTCCGTCCTTTCTGATCTGTATGATGACGTGACAATTAAACTCACACAAAGAGGGGGCGATGCGAAAGAGTTCGCTCAATATGCGGCAGAAAGAGGCAGGGATATCTTCTGCATGGGCGGTGACGGTACCATCAATGAGATCATCAACGGAATGGTTCCCGTGCAAAGCCAGAT
>URAA01000001.1 GCA_900545785.1 uncultured Dialister sp. | reverse complement strand
TTCCCGAAAGTTATGTACAGAGCATTTATCCGGGAAGTGTTGTGACATTTACGATCCCTTCCATGAAAGGGGCGGACAAAGAGGTGACGGGAAGGATCACGCGGATCAGCCCCGTCGCATCTCTTCCGTCCCGTACTTTTGAGGCGGAGGTGTCCGTGGATAATGAAGGCCGCCGTCTTCGGGGCGGAGTCTATGCGGAAGCGGTGATTACGGCGGAGCCGAAGGAAAATGTCCTCACCGTTCCTTTGAGCGCCATCGTCATGAGGGATGATCAGAGGACGGTTTATGTCGTTGAAAACGGCGTGGCGGTCCGGCGGGTATTGGAAACGGGATATATCGGAGAAAATCTGGTGGAAGTTCTTTCGGGCATCACCGAAGAGGATACCATTATTACAGGGGGACAGAACAAGGTCCGGGAAGGCGGAAAGGTAAAAGCAGGGGAGTAAGTCGTGACGGCGGTTTTGTTTTCCCTTTTTTATCTGCAAGGAAATTCTTATGATAGAAATATTTATTAAGCGGCCCGTTTTTACGACGATGTTCATTTTCGTACTGGTCGTATTCGGCCTTTGGTCCTATCCCCGTCTCGGGGTGGATTTATATCCCGATGTGGAGCTTCCCATGGTGTCTGTCACCGTCCGCTATGAAGGAACGGCGCCGGAAGAAATGGAAACTCTCGTCACCAAGCCTATAGAAAACAGGATCAGCCAAGTGTCGGGGATCAAGTCGATCACGTCAAGGATTCAGGAAGGGTATTCTCAGACTGTCCTTGAATTTGAAATAGGAACGGATCCGCGGCAGATGGCATCGGAAGTCCGTGAAAAAGTGGCAAGCATCCGAAGAAGGCTTCCCGACGATATCGACGAGCCTGTCGTACAGAGGGCGGATCCGTCATCGTCGCCCATAGCGACTTATACTTTTTCGTCGAAAGAAAGATCGACCGGAGAAATACGGCGTATTTTAAAAGAACTTGCCGTGGATGATCTGCAGATGATCGAAGGCGTGTCGGAAGTGAGCGTATTCGGCGCAGGCGACAGAGCGATCAAAATACGGGTGGATATGGAAAAACTGCAGAGATACGGGATTTCCTTTCAGACCGTATTGGACAGGGTGAACAGTGCCAATATCAATACCCCCGGCGGAAAAATCAAGGATGAGAACAATACCATCACCATCCGTACCATGGGAAAATTTAATTCTGTCGACGATTTTAAAAATGTGGTGGTCGCCAATTATGGAGGGCGCCCCGTTTTTCTGACCGATCTGGCGTCCGTAGAAGACGGCTGGGAAGAGGAGGAAACCTATTCCCGCACGAACGGAGTCCCGTCGGTGATGATGGCTGTCCGCAAACAGTCAAGGACGAATACGGTGGAAGTCATCGACAGGGTCAATCAAGAACTGGAAGTCATCGCAGAGCGGGATCTGCCGCCGGATATTCATATGGAAAAAGTGGATGACCAGTCAAGGTTCATTCGTGAAAATATCAATGATGTGTGGTTTACCATCTTTTTCGGCGGATTTCTTGCCCTTTTGATCACCTATCTGTTCCTCGGTGATTTGAGAGCCACCCTGATCGGCGGCCTTTCTATTCCCACCTCCGTGATTGCTTCTTTTTTCCTCATGAAGACCATGGATTTCACCATCAACAATATGTCCCTGATGGGCCTTTCTCTTGCGGTGGGATTTCTTATCGACGATGCCATCGTTCTTGTGGAAAATGTATTCCGCCACAGGGAAATGGGAAAAGATCCTTTCCGTTCTGCCGCAGATGCGACAAAAGAGCTTGCTCTTGCCATTCTTGCCACGTCCATGTCACTTTTGGCAGTGTTCGTCCCTATCGGAAGCATGGGGGAAACGATCGGCCAGTACTTTAAACAGTTCGGTCTGACCGTCGCTTTTGCCCTCATTTTCTCCACCGTTGCCGCTTACACGCTGACACCGATGATGGCAGCCCACTGGCTGAAAGAAACGAAAAAAGGGGAAGAAGGCGCTTCCCGTCCGCAGTGGGTAAGCAAGATTTTGGACAATTTCAATCAAGGTTTTGAATCGGTTCGTTCCTTTTACGGGGAATTTATGAAGGTCGCCATCGGTCATCCGTGGAAGCTGATATTGATTTCCTTTGCCACTCTTGTTTTCAATATATTCCTCATGCCTTTTTTGGGAACGGAACTGCAGCCCGTCTATGATTCGGGAGAATTCCGAGTCACCATGAAAGGGCCGTCCGGCACAAGTCTGGAGCAGATGAAAAAATGGTCTGCTCCCTTGGAAGATATCCTCATGGAATATCCGGAAATTCAAGTGGAAGCCATGTTCCTCGGCGGTCCGAGAACGCCGGTCAATGAAGGGGGAATCAATGTAAAAATGGTTCCGTCCGGGGAGCGCAGCAGGGGGATGCTTGATGTGATGAGCGAGCTCCGCCGCCGTTTTGCCGGTGAAGGAAATATGCAGATCAATGTCATGACCAACCAAGGGGGACGCCGCGATTCAAGACCCGTCCAGATCGGTCTTCGGGGAAATGACATCAAAAAACTGACCGATTATGCGAATGAACTGGCGGAAAAAATCAGGGAAGTTCCCGGCGCGTCCGATGTAGAAGTCATCGGTGCCGATCCGGAGCCGGAAATCATGATCCGCACCGATCCTCTCAAAGCAAGCCGCTTCGGCCTTGACAACGGGAGCGTGGGGAGAATGGTTCAGTATGCTTTCCAAGGGAAAAGCACGGGCCATTCTTATACGATAGGAAATAATGATTACGATATCATTTTGCAAGTAGACAAAGCAGATCGCCGTACTTTGCAGGATATAGAAAATCTTCCTCTTTCAGGGACGAACGGTGAATTTGTCCGACTGGGCGATGTAGCAGAGGTGCAGTTGTCTTCGGGGCCGACAAGGATCGACAGGGAAGGACGGCAGCGGCAGATTGCCATCTATGCCAACACGAACGGTATTTCTCCGGGGGCGCTCCTTGATGAAATAGAAAGCAAACTGATCCCCGATCTCAATATGGATATGGGATACCGTTATAAACTCATCGGTGATGCGGATATGATGAACCGCGTCTTCGGAGAAATAGAAAAAGCGGTCATATTGGCGATCATTTTGATTTACATGGTCCTTGCGGCGGAATTTGAAAGTTTCACTCAGCCCTTTATCATCATGATGAGCCTTCCTTTTGCCCTCATCGGAGCTGTTTTGGGATTGCTTGTTGCCAACCAGACGATCAATATGATGTCCCTCATCGGATTTACCATGCTCCTCGGCCTTGTGACGAAGAACGCCATTCTTCTCATAGACTGTGCCAATCGGGCAAGAGAAAGAGGGCTTTCGCCGGAAGAAGCCATTCTGGAAGCCTGCTCTCTCCGTCTCCGTCCTATATTCATGACCACCCTGTCCACCATCATCGGCATGATTCCCATCGCACTGGGTCTCGGCGAGGGAGCGGAACTCCGTCAGTCCATGGGGGTCGTTCTCATCGGCGGCCTCACCACGTCGACGTTGCTCACCCTTGTGGTGGTTCCTCTGATCTATCTCCTTGCGGAGCGCAGGAAAGATCGTCAGAGAGTAAATTCAATTTCATAAATATACTATTTTATAAAAAATATCTTTTATAGGCTCGTTATTTCATGACGGGCCTTTTATTAATGTTATTTAATTGATAATTAGCGTATATTTTATCTTAAAAATCTGTAAAAAGTGTTGTATTAGCTAAATAAGATATGATAGAATTAGTTAAAGTTATAAAAGGAGGCAGTTATGACAAAGGAAGAAATGAAAAAAGCCGTTTGTCAGGCCATTGATGAAGCAGGAGAAAAGATTCGTGAATTAGCACTGAATATTGAAAGCGAACCAGAACTCGGTTTCAAAGAGACAAAAACAGCCGCAAAGGTGGAAGCTTATATGCGGGATCTGGGACTTTCTCCCAAGACGGGGCTTGCCCTCACGGGAGTGAAGTCTTATGTAAAGGGAGGGAAAGAAGGACCTTCCGTCGCCGTTCTGGCAGAACTGGACGCGGTGGGAACGCCGGACAGTCCGAAAGCGGATCCTCTTACGGGAGCTGCCCATACATGCGGCCATTTTTTACAGATGGCATCCATGCTGGCAGCCTGCACGGGGATCGTGAAATCGGGGGTCATGAAAGAACTTGCGGGAAATGCCGTATTTTTTGCCGTACCGGCGGAAGAATATGTGGAAATCGACTACCGGAAACGGCTCAGAAATGAAGGGAAACTCCATTTCATCGGCGGAAAGAGCGAACTCGTCTATGAAGGCCATTTTGATGATATCGATATGTCCATGATGATGCACTCCCAAGGAAATGCACCGCAGAAAGCTATATTTATCGGAAAATCAAGCAACGGATTTGTAGGAAAGACAGTCCGCTATGTAGGAAAAACCGCTCATGCCGCCAACGCGCCTCATGAAGGGATCAATGCACTCAATGCGGCATGCCTGGGTATCATGGGAATCAATGCACTTCGGGAAACTTTCAAAGAAGACGACATCGTACGGGTTCACCCGATCATCACCAAAGGGGGCGATCTGGTAAACAGCGTTCCTTCCGATGTACGGATGGAACTCTATGTACGGGCAAAAACGATGGACGCCATCGACAGGGAGCATAAAAGGGTCGATGCGGCTCTTACCGCAGGAGGAAGCGCCGTCGGGGCAAAGGTGGAAATCGAAACACTTCCGGGCATGTTCCCTCTCGTCTGCAGCAGCAGCTTGAACGAATTATTTGTCAATAATATAAAAGAAGAATCACCGGAAACGGCGATTGAAGAAGCAGGACATTTCTCCGCTTCTACGGACATGGGAGATATTTCTCATCTCATGCCGTGCATTCATCCTTTCATCGGCGGCGCCGACGGAGGACTTCACACGAAAGAATTCTGCGTCACCGATTTCGAAGCGGCAGCGCTTCTCCCGGGCAAAGCATTTGCCATGAATATCATCGATCTGCTCTACGATGATGCTTCACTTGCAAAGGATATACTCAAAAAAGAAAAACCGGTTTTGACGAAGGAAGAATATCTGGCAAAGATGGAATCTTATTTCAAGAGCTGAGTAAAAGGAACAGGAAAGGGGAAAAAGGATGAAAAACATTAAATTGCACGTGATCGTGCTGGTGCTGGTCATCGTTTCCGAATTGATAGGAAATATCGTATTCAATGTCGGAATCGGCAAAATCGTACTTCTGCCCATGATGTATGCACTGATTATGGGGGTATTTACCGCCCCGCGGTTTACCAAAATTTCAAGTGAAAAGGAAATTCACGTAGCGAGCGGACTTCTGGGAGTCACGCTGATGCTTCTCATGGCACGGTACGGCACTCTTGTAGGACCGACGCTTCCGAAAATTCTCGCAGCATCGCCTGCTCTGATTTTGCAGGAATTCGGCAACTTGGGCACGGTTCTTCTCGGGATACCGCTTGCGGTATTCATCGGACTTAAAAGAGAAGCCATCGGGGCGGCTCACTCCATTGCGAGAGAACCGAACGTCGCTCTCATCGGGGAACGGTACGGCCTTGACGAACCGGAAGGACGGGGTGTCATGGGCGTCTACATCTGCGGTACCGTTATCGGAACGATTTTCTTCGGCCTCATGGCAAGCGTTGCCGCTTCTTACCTTCCTTTCCATCCTTTGGCACTCGCCATGGCAGCAGGGGTCGGTTCGGCAAGTATGATGACCGCTGCCGTCGGATCTCTTTCCGCTATGTATCCTCAGATGGCAGACCAGCTTGCCGCTTTCGGTGCTGCGAGCAATATGCTTTCCGGCCTTGACGGACTCTATATGAGTATCTGGCTCGCTCTTCCCATGTCGGAATGGCTCTATAAGAAATGTTACCGCATCAAATACGGAGAATATCCGCCGAAACGGGAAATTCATGATGCTTTGGAAGAAAAACCCGCAGAGGAGGAAACAAAATGAAACTGACAGAAATATTGCAAGTTCTTCTCATCACCGGTGTCATGTCTTTAGTAGCCAATACGGTAGGCACCACCAATGATCTGCAAAAAGCAATTCCGGGCATGATCATTCTCATCGTCATCGCTTTCATCGGCATGTGGATGGGCCGCGTACTTCCGGGCCATATTCCGGGCGCTGCCTATATCGTTACCATCGGCTGTATCCTTACCTATCCGGGATTTCCGGGAAGTGAATTCATCAATGCTTCCGTCAAACATGTAGGATTCCTCCAGCTCTGCACGCCCATTCTTGCTTATGCAGGTATTGCAATCTGCAAAGATTTGGACGTTTTCGTACAGAGCAGCTGGCGTATCGTTCTGATCAGTATCGTCGTATTCGTCGGCACCTATATCGGATCTGCCGTCATTGCCCAGATCATTTTGAAGAGCATGGGCCAGATTTAAACATTCTTTTTCAAAACCGTTTTTACAAAAATGTCTCCGCCTTATTTCCGAGGCGGAGTTTTTTTGCGGAAATTTCTTTCATCAAAAAACCGCCCTCCTAAAGTCAGATTTTTGGTCCGACTTTATGGGGCCGGTTCAATGGGAGCGGTATTTCGAGATTTTATAATTCTTTGAAATGAAATTCTTTTTTGCCGTCGCTGTAGTCACTGACGATCTGGCCCGTTCCGAAAAGTTTGTATTTATAGGAAAGAAGGCCTTCGGGACCGACGGGACCCCGGGCGTGAAGTTTTCCCGTAGAAATGCCCACTTCCGCGCCGAAACCGTAACGATAGCCGTCGGCAAAACGGGTGGATACATTGTGATAGACCCCTGCGGAATCGACAAGTTTCATGAACAGGGCAACATGATTCATATTTTCCGTGATGATGCAGTCCGTATGGTGAGAACCGAAGCGGTTGATATGTTCTGCCGCTTCTTTCACGTCTGCAACGATTTTGACGGCAAGGATCAGATCCGAATATTCATGATGGAAATCATCGTCAGAAATCATTTCAACGGGGATGAAAGAAGAAACTTCCTTTGTGCCTCTTATTTTTACATGATTTTCTTCCAGTGCTTTTGCAAGAGAGGGGAGAAATTCCGCGGCGATTTCACGATGGACGAGAACGGTTTCCACCGCATTGCAGGCGGCGGGATATTGTGTTTTTGCATCGATGATGACAGGGATCGCTTTTTCTTTGTCATACTCTTTGTCAACATAGATATGGCAGATTCCGTCGGCATGGCCCATGACGGGAATTTTCGTATGCTCCATGATGTACCGGACAAAATCATTGGAGCCTCTGGGAATGATGAGATCCACATAACCGGTGCAGCGGAGAAGTTCGTCGATTTCACTGTGCGCTTCCGCAAGGAGGAGCGATTCTTCGGGAAGGCCCGCTTCTGTGGCGGCGTCATGAATGATTGCAAAAAGGATGCGGTTCGTTTCTTTTGCTTCCTTTCCGCCTTTCAGAACGGCGCAGTTTCCTGTTTTTATGGCAAGAGAAGCGATCTGGACCAGCGCATCCGGACGGGCTTCGAAAATAACGCCGATAACGCCGATGGGGCAGGTGACACGGTAGAGGCGGAGATTTTCATCAAGTTCTCTTGAAAGGGTGACACGGCCCGTCGGATCGGGAAGAGAAATCAGCTGTTCTAATCCTTTTGACAGATCCGACAATTTTTCTTCTCCGAAATGAAGACGGCTTAAAAGAGGAAGCGCTGTTTTTTCTTCTTCCGCTCTTTCCGTATCTTTGCGGTTGGCGGAAAAGATTTCTTCTTTCCTCTCCTTTAATTTTTCCATGATGAGAGAAAGCGCTTTATTTCTTGTTTCTTCCGAAGCGGAAGCCATAAAGGGCGCTGCCGCTTTCATTTTCATGACTTCATCCGTTATATTCATAGAAATCTCCTTTTTAAGTGATATTAATTACTATCATAATGGCTCGGGAAAAAGCGGTCAAGAAGGATAGTAATAAGAAGAACAATAATAAGAAGGCAGTCTTTTTTGAATGTGATAGAATAAGTAAATCAATATGTCCGCTTTACAAAGCGGTTGAATACAGGTGATCTTTTGGAAAATTTGCGAATGAGAGGGATTATCCTTGCTGCGGCAGGGTCGATCCTATGGGGAAGTTCCGGCATTGCCGGCCAGTATCTTTTGGGCCATCAGCAGGTATCTCCCGAATGGCTTACTTTTTTCCGTCTCCTTGCAGGGGGCGTGCTGCTTTTGATTTTTGACGCTCTCACCCACGGAGGGGATATTTTTTCGATCTGGAAAAACAGAAAAGACGGGACGGAGCTGTTTTTATTCGGCGCTCTCGGCATGCTTTTTACCCAGTACGGCTACTTTGTTGCCATCAAGTACAGCAATGCCGCCACGGCGACGGTTTTGGAATATCTCATGCCGATCCTCATCGTTGCATGGTACTGTTTGAAATACAGAAGACTTCCTTACAAAAAAGAATTGTTCTGTGCTCTTTTTGCCATGGCAGGAACGGCACTCATTGCGACACAGGGCCGTTTTGACGAGCTTGCCATTTCGGAAAAGGCTCTCTTCTGGGGACTTCTGGCAGCCCTTGCCTGTGCTTTTTACACCGTTTCGCCGAAAAGAATCATTGAAAAATGGCGCTCTTCCCTCGTGGTGGGCTGGGGCATGATCGTAGCCGCCGTGTTGATAGCCCCCGTGGCTTTTGTCACGCCCGTGACGGGAGAATTGAATTTGGAGACCCTCATGGCTTTCGTCTATGTGGTCATTTTCGGTACGGTTCTTTCCTTTTGCATGTATCTGGGAAGCGTTGCTTATATCGACCCCGGGGAAGCAAGCATCATCGCCGCTTTGGAACCGCTGTCGTCCATTATTTTTTCTTTCCTCATTTTCGGCATGTCTTTCGGCATGTTTGAACTTCTCGGGATGTTCCTCATCATTGCTGCCGTCATGGTGGTGACGGGGCGATAACGGAAAGGGAGTCAATTTTTCAAAAAGGAAAGAAATATTCTTCCTCGGAAAATAAAAATGACGGGGAAGGAAATTTTCCTTTCTGTAATTTTATAAAAAAGAAAAATGAAACTTGCTTTTTTCCGATATTTACGGAGTTTGACAAGTTTTATTTTTTTTACAAAATTAAGATAAAAAGTTATTAACAATTCATAAAGTTGATGATATAATGATTTCTATACCATTTAGAGGATAGAAACGCAGAGGGGAGCGGATTTTTATCCGAATATCAGAAATGAAAATGGGATATCCGCAAAGCGGATGAAATGGGAACTACAGTATGGAAAAAAAGGAGGCGTTTCCCATGAAGAAATCTAACAATGCATTTATTGCGATCGGACTCATGCTGTTTGCTCTGTTTTTCGGAGCAGGGAACTTGATTTTCCCCGTGTTTATGGGTCAGAATTCCGGTTTAAACACCATTCCTGCCACTATCGGCTTTTTGATTACCGGTGTGGGACTGCCTCTCCTTGGCGTGCTTGCCATTTGTTATTCCGGCGTGAACCTTCGTGAACTGGCTTCGAGAATTCATCCCCTGTACAGCCTGTTTTTCTGCACCGCCCTGTACATGACGATCGGACCGTTCTTTGCGGCTCCCCGTACGGCAACGGTGGCTTATGAAGTGGCAATCGCTCAAAATTTGGCTCCGGAAATTCGGGACATCGGGCTTTATGTGTTTGCAGCAATCTTCTTTATTCTTACCTGGTGGCTTGCTATTTCCCCGTCCAAACTGGTTACCCGGGTCGGTAAATTCATGACCCCCGTCCTGCTTCTGTTTTTATTCCTTCTCATTGTCGCTGCGATCATTCATCCCATGGGAGCATGGCAGACGCCGGCAGCCGCTTATGATACGCCGCTCAAAGCGTTCACACAGGCCATCGTGGACGGCTACAATACCATGGACGGCCTTGCGGCTCTCGTTTTCGGTATCATCGTCGTTGAATCGGTCAAAATGTACGGCTCCGAAACAAAGGCGGAGATCACAAGAGACACTTTCCGCTCCGGTCTCGTTTCCACCTTTTTCATGGCCCTCATCTATGCGGCTCTCTGCTATGTAGGGGCAAGCTCCGTAGCCGCTATCGGCGTACAGGAAAACGGCGCTCCCGTTCTCGTTAAGACGGCTCTCTATTATTTCGGCGCTGCCGGTGCAGGTGTCTTGGGCGTCATCGTCATCTTTGCCTGCCTCACCACCAGTGTCGGCCTCGGTGCTTCCTGTGCCGCTTATTTCAATCTTCTCTTCCCGAAGATTACACCGAAAACTTTCGTAACGATTTATTCGGTACTTTGCTTCTTTGTTGCTCTCTTCGGACTGACGACGATCATTAAAAATTCGATCCCCGTCCTGCTCCTTCTCTATCCTCTCGCTATTTCCCTCATCGTTCTGACCTTCCTCGATCCTTACTTCCACGGCCGCCGCTGTGTCTATGTATGGGCGACGGCGCTGACGGCGATCCCCGCTCTCTGCGACGGACTTCACGGATTCGGCTTGAAACTGGGCGCCATGGATGATCTCCTCGCATCGCTCCCCTTGGCTGAATACAGCATGGCATGGATTTCTTTCTTCCTTGCCGGCCTTGCGATCGGCTTCATCTGGATGGCTCTCACGGGAAATAAAAAATCTGCCGAAACGGCATAAATATGTATGAAAAAGATCCGCTCCGAAATGAGCGGATTTTTTATTGCCCGAAAGGAAGAGATTTTATCATTGACAACTATGAAGTTGTTATTTACTATATTTAGTATAAGGGATATTATGCACGGAAGGGGGCGGACCATGCTCATTGCTTACAAACACGATGAAAACCACAAACTTTGCGAAGTCGCATTGGACGGGGCGGACAAAGGATCATGGCTGAACTGTTCCGCACCTTCCAAAGAAGAATTGGAAAAACTTTTCGAGCTGACAGGGATTCCCGTCGATACGCTCCAGACCGTACTGGACCGGGAAGAACGTTCCCACGTGGAGCTGGAAGATGAATATATGTTTGTCGTCGTCAATACGCCGGTCGTTTTGGAAACCGACGCGTATGATGCGCTCCCTCTCGGTATTTTTATTACGAGACAATATTTTGTCACCGTCTGTCTGGAAGAAAACTCGGTGATTGCAAAGTTTGTGAAGAACAGTTATCCTTCTTTCCAAACTTATAAAAAGACAAGATTTCTTTTCCAAATTTTATCCGCCGCATCTTCATCCTTCCTGTATTTCTTGCAGCAAATCTACAAAAAGACGGATACCATAGAAACGGAAGTACGGAAATCGCTGCAAAATAAAGAATTGTTCCGCATGCTTGAATTACAGAAATCTCTGACCTACTTCAACTTCGCCCTTCATGCCAATGAAAATGTGATGGAACGGCTCATGCGCCTCAGAAACAGCCCCGTCCATACCCTTCTCAAAATGTATGAAGAAGACGAGGATCTGCTGGAAGACGTCATCATAGAAAACAAGCAGGCCTTGGAAATGGTGGAGATTTATACCAATATTTTAATGTCCATGATGGATTCTTTCTCGTCCATCATTTCAAACAGGCTGTCGCAAATTATGAAATTTTTGACTTCCGTCACCATTTTGCTGGCAGTGCCCACACTGGTATTCAGCTTGTGGGGCATCAACGTGCCCGTTCCGTGGGAGACGGCGGAGATCGGATTTTCCGCAGTCATTTTCATAGGAGCGGTCATCACCGTGGTGACGGCGGTGATTCTTTGGAAACGGGATATGTTATAAAAAAATGAGCATTTCTGAAAATTCACATTTCGGAGATGCTTTTTCTTTGGAAAGGAGGAATGAAGGGCAGGAGAAAAAAGATTTCACCGGCAGATTAAAGTGGCAGGAGAGGAAATTTTTGCAGCCGATTCCTGCCCCAAGACGGATTTTTATGAAATATTTGCCGAGAAAGAACTTTCTTTTTCATATCCGCCGTATAAAAGTTATGATAGAATGATTTTAAAGAATTTATGAATATCATAGATTCCGCCGTATCAGAGAGATCTGATGCACCATTTCATGGAAGGAAATTCCATGGTTTCAGGGGATATTCCCCGAAAGAAAATTTCTTTCACCGAATCCGAAAGGATTCTTCAGAGCCCGGGGAGGCTGTTTTTATTTAGAAAAGAGGAATTGCATATGCCTTATTTTAATGCGCAAAGTTTCGGAGGAGACTCGTCCTTCTTCCTGCGCCAGTCGGAGGGGAAAGTGCTCGGCAGAATGCGGTCGAAAGTGAAAGTATCGACACCGCAGCCGGGAGTAAAAGATTACCGTTTTTTTGTCGATCCTTTATCGCCGCTGCCGCCGGAATTTTCCGAAGAGATGCCTTATGGTTTTACCGGTTTTATGAGCCGCTGCGGATACGGCTACAATGCTTTTGATACGGAAGAAGCGGCACTGGAACAGCTGCAAAAAGATTTCGGCGATTCTTTTATCACCTTTACTCCTGCCATTCGGAACAATAAATTTTATGTCCTTGATGATATCAAAAAAGAAGGCCGCACTTTTTATATGGATCAGGACGAAGACTATATCCCTCTTCCTGCATTCGGAAAAAACGGGCAGTCCGTATTCAACGGGGATATCAATAAATTTTGCCGCCATATTCTGACGGGAAAACCGATTCCCGGGCTGTCCAAAAAATATTGGAACAATGTGTGGGCGCCCTTTTTTGTTGCTGCAGGCACCGATTCGTATGACGGAAAATTGGGAGAATACATCATCTTTGCCCCCATGGAAGCGGACAGCTTCGATCACGGCGTGATTGGCGAAGGAGGCGCGTATTTCCACCTCCGCGACGGCGACCGTCTCGGATATAAAGTGATTTCTCCCGATGATTATATTTTGGGAAAACATATCCTCTGCTGCAAGAGCGGGCCTCTCTGGTACGTTCCTGCAGACAATCTGGAAGAATTCAAACAGGATCTGACCCCCGTTCCCGAAAACGGCAATATTCTTGCTGCCCACGGCATCGCGGAAGAAGGACTGTATTTCAATGACGGGGAAGAAACGATTTCTTTTGAAGAATACCGGCCCTCCTTTGCTTCCCTTCTCGCGGACGATAAAAGGGAGGAAAAAACAGAAACGGGACCGGCAGAAAAAGAAGAAATAAAAGAAGAAACGGAAAAAATAGAAACGGACAAGAAAGAAATGATTCTCTCGGAAGAAAAACCTTTCGGAGAAGAAGATTTCTTGGAACAGCTGTCTGCGCTCGCATCTTATAAAGGACTTTTTTACGATGAAAAAGATCTGGTGAATTTCCATATTTCCGTCAAATCGTCACGGCTCACCATTCTGGCAGGCCTTTCGGGAACGGGGAAATCGGGACTGGTCCGCCTATACGGAGAAGCGCTCGGCCTTCCTTCGGAAAATATTTCCCTCATTCCCGTCCGCCCTTCATGGATGGATGACGGGGACATTCTCGGCTATGCGGACATGAAAAATATGATCTACCGTCCTGCCGACACGGGTCTTGCGGAACTGCTCATCAAAGCGGAAAAAGATAAAGACAATTTATATATCATCTGTTTCGACGAAATGAATCTGGCAAGAGCGGAGCATTATTTTGCCCAGTTTATTTCCGTGCTTGAACAGGAAAATGATCCGCGGATCCGCCTGTACAATCCGTCTTTGCAAAACAGGCTCTACAACAGCGGCGACTATCCTGCGGAAATTTCCATCGGGAAAAACATTATTTTTGCAGGGACCGTCAATATAGACGAATCGACCTATCATTTTTCCGATAAAATACTGGACAGGGCCAATGTGCTGACCCTCCACGCGGGGAAATTCAAAGACTGGATAAAAGCGGCAAGAGGAGAAAAACGGGAGATCAGAAAAGTGACCGCTTCCGAATTTTTCCGTTTCAGAAAAGACGGGAAAATTGCACTGACCGAGAGGGAACTGGAATTTCTTGATGCATTGAACGATGCTTTTCAAAAGAGCGGCATTCCCTGCGGCATCGGGTTCCGTGTGGCATGCCAGATAGACAGGTATTTGAAAAATATTCCTCTTGACTACGATTTTGACAGGGAAGAAGGGCTGGACTCTCAGATGGTGCAGCGCATTCTGACGAAAATCAGAGGATCTTCCCGTCAGGCAGGCACTTTGATTTCTCTCTCCGACAAGGGAGTCCCCGAAGGCGGCCTTATCCGCATTTTGGACGAATTTAAAGATCTTTCCGATTTCGGAGAAACGAGAAAAGCACTGGCAGATAAAGCAAGGGAACTGGATCTGTATGATTACATCATCTGATAAAATAAACCGCCTTCCCTTTTATAGAGGAAAAGAAAGAAAAAAATTTCCCTTTTCCCTCTTTTTTGTGACGAAGAAAGAAGGGGGGAAAACTCATTCTTTCACCAAATTCAGCGAGGACAGGGAAGAAGCTTTTGCCGATATGGACGCAGGTCTTTCGCTTGCGGAAAATCAGGATGTGGCGGTTCATTTTGACGGGCCTCCCGATTTTCGTTTCACCATGGACGGCCTTGATGTGGTTTCAATCCCGGGGGCGGAAAAAATCGACGGCCAGAGCTATATCCGCCCTGCAGGCAAATACGGAGAACCGATTCTCCTTTTTGAAGGAAAAGATTTTCCCCTCGTCCCCGGTTATTATGTGATCACCGTTTCCGGCGGCGGCAAAGAATGGTACGGCCTTCTGGAAATCACCCCGAAATTTATGGGGAAGAGAAGCTGGCAGGATATGCGGGACGAACTGGTGGAGGAAATCAAGGGGCTTTCTTTCGATTTCATGAAAAGGAGCATTCATATTTCCCGATCCGTCGAGGACAGGATGGGAATTTCTTCGTCCATGCTCCTCCGTTTTTATACCATCAGCGACGAGTCGGAACGGGTGCTGAACGTCCTCTCCGAACTGGCAAGAACAGCCAACGGAGGGCTTGCGGTAAAAAGAAAAATTCTTCCTGCCGAACGGGTCAAACGGGAAAGACATATCCGGCCCGAAAGCATCCGTATCAGAGAAGGCTCTCCTTTGGTGGCGGTCACCCACAGGGAAATCACTTGGAATGTGCCTGAGAACTGTTTTGCCAAAGCGATTTTGATGAAGCTTGATGAAATTTTAAGAATTTTCATCCGTGAAATTGACGGCCATGCGGCAAAATTGAAAACGAGACAGGCAGAATTGAAACTCTTCGGAAGAAACAATGATTTCCGTAACGGGGAAAAAGCGATCGATCATTTCAGCGAATACAGAAAACGGGCGGTGAAAATACAAAATGCCATACGGGCGGTCACGGCGGCGCCTTGGTTTCGTTTTGCAGGAGATAAGATGCCGGAAGTCCTCCCGATGAAAGTGTTTCGCGATGTCCGCTATGCCGTGCTGTACCATCTTTACAGAAATTTAAAAGATCCCGGAGACAGCCTTTCCGTTTCCTCTTTCTACCAATTCCAATGGAAGCGGACGGATAAATTATATGAACTCTGGTGCTTCCTCCAATTTATCAAAGCACTGGAAGCAAAGGGCTGGGAAGTGGAGACAGGTCCGGCGGTGATTAAAGAAGACGGGAAGTACCGTCTCTCCGGACTGGAAAGCGGAACGGAAATCATCCTTACAAGAAATCAGGAAAAAGTGCGCCTCGTCTATGACGGCCTCGTTCCCAAATCATCGGCGGAAACCGACAGGGACAGGGCGCCTCTGTATACGAACAACAGCCACCGCAGGCCCGATTTCCGCATGGACTGTTATAAAGAGGGGGAATATATCGGCTCTCTTGCAGCGGATTTCAAGTACAGGGATATCTTTTTCCTCTGGCGTGATCCCGGGCGGAGTGCAGGTATCCGAAGCCAGTTCAATGCCTATCGGGACATGAATACAAAATTTTATCGGACGATGACGGAAGGGGAATCTTTACGGAACAGCAGGCCCGTGAAAGAAGTGTGGGCGGTGTTCCCGAAAGAAATTCCTCCGGGAGGAGATAATGATTTCAATCTGCGGTTCATCTCCCTCTCGCCGGGCCTCAAAGCCAATGAAAAATTGCCGGACTTCTTGGAAAACTATATAGCTTCTCTTCAGTAAGCGGCATATACAAAAAATACGCTCTGTCTTTCGGGACGGGCGTTTTTATTTTCCGAGAAAGTGATTGAAAAGGTCACATTATAAAACAAGAAAGATTAAATAAAAGAATGATAACTATTTAAGATAGAAATTTACAAAATCTATACATAGTATTTATATGATATTGATAATGGCGTGAATCATGTTACAATACATTTGATTGCAAAAATATATTTTAACCGTTCAGGGAGGTTTATGATGAAAAATTTGAAAAGAGCCGTTCTGCTGATGACCTGCGCTGCCGTTCTTGCGGCAGGAATTTCAGGCTGCGGCGGCGAGAAAAAAGAAAATGCCCCGAAAGCGGCGGAAGAAAAGGTGCTTACCGTTTATACCGCACGGAGTGAAAGTCTGAATAATCTGGTCATTCCCGCTTTTGAAAAAGAAACGGGCATCAAAGTCAATATGATCGTCGCAGGCACGGGCCCGCTCGTTAAAAGGGTGGCTTCCGAAAAAGACAATCCTCAGGGGGATATTCTCTGGGCAGCGGATCAGACGATGCTGGAATCGCAGAAAGAACTTTTTGAAAAATATGTGTCTCCCGAAAATGACAATATGATCGATTCCGCAAAAAATAAGACGGGGTATTTCTCTCCTGCTTTTGCAGATCCGACGGTATTTATCGTCAATAAAAGACTGGCAGGGGACATAAAGATAGAAAGTTTTGCAGACCTGCTGAATCCGGAATTGAAAGGAAAGATTGCTTTCGGCGATCCTGCCAATTCAAGCTCCGCTTTCCAGTCCCTCATGGCGATGCTTTATGCAAACGGCAAGAACGGGGATCCCCTCTCTCCCGAAGCATGGGCGTATGTGGATAATTTCATCAAAAATCTGGACGGAAAATTCCTGAACAGTTCCGGCGCCGTCCATAAGGGTGCGGCTGACGGAGAATATACAGTGGGCCTCACTTGGGAAGATCCGGCGGCGACCTATGTAAAGAACGGTGCCGATGTGGCAGTGGTATTCCCGAAGGAAGGAGCCATTTTCCCCGGCGAATCGGTACAGATCATCAAAGGGGCAAAACACAGTGAAAATGCGAAAAAATTCATCGATTTCATGTTATCCAAAAAGATTCAGGACGAAGCAGGAAAAACACTGACCGTCCGTCCTCTCCGCAAAGGTGCGGTTCTTGCCGACTATATGACGCCTCAGGATCAGATTGTTCTTTTCCCGAATTATGATGAAGGCTGGGTATCGGCACATAAGAAAGAAATCGTAGCGGAATGGAATAAACATCTGGAAAATTCCCGCCAGTGATTGGACGGGACTTCCGCAGCAGGAAATCTGACTTTTAAAGGAGAATATAATGAGTGTTTCTATCCGAGTGGACAAGGTGGTAAAAAAATACGGCGATACGGCGGTGATAAACGGACTGTCTTTAGATATCCGGGAAGGGGAGTTTTTCACTCTTTTAGGGCCGTCGGGCTGCGGAAAAACCACGCTGCTCCGCATGATTATCGGTTTCAATTCCATTGAAGGCGGTACCATTTACGTAGGAGAACAGGCGGTGAACGATATTCCTCCCGACAAAAGAAATATGGGCATGGTCTTCCAAAATTATGCCATTTTTCCCCATATGTCGGTACGGGATAATGTTGCTTTCGGCCTAAAGATGCGGAAAGTGCCCGAAAAGGAAGCGGAAGAACGGGTGGAAGAAATCTTGAAAGTGGTCAAAATCGATCATTTAAAAGACAGAATGCCTGCGGAACTTTCGGGAGGACAGCAGCAGCGGGTGGCGCTCGCAAGAGCCATCGTCATACGCCCCGAAGTTCTTCTCATGGACGAACCGCTGTCCAACTTGGATGCGAAACTGCGGATCGAGATGAGAAATGCGATCCGTCAGATCCAGCGGCAGGTGAACATCACCACCGTCTATGTGACCCATGATCAGGAAGAAGCCCTTGCCATCTCCGACCGCATTGCCGTCATGAACGGCGGCGTGATTCAGCAGATAGGAAAACCTCAGGATATTTATAAAAGGCCGCAGAATGTTTTCGTTTCCACCTTCATCGGTCTTTCCAACCTGCTCGGAGGAGTCAGGAAAGGAAATCAAATCATTTTCAATGACGGAGATTATTCCGTTTCCTTAAGCAACCTTAAAGAAGAGGAAAAAGAAGGAGAAGTCATTATTTCCGTCCGTCCCGAAGAATTTATCATGAACAAGGGTGACGGAGAAGGGCTTCACGGCGTGATCGAGTCGTCGGTTTTCCTCGGCCTCTCCACTCATTATTTCGTGAAAATCGGAGAAAAAGTCGTGGAAGTCCTTCAGACGGAAGCGGAAGAAATTCTTCCCGAAGGAACGGCAGTGGCTCTGACGGTGAAAGAAAAATGCATCAATGTATTCCGCAAAGACGGCGAGGAAACTTTGATCAAAGGGGAAGAATTATGAAAAACAAACTGACCGTCTGGCAGCTGGCAAGTATTGTGATATTGGCGGCTTTTGCGCTTTTTATCATGTATCCCCTCTTTCTTATTCTTTACAAGAGCGTCATCAGCGGAGATACGGGGGCTTTCACATTGGAAAATTTCACCCGCTTTTTCGCTAAAAAATTTTACTGGGGCACCATGATCAATTCGCTGAAAGTGACCGTGGTATCGACGATCCTTTCCGCCGCACTGGGCCTTCCTCTGGCGTACCTCATGGGACGGGTGAAAATCAGGGGAAGCGGCCTTATCAATATTCTGATCGTCATTTCCTATCTGTCACCGCCATTCATCGGCGCTTACGCATGGATACAGATGCTCGGCAGAAACGGCGTCATCACGCAGTACATCAATGAAATTTTCGGTATACACTACGGCGGCGTCTACGGATTTGCCGGGATCGTCCTCGTTTTCACCCTCCAGTCATTTCCCTTGGTCTACATCTATATATCGGGGGCGCTCAAAAATCTGGACAATTCTTTGAACGAAGCGGCGGAAAGTCTGGGCTGCAGCAGGAGCGGGCGGATTTGGAAAATCATCATTCCTCTCGTGATGCCTGCGCTTCTGGCAAGTTCCATGCTTGTGTTCATGCGGGTATTTGCCGATTTCGGAACGCCCATGCTGATCGGGGAAGGATATCAGACTCTTCCCGTCCTGATTTATAACCAGTTCATGGGAGAAGTGTCCGGCGATGACGGATTTGCCGCCGCCATCTGCTGTATCGTCATCAGCCTCACCATCGTCATGTTTTTCATCCAACGTTTCATTGCAAGAAGAAGCAGCTATGCCATGACGGCACTGAAACCGATGAAAGCGGAAAAAGAAAAAGGGCTCAGAAATATAGCGGCTCATCTGGCAGTCTATCTGACGGCAGGCCTTGCGGTTCTGCCCCAGTTCACCGTTATTTATACATCCTTTCTTGCCACAAAGGGAGGACAGGTTTTTACAGGCGGCTTCTCTCTTGAAAGTTATGAAAATGTTCTTCTCTCCAAAGACAGCGACGTCATCTGGCATACTTATTTCCTCGGCCTCTGCGCCATTGCCGTCGTCGTCGTTCTCGGCGTGGTGATCGCCTATCTGTCGGTACGGAAAAGAAATACTTTAAACAGCGTACTCGACGTGGTCACCATGTTTCCCTTCATTATTCCCGGATCCGTCCTCGGTATCGCTTTCGTCTTTGCTTTCAATAAGTCACCGATCATACTGACGGGAACGGCGCTGATCATGATCATTTCCTTTGCGGTCCGCCGCATGCCCTACACCGTCCGTTCTTCCACTGCCGTTTTGGGAAATATCAGCCCCGGTATCGAAGAAGCGGCCCGATCTCTCGGTGCATCGGAAATGACGGTTTTCCGTAAAATCACCGTTCCCATGATGATGCCCGGCGTTCTTTCGGGAGCGATCATGAGCTGGGTGACGATCATCAGCGAATTGTCATCGTCCATCATCTTATACACCAACAGCACCCAGACACTGACGGTCTCCATTTATACGGAAGTCATCCGGGGAAATTACGGAAATGCTTCCGCCTATGCAACGGTCCTCACCGTCACTTCCGTCTTGTCTCTCCTCATCTTCTATAAAGTCACGGGAAAAAGAGACGTGTCCCTGTAAATTCCGTGTTGCAGGCAAAAGAAATAATTTACCGTGCATGAAAAAAGCATTTCTTCCCGAAAAGGTTGAAATGCTTTTTCATTTTCAAAGAGGCCTGCCGTTTCCCGTATCAATTGACTGTAAGAGACGATGTTTTTGTTTTCTCCGTCTCCGCCATGCGGCAAGAAAGCCTGCTGACGGGGAAAGGAAGAGAGATATAAGAAAGAAAAGGCAGAGAAAGGCTGCCATCATTCCTGCAAGAGAAGTATCTCCGTATATGGCGCCGGCGATTCCCGAAAGAGCTCCGGCAGCACCGATGAAGCAGCTCAGAAAAATCCTTGATGACAACGTTCTTGTCCAGAGCGAGGCGGTCATGGCGGGAATGATCAGGAAAGCGATCACCAAAACGGATCCGACGGAGTGGAAAGCAGTGACGATCACGAGAGAAACGAGACTCATAAGGCCGTAATGGATCGTCATCGGTGAAAATCCCGCTATTTCTGCAAAAATGGGATCAAAAGAGGATAGGGCAAACTCTTTGTAGAAAAGAGCAATGACGGAAGCGGTGAAAAGAAACATCCCGCCCCCTGTATATAACCCTTTGGCACCGTAATCGACGCCGTCAATCACAAGGCGGTCGAAAGGAGCAAAAGCCAATTCTCCTTCGATGATGCAGTCCGCATCGATATGGACATGAGAGGCATAGCGGGTGATCAAAATGACGGCGATGCTGAAGAGGAGGGGAAATATAATTCCGATGGCTGCATCGGGGGCCATGAGATTTTTACGGCACAGCGTTTCGATGAGCCAGACAGTGAAAACGCCGGTCATGGCGGCTCCCGCGATAAGGAGGGGCGAATCAAGATTTCCTGCGATAAAAAAAGCCGTTACGATTCCCAAAAGCACGGTGTGGCTGATGGCATCGGCAATCATCGACATGCGGCGGAGAAGGAGAAAATTTCCCGAGACGGCGCAGGAAAGGGAGGTAAAAAGAGCAATCAGGAAAATATCGATAAAAGAATTCATGAGCGTTTTCTTTCTGCAATGAGCATTTGCTGTTTTTTCCGGCGGAAACGGCGAATCAGGATTCCTTTCTTCGGAGCAAAAAGAAGGCTTATCGCAACGAAGAAGGAGGCGGCCGTCACAATGGCAGGGCCGGCAGGCATTTTTGAAATACCGGAACTGGCCGCGGTTCCTGCAGCGGCGGAAAGGGCACCGATGAGGGCGGATAAAAAGACCATTCCTTCCAGACGGGCCGTCCACTGACGGGCGGCAACGGCAGGGGCAATGAGGAGGGCGCTCATCAGTATGATTCCGACGGCCTGCAGGGAAAGAAGAACCGTTCCCGTGGTGAGGAAGAAAAGAAGAATATGAAGTTTCTTTTCAGAAAAGCCGAGAGTGACTCCATAGGCGGGATCAAAGGCTGCCAATTTCAATTCTTTCCAAAAGAGAAATACAAGGAAGAGAATGAGGGCCGACAAGAAAAGGGTGATCACCACGTCGCGATAGAGAATCGTGGAAGCCTGTCCGAAAATAAACCGGCTGAGTCCCGCCTGTCCCGCATTTCCCGAACGGCCTATGATGGAGGCAAGAACAAGTCCCGTTCCGAAAAATCCGGAAAGCAGGGAAGCAAGAATGCCGTCAAAGGGAAGAGAAGTATAATGTCTGGCTGCAAGAATCAGCCCTGCGGCAATGAGGGCGGAAATAAAAGCGCCGAGAAGCAGGCCTTCCAATGTTTTGACACCGGAGAATAGAAACGCCGCCATAATGCCGGGGTAGGCGGAATGTGCGATGCCGTCGCCTAAGAGAGCCTCTCTTCGAAGGACGATAAAAGAACCGAGGATGCCGCAGAGAATTCCCAACGACACGGTGCCTGCCAGTACGACTTGGAAGGTATAGTCTTTCCAGAGGGGAGAATTGATTATGTCCATGACGGGGTTTCCTCTCCGGCGGGGAAAAATGTCTTTTCTATATTTTCCGAAGTGAAAACATCTTTCACGGGGCCCTCTGCAACAAGGCGGCGGTTGATCAAAACAGCTCTGTCGAAATATTCGGGAACCGTTTGCAGGGCATGATGGACAACGATGACCGTTTCTCCCCGATCCCGCCGTTTCCGCAGAAGAGCAAGGATGTCTTTTTCCGTCATGGCATCCACCCCTTTGAAAGGTTCGTCAAGGAGGTAGACTTCAGCCTCTTCCGCCAACGCACGGGCAAGAAATACACGCTGTTGCTGGCCGCCGGACAATTCATCGAGATGTCGCTTTTCATATTCTTCCATGCCCACTTGAAAGAGCATTTCTTTTGCAATCATCCTGTCCCTCCTGCCGGGGCGGCGGCACCAGCCGATATGCCCGTACCGTCCCATGAGGACGATATCTGAAACGGTGGCGGGAAAATCTCGGTTGACCGAGCTGCTTTGCGGTACATAAGCGATTTTTTTCCTTGCTCTTTTCGGATCCGTTTCTCCGCCGATTGAAAAACGAAGTGTTCCCGAAAGGGGAGAAAGCAGATTCAAGATGACTTTCAGCAGTGTAGACTTGCCTGCACCGTTGGGACCGATGATGCCCATGAGCACGCCCGGGGGAATATGCAAATTGATATCCTCCAGGACGGGACTGCCTTCATAGGCGGCGGTGATATGTTGTAATTCGATGATATTTTTCATAAAGGACACTCATTTAAAAAATTCCAAAAGAAATGATTGGGAAAAATTCCGCACTCCCTTCGGTAAAGAAGTATCACCGGAGAGCACCTGCAATGGTTTTGATATTATGGCGGTACATGCCGATATACGTTCCTTCTTCGGATTTTTCATCGCCGAGGGAGTCGGAATAAAGTTCGCCGCCGACGGCAACTTCAAAACCGCCTGCCCTGACGGCGTCCTGAAGGGCTTCTATCGTTTTATGAGGAACGGAAGATTCTACAAAAACAGCTTTGATCCTGTGCTGAATGATGAAACGGGCAAGCTCGCTGATATCGGAAGAGGCTGCTTCGGAGGCGGTACTGATTCCTTGGATTCCTTTGACTTCAAAACCGTAATCTTTTGCAAAATAAGAGAAAGCATCATGAGCGGTGATGAGAATTCGGGAATTTTCAGGAACGGAAGCGACTTCTTTTTTTATTTCTTCATCAAGAGCATCGAGCCGTGCCAGATAAGAATTTTTATTGGTTTCGTAATACTCTTTATTTTTGGGATCTTTTTCGGCAAATCCTTTTGCCACTTCGGCAGCCGCTTTTTTCCAATGATTGACGGAAAACCAGATATGAGGATCTTTTGTCATTTCCCCGTCTTCTTCAAAATCAAGAAGTTCCGATTCGTCGATACCGTCGCTCACTCGGATCACAGACTTGTTATTCTTATAAAGATTGTCAAAAACGGATCCCATTTTGCCTTCCAGATGAATTCCGTTGTAAACAACCACATCTGCCCGGTTCATGGAGTCCACATCACCGGCGCCTGCCTGATACAGGTGCGGATCCACGCCTGCTTTCATAAGACCGTATACGTCGACTTTGTCTCCGCCGATTTCTTTTGCCAGATCGGCGAGCATGGTGGTGGTAGCCACCACATTCAGTTTCTCCGACTTTCCGGGGAAAGATTTTGAAAATGTACTGCAGCCGGTCATGGAAGAAACAGCTCCCCAAATAAGGAGGGGAATACATAAGAGGAAAAATATTTTTTTGAACATTGTTTGTTCTCCTTTACATAACAACAGATAAAATATAAGAGTTAACAGTGATACTCACCGTTATTTCGATATATTACCATATAATTTAGTTTATGTAAATAATTAATATCGGAACACCTAAAATGACTAATTATATATACCATCAAAAATAAAAACGGAAAGCCGACTTATGATTTGTTATAAAAACGAATGATCCGTAAAAAGAAAATCCTCGGGAGAAAGAGAAATTTCTTTTTGAAAAAATAATTGAAATCTTATATAATATGTAGATTGAAAAAATATGATATGCTTGCAGATTCAAAAGAAAAATTTGCGATATAAAGGAAAGAAGGATGTACATGTATCTTATTGATACTTATGATGTGATTGTTGTCGGTGCGGGCCATGCCGGATGCGAGGCTGCTCTTGCGGCGGCCCGTCTGGGATGCAAGACGCTCCTTACGACAATTTCACTCGATAATGTGGCGATGATGCCCTGCAACCCTGCCATCGGCGGGCCGGGGAAAAGCCATCTTGTGAAAGAAATAGACGCGCTCGGCGGAGAAATGGGGATTGCTGCGGATGCGACGGCGATTCAGATGCGCATGCTCAATCAGGGAAAAGGGCCTGCCGTGTATTCTCTCCGCGCCCAGTCCGACAAGGGAGCGTACCACCGGTATATGAAAAGTGTGGTGGAAAATACGGCGGGGCTTGATCTGAAACAGGTGCAGGTCACGGATATCATCGTGGAAGATGAAAAATGCGTAGGAATCACCACGGAACTGGATGAAGAATACCGGGCAAAAGCGGTCATTCTTTGTACGGGGACGTATCTGGAGAGCATGATCATCATCGGGGATACCATGTATTCGGGAGGACCCAACGGAATGCGTCCGTCCACGGGCCTTTCGGAGAATTTAAAAAAACACGGCATAGAGATGCTCCGTTTCAAGACGGGAACACCGAGCCGCGTAGATATGAGAAGCCTTCATACGGAAAAAATGATTCTGGAAGAAGGGGATCCGGAAAATCATGCTTTTTCTTTTATGAATGAAAGAGAAGATAAAAACCAAAGAAATTGCTGGCTCACTTATACGAATGAAAAAACCCATTCCATCATCAGGGATAATATCATGAGAGCGCCGAAGTATGCAGGAAAAATCCACGGCGTGGGCGCTCGTTACTGCCCCTCCATCGAAGACAAGGTCATGCGCTTTGCCGACAAGGACAGGCATCAGCTTTTTGTGGAACCGGAAGGCCTCGATACGACAGAAATGTATGTACAGGGAATGTCCACGTCCATGCCTATCGATGTGCAGTATGCTTTCCTGCGGACCATTCCCGGACTGGAAGATGTGAAACTCATGCGCCCTGCTTATGCCATCGAGTATGATCTCCTCGATCCGCTGCAATTGTATCCTACCTTGGAAATGATCAAGATCCCCGGCCTTTATTCGGCAGGACAGTCCAACGGCACCAGCGGATATGAAGAAGCGGCGGCGCAGGGACTGATGGCGGGAATCAATGCAGCTCTCAAAATACAGGGAAAAGAACCGTTCATCCTCGCCCGTCATGAAGCCTATATAGGAGCGCTTATCGACGATTTGGTGACGAAGGGAACGGACGAGCCCTACCGTATGATGACCAGCCGAAGCGAATACAGGCTCATCCTCCGGCAGGATAATGCAGATCTGCGGCTTACCGAAAAAGGCCATGATATCGGCCTTGTCACGGAAGAAAGATATGAACGCTTCCTGAAACGGAAAGCCGATTTTGAAGAAGCACTGGACTATATCCGGACAAAAAGATTCACTCCGAAAAAAGAAATCAATGATGCATTGGAATCGATCGGCTCCGCACCGCTCACGACGGGGATCGGCGCCGACCGCATTCTGAAGCGCCCTGAGATGACCTACCAAAAAATGGTGGAAGTCCTCGGATGCAGAGAATTTGATCCGGAAGCGGTGGAAGAAATGGAAATCACCGTGAAATATGAAGGATATATCGCCCGTCAGGAAAGTGCGATCCGAAAAGCCGCCCGCATGGAAAGCGAAAAAATGCCGCCTCATATGGATTATTTGAATTTAGAAGGAATTTCCATGGAAGCAAGACAGAAACTGGACAAGGTGCGCCCCCTTTCTTTGGGACAGGCTGCCCGTATTTCCGGTGTTTCTCCGGCAGATATGTCGGTTCTCATGGTCTATGTCAAACAAATAAAAAGCAAAGCGGATAAAGAATAAAACGGACAAAAAATAAAAAGATAAAAAGTAAAGCCGAAAAAAACTTCCCCCCGAGTGTAAAGGAGAAGTTTTTTTCTTGCCCTCTTTTAAGAAAGGATGCTTAAAACGTTATGATTTGATATACTTAAAGATATATCATGCGGTTTAAAGGAGGAAATATGACCGTCAGGGAAATGATAGAAATATTAGGGATCACCGCAGGAGGAGACGTTGCAAAAAAATTGACCGATTATAACGCCATGATGATTGCAATGAATAAAAAAGTGAATCTTACGGGGATAAAAGATGTCAATGAAAGTTTGATCAAAAATGTTTATGATTCGCTAACCGTCTACAAGGAAGAATACTTTCCTCAAAACGGCCGTGTACTGGATCTGGGAACGGGAGCGGGATTTCCCGGGATACCCCTTGCGGTCATCCGTCCGGATCTGCAGGTGGTGCTTATGGATTCTGTCTTGAAAAAGCTGAATTTCATTGAAAAAGCAGCAGCGGATCTGGACATCAAAAACATTAAAATCATGCATATGCGGGCAGAAGAAGGGGGACGGCGGAGAAAGACGAGGGAATCTTTCGATGTGGTGACGGCAAGAGCGGTCAAAATGCTTCCCGTCATTTCCGAATGGGCGATGCCCTTTGTCAAAGTAGGCGGAATCTTTGCGGCGATGAAAGGGCCCGGCGCGGCGGAGGAATTGAAAGACTCGGGAAAAATTTTAAAAGAACTCCACGGAGAACTGATTGAAAAAAAGGATCTGGAACTTCCCGGGGGAGAAAAAAGATCTCTCCTGTATTTCAGAAAGACCGAAGTTTGTCCCAAAACATACCCGAGAAAAGTGGGAATAGCGGAAAAAAAGCCTGTCATAGGGGAATAAAATAAGACCGGACCTCTGAAAAAGCGGTTCGGTTTTTGATTGCCGTAAAAGCGGTTTTGCCGTAGGGGAAAGAGTTTTGTATAATAGGGGATAACGGGGAGGGGTTATGAAAAAATCAGTGATTATGGTCCTGCTCTTTTTTGCGGTGTTTCTCGTTTCCTCTTGCGGGCAAGTTGAAATGAAACAGGAAATGCCGGAAGGGAGCTTGCGAAATAAAAAAGTGCTCATTGCTTGTTTTTCTCCTTCCGGGGAAACGGGAAAGATAGCGGAAGAAATTCATAAAGAAACGGGCGGGGATATGTTTGAGATCAGGCCTCTTTATCCTTATCCCGAGTCATCTTTCATGACCGCCGTCGTGGCAAGGCAGGAACTGAGTGACAATGAAACGCCGATTATGGCGGATTATCTGTCCGATGCAGCCGGTTATGACGTCATCTTCCTCGGCTATCCCATCTGGTGGTTCGATGCGCCCATGATCATTCGCAGTTTCCTGAAAACGCAGCCGCTAAGTGAAAAAATCATCATTCCTTTCAGTACCGCCTATATAAGCGGAAATGAAGCAAGTCTTGCCACGATCCGTCAGGCGGCGCCGGAAGCGAAGGTGCTTTCGGGAAAAGTTTTCTACGACGATGATGATTTGAAGGATATGAAATCTTGGCTTAAAAATTGCGGATTTTAAGAGGCGGAGACATGGAATTATACAGGCCGGCAAACGGGGAAACAGGGATACGCCATATTCTGAAAAGGGCAGTGGCGGAAAAAGCAGGGGATGTCCATATAGAGCCTGAAACGGATTATGTGCGGGTCCGTTTCCGTATCGACGGACGGCTGAAAGAAATTTTCCGTCTGCCGAAAGAGACGGCGCAAAGCCTTTCGGTGCGGATCAAAGTACTCGGCGGAATGAACGTGGGAGAAACGAGAATCCCTCAGGACGGAAGTTTTTCCCGCACTGACGGGGGCGAAACGAGGGATTTCCGCATTTCCGTCATGCCCACCGTCAAAGGAGAAACCATCGTCATCCGTATCCTTTCGGGAACGGTGGATTTTATAGAAAAAAATGATCTGGGAATGACGGAATCTCAGAAACGGCTCTTTCAGAAAAAATTGATGAGAAAAAGCGGAATGATTCTGACAACGGGTCCGACGGGGAGCGGAAAAACATCGACTCTCTACGCCGCTTTGAAATTGCTCCTCACTCCCGAAATTTCTCTGATTTCCATCGAAGATCCCGTGGAATACCGCATTCCCGGAATGACGCAGGTGCAGGTGAATGAAAAAGCGGGACTGACTTTTGAAAAAGGATTGCGCGCATTGGTGAGGCAGGATCCGGACGTGGTCATGATCGGAGAAATCCGTGACAGGGAAACGGCGGAAATTGCCGTGCATGCCGCATTGACGGGCCATCTGGTCCTCTCTTCCCTCCATACGAATGATGCCGTGTCGGCGCCGGCAAGGCTGACGGATATGGGAATTCCCGCCTATCTTCTTTCCGCATCTCTTTCTCTCATTATTTCTCAAAGACTGGCAGTGAAATTGTCGGAGAAGGAGAAAAAGAGGGAGATCATCACAAAAGAAAGGGCGGAGCAATATTTCCTTCCTCTTTCATTTATCGGAAAATCTGCCTGTACGGGAACGGAAGAAGGGCGGATCGGCATCTTTGAAATGATGGAAATCGGAGACGAGGAGCGGAAAGCCCTTCATGAAAACGCACCGCCTTATGTCCTTTCGGAGCTGATGAAAAAGCAGGGCCGGAAGACCATCGGAGAAACGGCGGAAGATCTGATGGAGCAAGGCGTGATTTCCGCCAAAGAAGCGGCGCTGCTGCACGAAAAATTCTAAGGAGAACCGGTTATGCTGAAAATGATACTTGAAAAATATCCGGAAGCGACGGACTTTCACCTGACGGAAAACGGGCCTGTCATGATAAGGTGCAAAGGGCTTCTCACAGAAGGGGAAAATATAGACGGCGCCCTTTTGGAAAAGGAAATTTCAGACCGGCTCAGTCCGGAAAAGAGAGAAGAATACAAACTCATAGGTGTCACCGATACTTCTTTGGAAGAAGGGGGCGTCCGCGTCCGTGTTCATTTGTACAAATCGGGAGGAAAAACTTGCGGAGCTCTCCGTATCCTGCCGCCACTGAATAAAATAAATCCCGATCCCGATGAACCGTGGATCGAGGAAGTTTCCAAATTGAAAACGGGACTGGTTCTTCTGTCAGGGCCGTCAGGGAGCGGAAAAAGTACGACCATGGCAAGAATATTGCAAAAGATAGGTGATACGAGGGCCTGTCATATCGTCACGTTGGAAGATCCGGTGGAATATATCCTGCAATCAAAAACATCACTCATCCACCAGCGTGAAGTGGGAGAAGATGTGCCGACTTTTGCAGAAGGGGTTAAAGAATCTTTGCGGGAAGATCCGGATGTGATTGCCCTCGGAGAAATGCGGGATCGGGAAACGATGGCGGCGGCGCTCTCGGCGGCTGAAACGGGCCATCTCGTACTTGCCACGCTCCACAACGGGGAAGTAAAAGATGCGATAGGGCGGATCATTCATTCCTTTTCGGGAGACGAACAAAGCGAAGCACGAAATATTTTGGTCCGGGTACTCCGCATGGTATCGGCGCAAAGACTGTGGCAGAACGGGAAGAAAACCGTCCTTCTTCGGGAAATCCTCTGGAACACGCCTGCCGTATCCCATCTGATCAGGCAGGGACGGGAAGAACAAATGGCATCCTATATGGAAGCGGGAAATAAAAATATGCGCACTTTGAGACAGGCGGCATACAATGTCAGAAAATTGACGGCATCGGAGAGGAAAGAACTTTTAGAATATATCGAAAGGTAACGGAGAGGGGATGCACTGCAGATATAAAGCTGTTGAAGAGGACGGATTGATAGCGGAAAATATCATAGACGGAGAAAATGAGGCACTGATCCGGCAAGAATTGGAAGGACAGGGGCTGAAGCTGATTTCCCTTTTGGAAATAAAAGAAAAAAGGGGAATCTCTTTTACGTCTTCCAAAAAACTGTCCCTTTTTTCAAAAGAATGGAGCGCCCTCCTTTCTGCAGGCATTCCCGTCACGGAAGCCCTTGCCTTTCTTGCGGAAGGACAGGGGAAAAAAGGAAAAGATTTGATCTTCCGCCTGCAAAAAAATATCGAGAAAGGAAGCGGCATCGGCGACTCTTTTGCCGAAACCCGTTCATTTCCTCCTTTCTTCTGCACCCTCCTCAAAGTGGGAGAATTATCGGGGACACTGCCCGAACAATTGGAGATATCCGCCGCTTACTATAAAAAGGAAGGGGAATTTTTTTCCCGTCTGAAAACGGCCCTCGCCTATCCGGGAGGAATTCTTTTCTTTGCCCTTTCCGTCTGTATCGTCATCCTTTCCTTTGTACTGCCTTCTTTCGCTCTTCTTTTCAATGCATTGGAAATACCCGTGCCGCCCGTAATGGAAGCGGCTCTTGGGGCAGGCCTGTTTTTTCGTGAAAGAGGCGTACTTTTATTATCGGGAACGGTCCTTCTTTTTCTGCTTTTCTTCCGATGGAGCCGTACGGCAGAGGGGAAAAAGAAGAAAGACGAATTTTTCTTCCGCCTGAATTTTACGAGAAGGCTGTTTTTGATCCGTTTCTGCCTCGCTTTGTCGGCACTTTTAAAAAGCGGCATGCCCCTCTCTTTTGCACTGCAAGAAATGAAAAAAATGGAAACAAATGAAAGCGCCGCAAGTGCAATCGGTGAAGTGCTTCGGGAAGTGGAACGGGGAGGAGAATTTTCCAAAGCGCTGCAAAAACAGGGGAAGACTACCGCCGCTTTCGGCCATGCCGTCGAGGTGGGCATGAGGAGCGGAGAGCTTGCTTTGTTTCTGGAACATGCGGCATCGCAGATGACGGAAGAGACGGAAATGAAATTACTCCGTCTCCGAAAAATAGCGGAGCCCCTTCTTTTGCTTCTTGTGGGAGCCGTCGTTGCGGTTCTTGTTTTTTCCGTCTTAATTCCCGTATTTCAGGCGGCAGGAAGAGGCATGGGAGCCTGAAAACATTATTTTTCAAAATGATCCGGGGCAGGGAAAACAAATCTTTTCCGAAAAAGGATTCTTTTTTTATGCGGTCATTTATATTTTAGGAATATCAGAAAGAAAACGGAAACAGGCGTATAATAAAAGGAAATCACTTTCAAAAAAAGTATTATTTTGTTATACTTAAGAATGGAAAAATATACGAAAGGAGGGGGCTCTGTTGAAGCTGTCCATACGCGACATACTCATACTGGATTATTTTGAAGGAAAGCCGGTGCATTCAAAAATGCCGCCGTACCTGCAAAATACCTACGGAAAAGATGCGGATCTCAGGCTTGACCGTCTTTATGCGGACGGCTGGATACGGGAAAGCAGGCCGCAGGAAACCGTGACGATGCTTCCCGACAAAGCTCTCTCCGATTTCTTGAAACGTTACGGATTTTCCGGAGAAGGAAGCCACGGCGATCTGGTCCGGCGGATCATCAAAGATATTCCCGAAAAAGATTATGCCCACGGTGTGCCCAAAATTTATGTGGTAGAACCGAAAGGGAAGGCAGAAATCGGCCATCATCTGGCCTATGTTTTGAATGTACGGGAAAAATACGGCCTCACCGAGGGAGAAATAGGAGAATCCCGCTCCGCTCTGGCCATGAAGGGAAATCCCTATACGGCAAGAGATGTGCTGGAAAGAGCGTTTCAGCAGAAAATGTCCCTCTTCATTATGGCGGGAGAATGGTCGAAACTGCGCAATTTATACTATATCAATGCCAATTTCCACCTTCGTGCGGAGGCGAAAGATAAAGCGCTGACCTATCTCTATCTTGTGTTCTTCCTCGATATGTCGGGGATGGGAAATAAAAATACCGTCACCCCTTATGAAAATCTTTTTCCCACGCAAAAAGGGATGATCCTTCTTATGGACGAACTCCGGCACGAACAGAAAATGACGACCGACGAAGTGAAATCTTCCTTCCTTTCCTCGGTGGCACGGATGGCGCCGCGGCTGCCTTTTTCCTATTTTTCACCGCAGATCATGGCGGCCCAGCTTTTGGAAAGACTGCGGGGCGTGCCTTTCAACGGTGCCAAATACATCACTGAAAAAAATGTGCCCGATCCGTCATCCAAGTCGTATCACTATGTCCCGTGGGGGAGGAGCGAAATATCCAAAACGGCGGCGAAACCCAAATTCATGCAGCCGAAAATCATGGCGCCCCCTATTTTGAAAATGCCCGCGTTCACGGCGCCCATGCCCTTTGAGTCGACGGAAGACAGGAAAAAACGGGAAGAAAAAATAAAAAGGACGGCAAAACCGAAACGACAGCCCGTCAGGGAAGAAAGAGAAGAAAAACCGAAAGAAGGCGGACTGTTTTCAAGACTGAAAAAATGGATGTAAGTAAAATCTTTCGGTACAAGATAAAAGCGACTTGCGTGGGGTTTTAAGTGTCAACTCAATATTTGTAAACAAAAGGTTGAGCTGGTCGTAGTTGGTGCTGTGAAATACAATGTGGTTGATACAGTAATTAGCCATGATGACCTCCTGATTTTTGATAACTATGTTACTATGATCCTTTCGAAGGGCGTTATGATTAAGTCATAAGCGGATCATTCAAAGCTATAATATATAAGTGAAATTCTCCGTTTTTACACAATAAAAAGCCTATAGCGATTATGGCTATAGGCTTTTATGGTGTTAGATACTAATAGATAACATAACTTAATGCTTAATAATGCAACATGTTATTAAATACTATAAGAAGGGAGCTGAAATGATGAATATTTCAAAAGAGGCGTTGACTACACGAGAGACTGCCCTGGTATTAAATATATCAACGAATAAAGTTTATGAATTGATTGAAAAGGAAAAACTTCTTGCTTATAAGGATGAAGATTCAAATGCATGGAAAATCCCAGCAGAAGCCATAGAAAGCTATATGGAAGAACGTCTTAACGCAAGAAAGCGTAAGTAAGATTAAGTAACGGTATTAGGGGGATATGAGCCGTTTTTTCTCGACTTAGCATTTTACATCATTTTAAGCGAATATTAACATGTAAATACAGGTAAAAAATGCTAGGAGGGATTTAATAATGGAATATAATGGTAGAAATGAAATATTGACAGTAGATGATGTTTGTGACTGGTTATCTACTAGTAAGAATATTATATATGAATTATTACGAAGTAATGAGATTAAGGGGTTTAAGATTACACGCGTTTGGAAGATTTCAAGGATTTCTGTTGAAGAATATATTGAGCGGAAAAGACAAGAAGGTTACTTATAATGAAAAATCCTCTAAGCGTTTTAGACGCTTAGAGGGAGTTTTTTATAAGAGGGTTTACCGGTCATAATAAAATCAAGTATAATTAAGATAGCTTTGATAATAATGATTAGTCAATAAAGGGGAGTTACTATGGACAAGTTATTTTTAGCGGAAGTAATGGGGTGGTTAGTGTTGGAGTGGAAGGTTCCAGAAGAAGCTCTATAGGACTTCACGGCGAGGTATTTGGATGAAATGGTAGAAATGAACGTAGCCATAGAGTCGTGGAGAAATCTGGACTCTCCGAAGTACGCAATAGCAGCCAGAACGCTTCACAAAATGATAGCCGAGGAAATCGGGGAGAGTAATGACCTCAAGCGGTGGAATTGGACGAGCGTTGGAATGAGACAGGCTCGGAGATCGTGGAAGGAAAAACTGGAGGATGAGAGGGAAGCGATTCCTCGCCGAAATAAAAGAGCAAGCAGATACTAGTAGAAAAGCAAGTAGAGGCTAGGTCTACCACAGGAAAATACAATAAAGAAAATACCCTCAAGAGTAATTCTCTTGAGGGTATTTCTTTTAGAAAAAGGTCTAAATAAATATATTGATAATATAGAGTAATTTTTATGTGATTTTTAGCTATTTTTCATTAGTACGTGATATGCTTAATAGATGACAATATATAGCTGTGTTAAGTATAATAAATAGAATAAAGAATATCTTGGCTATCAGTTTATTATAGGCATATAGAATATTGTTGGGATAGATGATTATAAAGTTCAAGTTTTTTGAAAATAGAATAATTAGAAGTTTAAGGATATAATAGTGTAAAAATAGAGGATGATTGATTCTTCTGTGTGAATAAATTGTTATAAAATACACGAAAAATATAATGTATTTATTGTGGAGAAATGAAATATGACTAGTGAAAAAAAGATTAAATTTGAATATTGTGAATATAATATGTTTGATGGAGAGAATTTTTTAGAGTCAGAAAAAAAAAATAATGAAGAGATGAACGAAAATATGGATGAGCATCATAATGGTGGTGAATTAATTACTGGGGCAGAAGCTATGAAACTTCTTGAATTTTCACGGCATAAGTTTGATAAAGCAATTCAAAGTGATTTAATTCATGTAGTTATCAGCAGAGGCAGAAAAAGATATAACTATTTAGAATTATCGGAGTTTATGAAAACTCAGGTATATATAGATATGGTAAATGGTACTGTGGATCCTAGGAACAAACTTAATGATTTAACAGGTAAGGAGTGGTTGCCTGCAACAAAAAGCTTCTTTTATCAAAAAGGATTGGGGGCAAATCATATAGAGGCTCAAATAGAGAAATTACATCCAGCTCCTTTTTCTTTTCAGGATATATTACAGTTAATAACTTTTTTTACGAAACAAGGGATGAAAGTATTAGAACCTTTTGGTGGAGTTGGCTCTACGGCAAAAGCTTGTGCGATAAGTAATAGATTTTGCACTAGTATTGAATTATCTAAAAAATGGCATGAGCTTTCTATTAAGCGATTAGAAACGGAAGTCGGGATAGGAAGTAGTGAAAACCATAATTTTATTAATGGTGATTCATGTAACGAGTTGGCGAAGTTGGATACGAATTCCATGGATTTTATGGTGACCAGTCCACCTTATTGGGGAATTCTAAATAAGCAAGATCAGAAGGTAAAGAAAAATAGAGTGGCTAATAATTTAGAAACAAAATATTCTGAAGACGAGAATGATTTGGGAAATATTAAAGATTATAATGTGTTTCTTGATACATTGGTGAATAAAATATTTTTGCAATGTGCAAGAATTATTAAGCCAGGTAAATATATGGCTATTATTGTTTCTGATTTTAGAGATAAGTCTGAATTTATTAGTTTTCACAGTGACTTAATTTATCATTTGAATAAAAAAATGATTCCGGCTGGAGGGGTATTGAAATTGCAAGGAACGAAAATTTTATTGCAAAATCATAAGAGTCTCTTACCTTATGGATATCCATTTGGATATGTTGAGAATATACATCATCAGTACGTGCTTATCTTTAAGAAAGAGAAAGTGAAAGGTACTAAATAATGGAATATAATCGTGTAATTAATGGTGACAGTGATATTATATTAAAAGAATTTGTAAAAAAAGGATTGAAATTTGATTTAGTATGTACTGATCCACCATATAATCTTAATAAAGATTTTGGAAATAAAAGTGATATGCTGGAGTTGGATGAATTTTTAAATATTACTAGGGAACGTTTGCTGCTATGTAAAGAGCTATTAAAGAGTGATGGCAGTATTTTGTGGTTTGGAATTCATCATTATATCGGCTTTATTCAGGTTATAATGTATAATATAGGGCTTCATTATCGTAGGATGAATATTTGGTATTATGAAAATGGCTTTTCGAGAACCTCAAAATCTCCTCTAACTCAGTATGAACCTTTTTTGTGGTTTTCTAAGTCGAAAACAAAATGGACATATAATGTTGATGATGTAAGAGTTCCATATAAAAGTACTGAGAGGTTAAAAAATCCAGTGTATTATAAAGGTAAAAATGGAGAGAGAAAGATATGGACTCCTAATCCTAATGGAGCTATGCGGGGAGATGTATGGTCATTTCCAACTTTGGCAGGGAAAGCTTATCAAAGTGAACGGACAGCGCATCCCACTCAAAAGCCGGAATCACTTATAATGGAGCTTATAAAAGCTTTTTGTCCAAAAAACTCTTTAGGAAAATATGAAGGAACTATTTTAGATCCTTTCCATGGCTCGGGGACACTGGGAGTATGTTGTGAGAAACTTAATAAACAAGGACATAATATCAAGTGGTTAGGTATTGAATTGGAATCCAAATGGTGTGACATTGCTAACGAAAGATTGAAAAATAATAAACAGGATTAAAATTAATACTAAATTGGTTTATAATTTAAGTATAGGTAAATCAATTTTTTACAAATGTATCGATGCCTTAATATAATTATAGTCATTCGAGCGTGTGGGGAGTTGTAAGACATGATACGATTTAGAAATCCTATTTCAAATATGGGCATACTTATTGAAAACTTCAAAAAAATGTATGAAGAATTTTCTGATATGGATTATTTCGATTTGGATAATATTGCAGAGTTTTATGCAAGGGAATTGTTAGCAAGTTCGTCGGGCTATACTGGAGATGAAGCATTAAGACGCTCTTATCAGATTAAAGATGATTCTAGAAAATCAATGAAAATGCAAGCCAAAAGTTATGCGGAGTTATTTAGAGCTCTTGGTTGGATAACATCGGCAGAGACGGCACTACGCTTTAATTTTACTTTTTTAGGAATGCATATAGCGTTAGTAGATAAAGCGTCTAAATCATTATTTGAGCAATGCTTATTAGGCATAGAGTATCCTAATCATATATTGGATGTTAAATTTAGAGATATTAACAAGCCATTTGTGAACATGATTAATTTTGCGCATCGATTAGATGGAATAATTAATCGTGATGAAATTTTATTAGGTCCCATGAATCTCAATGATGGTTATTCTTCTGAGGAACAAGAAGAGCGAATTAATTTTATTAAAGCTATAAGAGTAACGCAAAGCATGGAGGCGTTGGATGAAGCAATAGAACAACTAGCTGAAGAAAATGGAATGAAACCTAATTCTGTTAGAAATCTAACAAGATTTGTAATGTCATCATTGTGTTTTGCAGGCTGGTTTAAAAAGGAAAATAGAAATATATATGGTTCTAATAGCGTGTTTTTAGTTTTGACCGAAAAGGGACAGTTAGTTGCGGATGTAATTGGCAGTTCTATTAATATTAGGGGTGAATCCATTGATATCGAAAGCGCTGAAGATGTGAAGTTAGTCGAGTTATCCTTGTTATATATGTTTAAAAGGGCAAATCTTGATGTAGATAATGAGCTGAAGGAATATGAAGATTTGATTAAGGATATTTGCACAGATAAAGGATATTCTGGTATTTTATTTTCACCATATCAATTCTTTTCCGGAAGTGAATTAAAAGAAATATTACCACAGTATACTTTGGAAACGAGTCGAAAGCATGAACTTGTGGAAATATTAACTGAAGAGAGATCTGAAGTAGTTACTCCTGATACGATAGTTGAGGCTAAAGACACTGAATTGTCTAAAGACGAACGTATAAAAGAAATGTTGTTACTTAGAATTTCGAATGTGGCAGATAATTTAGATGGTGCGGTGGCGACATTTTTATCTGAAATAAAAATTATGAAACAATCAGATTTCTACCCTTTGGTAGCTGATTTATTAGGATTTGTTTTTGAGCGAGATGCTTATGCACCGTCTGCCGGAAATAATAATATGCGTTATGATGTTATTATTCCAGATGACCAGTACTCGATACCTGTTGAAGTGAAATCTCCAACCGAAGAAGAAATGTTATCTGTTAAGGCTATTAGACAAGCTTTGGAGAATAAAGTTATATTATTAGCACGTAAACCATATACTACAACTTATGATGTGAGCTCCTTTGCTTGTGGATTTAAGGTGCCTAATAAAAGGTCTGATGTGTATAAACTGATAATGGAAATCTATGAAACGTATAAAATTAATATTTCAATTTTAGATATAGAAACTCTTATTAAGGCGGCTTTTTATTGTGCTAAAAATGACATATCTTATGAATTATCAGAATTTAAGGGACATCGGGGGGTGATTAAATTTGAAGGTGTTTGAGAGTAAAGAAGAATATATGCAAGAACGGTCTTATATATTAGAACTTCTTGATAATGACTTGCCGTTGGTCGTTAAAATGCTTAGGTTAAAGAATAGTTTGAGTGATATAAAGCTAAACTATCAAAGAGAACGTGAGTTATTATCTACATTATTAACGAAACTTGGGGGAGAAATATATTTTCCAAGAAAAGGTGATAATAGCGAGCGGTTTGATGCTTTAATAACTTTTGATAAATATAAGGCTGTTGTAGAGATTGAAATTCCGTCTACAGAGATTTTGGATGCACCTAGAAACTTATTAGATGATTATGCGGTATTGATGAGTAGAGGGAATATTGGGGAGCTTGAAGTTGTTCCGCTGGTAATTTGTTGGGATTTACCAAATAAGCGAACTGATTATTGGAACGTAATCTCCGATATTGATAGTGTTTTAAATATTAAAATAAAAACAGTTAGCGTGTTATGTTTAGCATTGTATTATTGGACCGATACTTTTATAAATTTTGCATCTGATGATTTCTTTTTACGATATAATAATTTAACGATACTACAAGCAGAGCGTATTTTAAAAGAACATAATTTATCACCGAAGATGTTCCCGGGATGTTTTAGTCCCTTCAAGTAACAGAGAATAAAAAATAAAAGGGAGTTATCATTTATATAAACTTCATTATAGGTAGAGGTTTATAAAGATTGAAGTCGTTAGTGATTAATTATTCGGATTACTAAAGTATTTCTCGAAAATTTTTTGAATAGCGTGGAGGCTTATATTACTTGCGTTATAAATTGGTGTAAACAGGTACTCCGCAAGTATAAAAAAATAACGAAATTATGCTTGCATATATCCTAGCAAGCAAAGCATTTAAGTCTTAATTTGATGAATTGAACATCATTAAAACTATCCTGAAGGAATTATTTGATGCAGGTGTGCAAAAAAAAGATATTGTTATTCTTTCTAAATATAAACTAACAAATCCGAGAAATTGCTTTTTTGCGAAAAGAATTTTATCTGAATGCGGAGAATTAGAATCGGTTCGAGGATCAGTTGTCCCTTGTTATGATAAAATCAGATTTTCTACTGTTTCCGGATTTAAAGGATTGGAGTCGCCGGTTGTAATTTTTATTGATGTGGACGGATTTGAAAGAGAAGAGGATCGATTGCTGAATTATGTAAGTATTTCCCGTGCCGCATTTCTGTTGTACATATTATATGATGAAAAAAAGGAATCCGAACGACAACGAATGCTTCTGAAATCATACTTTCTTCAATAAGGCAGGTATATGAAGGAACATAATATCGAACAATCGTTTACTTAACAAAATGTGGTAAGATAATAAAATATTGTAAAAGATTATTAATTAAACCGGAATTGCCGAAATTACAAAAGATAAAGTCGCCGGATAGAAGAAAGTAATGATAAAGATTATGTGAATATTATAATCAGTTCCGAGAGTAAATTTAAGAATTTTCCGGATAGAAAAGTAAAAATGGAAGTAATAAGAGGGGGTTACTTATGTCAAAGTGAACATTAAACGGGCAGATTCAGATACTCATGCTTCAAATTACAGAAATAATCAGTAGAGAGAAAGAATTGAGGGAATTTGTTAGGGAACCGGAAAAGTGACTGATTTTACTAACAAGTGTGCAGTAGATATGTATGTTTTTGTGATGTATGGTAATCTCCTTGCGTGACGGTTTGATGATTTGATATCCGAAGATACCTTTTCGGAAAAAAGGACGGAATCTTCCTTTCTTGCCTGCTTTCTCGCGGCTCCTTCCGTCAATTCCTTTTACTTTTTAAATATGCTAAAATAAATTTCATAAGCGTCCATAGCTCAGCTGGATAGAGCAGCGGTTTCCTAAACCGTGTGTCGGAGGTTCAAATCCTCTTGGGCGCACCAGAATGAACGGCACTTTTGAAATTTCAAGAGTGCTTTTTGTTTTTCCTGAAATTTGTATCCGTCTGCAAGGCTGAGGATGATGGGAAAATCGGCAATGGTAAAATATACAGTCTTTGGTGACGGGAAGATCTTTTTTATCAAAAACGGTGATTGCCATAAAATAAGAAAAAGGATATAATCATATTGTCAATTTATTCATGGATGCAAGTTGACTATGGAGGAGAAATGGAAACGATTTACTTTGCCGGCGGATGTCTCTGGGGCGTGGAATATTTCATGAAAAACCTTCCCGGTGTGAAAGCGACGGAAGCAGGACGGGCAAACGGCAAGACCGATTCTTTGGACGGCCCTTATGACGGATATGCGGAATGCGTGAAGGTGGTTTTTGATGATACGGCGGTGACCGTGCAAAAGCTGATGAATTTCTTTTTTGAAATCATCGATCCTTACAGCGTTAACAGACAGGGACGGGACAAAGGCTTAAAATACAGAACAGGTGTATACAGCAGGAAAGAGGAACTTCTGGAAAAGGCAAAAGCTTTCATTGAAGGACGGCCCGACAGGGAGAAAATCAAAGTGGAAGTGCTGCCTCTTACGAGATACGTGAAAAGCAGGGAAGAGCATCAGAATCATTTGGAGCGTTTTCCCGAAGACGAGTATCTTTGCAGTATTCCCCGAGATATTTTAAATAAATATAGAAAATAAATTTGTGCAATAAAAAAGGATTCCCCGAAAGGAATCTTTTTTTTGATTATCCCAAAAGTGCTTTTTTGTAGCGGCTCACCAAGAATGCGGCGGTAATGATTTTCAAAATATCCCCGGGAATGAAGGGGTACACGCATACCGCAAGGGAAGCCCAGAAGCCCGTGTGGGTGAGGTACATGAACCAGATGATGCCGAGAGCGTAGCAGATGATATTTCCGAGGAAAATGGCAATCACCATGTTAAAAAATTTGTAGCCGAATTTTTCGGCAAACCAGCCGATGACAAAAGCCATGGGAGCATAGCCGATAATGAAACCTGCAGAAGGACCGGCAAAGACTTGGAGGCCGCCGCGGAGCATGGAAAAGACGGGAAGTCCTGCCGCGCCGAGAAGCAGGTAAATGACGAGTGCCAAAAAGCCGTAACGTTTTCCGAGGAATCCCCCTGCCATGAATACGCCCATGGATCCCAAAGTGATGGGGACGGGCTGGATGGGAATGGTGATTTGTGCCAGAACGGCGCAGACTGCAGCAAAAAGAGCTGCCATGACCTGCATTTTTACAGTTTTATTTTGCATAAAAGTTCTCCTTTTTTATTTTATAGAAGTATAACGAATTTTTTCCATAACGTCAACTTTAAAATAAAAGAGGTTGACAATTCAAAAGATCTTGAAAATCTGCATAGGAAAAAGAAATATCGAAGTTTTTATGAAAAATTTTTCCTGTAGATTTAAAAATAATGGAATAATAAAAAAAGAACCGCCGTCGTGACATCAGGTTTTGCCCGTATTTAGGGAGACGGTTCGGTTCATGGAGGGAGAATTTACAGATTTCTTTATATATAAGAGAAAAAGGGAAGATATTCCATGGCGGCCCAGCACAGAAGGGCATTGACGACCATGGTGATCAGGGAAAGTTTGACTCCTTCTTTCATCTGGATACCTGCATCAAGACCGAAGCCGACGGGAATGGCTCTCGTGGTGACGGGAAGAATGTAGGCACAGGAGCAGGCGGACATGGCGGCAAAAATGTAAGGGATCGGATTGATTTGGAGGGCGGTACAGATGGAGATGATCAGAGGAATCCCGATGGAAGCACCGCCGGTATTGCTGGACATTTCCGACATGAAGGCGGTGAAAGCACAAAAGATGAGCATCGTCAGAAAACCGCCGGTGAAATGAAGAGCGGAGAGCATATGCGCCATCTGATCCACCGCTCCCGTTTCGGTGATTAATTTCCCGAGGGCAAGGCCGGAAGAGGCCATGATCATGATTCCCCACATGGCATGGCTTTCTGCAAATTTCCAAGTGAGGAGAACTTCTCCTTTTTCATTTTTCAGAACGAACATGAGCATGCCCATGATGAGGAATACATAGGCAGGCTTCATTCCCGGCATGATATCCGCATAAAGGGGGCGGAGAAATGCGAGAACGACGGCAAGAATAAAGATATAGAGACAAATTTTTTCCCCTTTCCGCAAAGTGCCGAGAGCACGGTATTGTTTCAGAAATTCTTCTTTTGTGCCGTGCAAATTTTTGAAAGAAGAAATCATGCTGACAAGAAACAGCAAATTGACAATGAAAATGACGATAAGGATGGGAAGGAAACGGGATATCCAGCCGATATACATAAATTCCGTCCCCGTCAGCTGTTCCAGATAAGAGATGCCCACCAGATTGGCAGGACTTCCGATGGGCGATCCGAGGCCGCCGATGCCGCTTCCCCAGCCGATGGCAAGAAGGATGGGAACAGCGATCCGGCTGCGGGAGATATCCTTTTCTCCTACGAATTTGAGCATCCCTATGGCAATGGGACAGAATATGGAAGCCACCACCGTGTTGGGAAGAAAGGCGGAAAGAACGACGGAAGCGCCGAACCAGACGAAAATCTGCTGTTTCATGGAAGTCCCTATGAGGCAGAGGGCGCGGAGAGAAATTCTTTTGTCCAGTTTCGTCGTGGTCCATGCCATGGAAATAAGATCGCTTCCTAAAAGAAGGATGACGATATCCGTGAAATAGAGAGAAATGATGCGGCTGTTCGGAATCAGATCAAAAGCAGCGTTGACGGCGATAGGCAAAAGAGAGGTGACGGCGATGTGAACGGGGCGGAAAATCCACCATAGCGCCATCCACACGGCGGTGCTTACCGCAAGCGCTCCTTTTGTATCCAAAAAGGAGGAAAATATAAACCAAGCGATTAAAAATCCCAAAGGCCCCGAAAAAAGCTTTACATACTGTCTCGTCATGACGAATCCTCTTTTCCTGTTTGATGAACTTTATCTATTATAGGCAATGGGGATCTTGTTGAAAAACTGTAATAAATTGTTTAATATACAAATATAAATTGTACGGGTTGTTACACCTGCCAAATGAGGAGAATTTATGAATTTTACAAGCCTTGACTACTTCATCGCTCTTGTACAGGAAAAAAGTTTTACCAAAGCATCGGAGCGGCTCCATGTGACACAGCAGACCTTGTCTGCCCATATTTCCAAACTGGAAAAGGAAATGAACTGTCTCCTTGTGATCCGTAAAAACCCTTTGGAATTTACTTGGGCAGGAAAAGTGTTTTATAAAAATGCCCTTTCCCTACGAAAGAAAACGGATGTGATGAAAAAAGAAATAGCCGATGCCGCCTCCGATGATACGGGAATTCTCCGCCTCGGTATCTCTCCCAACCGGGGACATGCGATCCTGCCGGAGATCCTTTCCGCCTACAGAGAAAAATATCCGGGGATACGGGTGGAACTGACGGAGGAAATCAACAGGCCTCTCATGAAGAAACTGCTCGACGGCGATATCGATCTGACCATCGCTTATTTCAAAGAAGATGTGCCGGGGGTGACCCGTGAATTATTTTATCGGGAAGAAATTGTTCTTTTGCTTCCTAAACGGTTATTTCCGAAAGAAGGGGAGGAAAAACTTTTGGACGAAATAAGAAGCAGGGAAGAAGGATGCCTGGCACCGCTGAAAGATGTGCCCTTTCTCCTCACGGGAAGCGGAACCGTGCCGGGCCGTACGGCAAGACGTCTGTTTGCGGAAGCGGCGATAGAGCCGCCGATCGTCATCTCTTCCGATAATTTAGAACTTCTCCTCGATCTTTGCACCGCAGGAACGGGAGCGCTTTTCTGTCCGGAAGTACAGGTGGAGAAAAATGTGAGTCCCGAAAATTTGACAAATCTCCATATCATTCCTTTGGCGCGGTCAAAAAAAGATATTTCCTTCGGTTATCGGAGAGAGCTGCGGAACTGGAAACCTCTTTCGGGATTTATTGCGGTGGCAAAAGAAAAACGGCAGCGGTTGTCATATAGAAAGTGACTGTGGTAAAATAAATTCTGAATCGAAAAAAATCGAAGAAGAAAGATTGACCGATTTCTTACTGACAGAAAAAGAAAATTTTCATGACAAAAGACGGAAGAAATCCGCCTTGTTGTGCATGACAGAGGAGAATATTTATGGAATTTTTGATTCTTCTTTTGACATTTATCGTCAATTTCATCGTCGATGCCGCTTTCTGGGGACTTATTCTATCTTTGGGGGAATCTTTTTTCTATGGAGCGCCCCTCGGTGAAGATGAATTTTTGCAAAAAGTGATTTCCTACACCCTGATCTGTATCATCGTCCCCGCCGTTTTTTCCGGCATGGATTTCATGCAGCAGCGTTTCGTCTGGGCAGGGGGAGGGAGGAAAGCAAAAGGAGAAGAAGAGGCGTATTTGCGAAATATCTTGGATGATATTTGTGAAAAAGCAGGCTTGGACAGCTCCGCCTATTCCCTCTATGTATCGGACGCGGAAATGTTTAACGCTTGGGCGATCGGCGGCGGCCATATCACGGTGACAAGAGCGCTTCTTCATAATTTTCCTCCCGAAGAAGTCAAAGGAATCCTTGCCCATGAAGTGGGCCATTTGGAAAACGGTGATACCCGTTGGGGACTTTTGCGGTACGGCATAGGCTGGTTCGGAAATGTCATCGTCGCCGTATATAATCTTTTTATTATTTTTACCGCCTTTATCCGTTTTATTCCCATCATCGGCCTCATTTGGTCCGTCTTCGCTTTCATGATCACCATCCAGTACTACGCACTCCGCTTCTTTTTGGAACTGCCTCTTTGGCTGATTTCCCAGTTCGGAAGCAGGCAGAATGAATATGAAGCGGATCAATTTGCCTGTGATATCGGTTTCGGAAGAGAACTTCTTTCGGGACTGATCCGGCTGGATTATTTTTACCGTTCGGAAAAACAAAATCCCCTTGCCGCTCTGTTTTCCGATCACCCTGATACAGCAAAGCGCATAACCCGTATAGAGGCATGTTTGGCAGGGAATAAATAACAGAAAATAATTGATTTTTACATAAAATATACAAACTGTATGCAGGGAAATTTATAATGTATACTATGTTTTTGCAAAATTCAATAAAACTTCTCATATTTGACCTTTAGTCATTATTTATAATTTTGTTATATAATTTTTATAATCAACCCTTGTAATCTTTTTTTAAATTTGTTACTATAATGACAGCAGAAATGACTGACGGTCATGAGATTGAAAGTCGTTCCTGTTACCTCTTCTCAGCTGATGTTCCCCGACAGATGCTGAATTCTGATAATCGTGCCATGCGGAGACATACCCCGTTATCCGCATGGCACACCCCTCTCACAAATAAAGCGTTCACAAGCTTTCAAATATTGAAATTGCACCGCAAACGGTGCTTTTTTTATTTTGTGAACCGGTTCCGAGAAAGAGAAACGGAAAAGATGATATTGCATCAAAAATGATATAATAAAGAAAAATTTTAATCGGAGGACATCATGAGCTGCGCAGATACACAATATCTTACCATCATAAAAAATATTCTGGACAAAGGTGCGGTGGGACAGAACAGGACGGGCATGCCTGCCTATAAGCTTCCCCATCAGATCATGCAGTTTGATTTGGAGGAAGAATTTCCCATACTGACCACGAAATTTGTGGCATTTAAAACGGCGGTGAAAGAAATTCTCTGGATCTGGCAGAAGCAGTCCAATGATGTACGGCTTCTTCAGGAATGGAACTGTCATATCTGGGACGAATGGATGAAAGAAGACGGAACGATAGGGAAAGCATACGGTTACCAACTGAAAAAATATCATCAGGTGGATACTCTTTTGGATACATTGAAAAAAGATCCCCAAAGCCGCCGCATGGTGGTGGATCTGTGGAATGCGGGAGATCTGCCCGATATGGCTCTTTATCCTTGCGCTTTTCTGACGATGTGGGACGTCTCCGATGAGGGACGCCTGAACTGCATGCTCGTCCAGCGTTCCGGCGATATGGGCCTCGGCGTGCCTTTCAATATGGCGCAGTATGCCGCACTGATACATATGATTGCCCAAGTGAGCGGGCTCCGGCCGGGACTTTTCACCCATGTCATCAACAATGCCCATATTTATGAAAATCATGTAGAAGCCATGAAAAAACAGCTTACCCGTTTGGAAAGTGCCTATGAAGCACCTGTTTTGAAATTGAATAAGGATATTAAAAATTTTTATGATTTCAAACCGGAAGACATCGTTTTGGAAAATTATAAATATCACGAAAAGATCGCCATGGAGGTGTCCGTATGAGTCTTTCCCTCATCGTTGCCCGCGCGAAAAACGGCGTGATAGGAGATAAAAATACATTGATCTGGCATCTTTCCGATGATTTGAAAATGTTCAAAAACCGCACCATGGGACGGCCGGTGATCATGGGACGAAAAACTTTTGAAAGTTTGCCGAAACTTCTCCCCGGCAGGGTTCATTATGTACTGACGGGAAACAGGGAATACAAAGTTCCCGAAGGAGTCAGGGTTTTTCATAAGGCGGAAGAACTTCTGGAAGCACTTCCGGAAGGAGAAAATTTTGTCATCGGCGGCGGAAAAATTTACAAAGAATTTCTTCCCTGTGCAGACACGATGTATATCACGGAAATAGAAAAAGACTATGAAGGAGATACCAAATTTCCCGATTTCGACGAAAAAGAATGGAACGTGACGGAATCCGTCAAAGGAGAGGGAGAGCCCCTTCATCGTTTCGTTACCTATAAACGAAAAATAAAAGATTAGGCAGTATCTAAGAAAAGTCGCAGGAGAGTAGGAAACCCTGCGGCTTTTTTAATGGTGCCTATAAAACTTTTCTTTGATATACGGAATCATTGACAAAAGGGATACAGAAAAATATAATAAATACGTGCGTGATATTGATAATCATTCACGATATTAAGAGGAGGTGACAGGCATGCTGCCGTTAATGATAGCTCATGAAGGCGAGCGGGTAAGGATCAAGGGCATCTCCGGAAAAGATGATGTCCGTCAGCATTTGGCCGAATTGGGATTTGTTGTCGGTGCGGAATTATTGATTATCAGCAAAGCATCAGGTAATTTTATTATTCAGGTGAAGGGAAGCCGTGTCGCGTTGGACAGTTCTATGGCATCCCGTATTTTTATTTGACGGAAAGAATAAAAAGCATCTGTATTTCAATCATAAGGAGGCTGTGATGAAAACATTGCAGGAAGTTCCCGTCGACGGCACGGCAAAAATCAAAAAAGTCGGCGGCACGGGACCGCTCAGAAGACGGATCATGGATATGGGCATGACAAAAGGGACCGATGTTTATGTACGGAAAGTCGCCCCTTTGGGAGACCCTCTGGAAGTAACCGTAAGAGGCTATGAATTGTCTCTTCGAAAAGAAGAAGCCGCCGTTATTGAGGTGGAAGAATAAGGAAAGGAGCCGGATCTTTGATACGTATAGCATTGGCAGGAAATCCGAACTGCGGTAAAACAACATTGTTCAACGAACTCACGGGAAGCTCCCAGTATGTAGGGAACTGGCCGGGGGTGACGGTAGATAAGAAAGACGGAAAATGGAAGGGAAATAAGGAAGTCATCATTCAGGATTTGCCCGGTATTTATTCTTTATCCCCTTATTCTTTGGAAGAGAAGGTAGCACGTAATTATCTGGTGAATGAACGGCCCGATGCTATTTTAAACATCGTCGACGGCACGAATCTGGAACGAAATCTGTATCTGACCACCCAGCTGGCGGAAACGGGAATTCCCGTGGTCGTGGCGGTCAACATGACGGATATTCTTCGAAAAAACGGGCGGATGATCAATATTCAAAAATTGGGAGAGAAATTGGGCTGCGAAGTGGTGGAAATTTCCGCCCTTCTCGGAGAAGGCTGTCAGGAAGCGGCAAAGAAAGCGGTGGATCTGGCAAACCGTCATGAAGAAATCCATGTCCCTGCCGTGTTTATGGGGAGCGTGGAACATGCGATCGCCCATATTGAAGAAATCATTTCCGATCGGACGGAGCCGCGGTTTCAGCGGTGGTATGCCATAAAACTTTTTGAAAGAGATTCGGACGCGGCAGCCGCTCTGTCTCTTAGCGCAGAGAAAAAAGAACAGATAGAATCCCATATACGGGATGCGGAAAAAGAAATGGATGATGATGCGGAATCGATTATCATCAACCAAAGATATGCTTATATTTCCGAAATCATGGAGGAAAGAGGCGTCAAAGTCGAAGAAAAGAAGGAAAGAACGATTTCCGACAAGATCGACCGGATCGTGACCAACCGTATTTTAGCGCTTCCTATTTTCTTTGCGATCATCACCCTCATGTACTATGTGTCCGTCACCACCCTCGGCGGCTGGATGACCGACTGGACAAATGATGTCTTTTTCGGCGAAATCGTAAATGATGCGGCAACATCGTTTATGGAGAGCATTGAAGCGCCGGAGTGGCTGTCGGGTCTCGTCGTTGACGGTATCATCGGCGGTGTCGGAACGGTTCTCGGATTTGTCCCCCAGATTCTTTTGATTTTCTTCTTCATGTCCCTTTTGGAAGATTCCGGCTATATGGCGCGGGTCGCTTTCATCATGGACCGCATTTTCCGTAAATTCGGACTGTCGGGAAAATCTTTCATTCCCATGATCATCGGCATGGGCTGCAGCGTTCCTGCCATCATGTCGGCACGGACGATAGAAAATATACGGGACCGGCGGATGACGATTCTCCTCTGCTCCTTTATTCCCTGCTCGGCGAAAGCCGTCATCATTTCCATGGTGACCGCCACCTTTTTCCCCGATTCCGTCCTGATGGCGCCGTCCATGTATTTCCTTGCCATTGCGGTGATCGTCCTCGGCGGCATTGCTTTAAAGAAAACAAGACTCTTTGCAGGAGATCCGGCACCGTTTATTATGGAACTGCCGGCGTACCATGTTCCCTCTTTGAAAGGTGCCCTGCTCCATATGTGGGAACGGGCAAGAGCTTTTATCATCAAAGCGGGAACCATTATTTTCGTCATCTGCGTCATCGTCTGGTTCTTCTCCAGTTTCGGCGCAGGATTTGAAATGGTGGAAGATGTGGAAGATTCCCTTCTTGCTTCTTTCGGCCATATGATTTCCTTTATCTTTGCCCCCCTCGGCCTCGGTGACTGGAAAGGGGCGGTAGCCGTCATTTCTGCTGAAATGGCAAAAGAAAGCGCCATCGGTACGCTCGCTGTACTGAACGGCGTGTCCGAAGGCGCGGAAGATGCGCTTGTCATGGCAGGCATTGCAGGCATGTTTACACCGATCGCCGCTTTTTCCTACATGATTTTAAATCTCTTTGATCCGCCCTGCATCGTGGCGATATCCACCATCTGGCGTGAAATGGGAAGCAGGAAATGGGCGGTTTTTGCCATCACTTTCCAGATGATTCTCGGTTATACTATGGCACTGGTCGCTTATAATCTGGGGAACTGGCTCGTTTACGGAGCTCCCTTCGGTATGGGACAGGCCGTATCGATTGCTTTGTGCCTTGCCGCCCTGTATTTCATTCTCCGGCCGATGCCGAAAGAAAAGGATATAGAAATTTTAAAAAATATGGAAACGGAAAAATAATCCGGGTTTTAAAATAAAAAAGGAGGACTTATGAATATCACTTCATGGATCGTCGTTATTGCGGTGGCGCTCCTGTTTTTATTCGCGCTGTCCCATGTATATAAAACAATTTTCGGAGGTGCCGGCTGCGGATGTCACGGCGGCGGAGAAGATATTTCTAAAATTTCCGAAGAAGGGGGAAGCCCCTGCGCTCATTGTGCCTGCCGCGGCAGTTGTTCAAGAGCTGCTCTTAAAAAATAAGGCATTAAAAAAATTCCGCTCCGGAAAGCGGAATTTTTTATTTTAAGAGCGGAATTTTTTATCATGATTTGCCGATTCCTGTTCCATTTCCCATGTCCATGAATGAGTGGGAACCATATTTCCGTGTTCATCCAAAGCATAACGGGTGGAGTCGGGAAGATTGGGGACGAGGGGGCTTGTGAAACCTCTGCCGATGACATCGGTGGTGTTCACGATGAAAAGGAAAGCGTGAGGGTCCACTTTTTCGATAAAATGGCGAAGTTTCGTGATCTGATGAAGATCGACGATGGCAAAGACGATTTTCTTGTCTTTTCCGCTGAAAGCGCCCTGCCCGTATAAAAGAGTGGCGCCGTGATGAATATTTCTCAAAATGGTATCGGACACTTCCAAAGGTTTGTCGGAGACGATGAAAGCCGCTTTTCTCTGAGCAAAACCGATAACGATACGGGAGGAAACGGTGGCATTGATATACATGGAAATCAAAGTACAGATGGCAGGTTCTAAAGTGAAAATCCAAGCACTTGCCATGATAATGATGAAATTGATGGCAAAAACGACATAACCGATTTCCAGATTATAATATTTTTTGATGATTGCCCCCACCACGTCGAGGCCTCCCGTACTTGAATTGTAACGGTAGAGAATACCCATGGCGATGCCGATGACGACGCCTGCGGAAAGAGCGGAAGTGAGCGGATCTTTTACGACGACCCACTCGGACATAAAGGAGGTGGCGTCAATGAAAAGGGAAAGAACGACGGTGCCGAAAATGGTGACCACCGTGTAAAATTTTCCCATGTATTTTAAAGCGAAAAACAGGACGGGAAGGTTCATGACAAAGTTGGTGACGCCGATGGGAAAGCCGAAAAGATAGTAAAGAATCATGGCGATACCCGTAAGGCCGCCGGCTAAGAAGTTGTGAGGGACCAGAAATAAATTCATGCCCACCGCATAAATAAAGGATCCGATGACGGTGATGGCAAAAACAAAAAAAACACGCCGCAAATAAAGCGGATCTTTGCAACGGCTGACCAGACTTTCCAATTTGTCCTCCTTGGAAAAAGTATTCCGATAAAATTAAATTTAGTCTCTTTTGCCCATTATATCATTAATTTCACGGAATATAGAGGAGTGTTTCGAGGAAAATTTTTTTATTAAAAAAGCTCCCTTTCAAAAGGAAGCTTTCTTACTCATTTGGTATAGTCGTGATTGTAAATATCCCAGTTTTTCATTTCTTTCAGACGGGCAATGCTGTAGTCGATATCCTCCAAAAGTTCTTTCTTTTCCGCAGGAAGAGTAGCGGCAAGGCGGATATAGTTGGATACATGGTTGCTCCGGAAAATCATATGCTCGCTTTCGGGAAGATCCAGATGTTCCACGATGATTTTCAATTCTTCCATCAGTTCTGCCGGCGTGAGGGGATGGAATTCGCCTCTTTCAAACTGTTCTTTCAGCTCGCTTCCCCGATAAAGCATGAGGGAGAGGGCGGAGAGCATGGTCGGCTTGATTTCGTTAAGCGCTTTTGCAGTGGCAAGAGCATGGCGGAGAGATCCTTCTTTTCCTGCAATGCCCAAAATGATCATGATGGAAAGCTGCATGCCTGCGGCAATGACCTTTTTTCCCGCTTCGACGGACTGCTTGTCGTTGACCCCTTTCCGGATATCCCGAAGGGTCTGTGCATCGCCGCTTTCCATGCCGTAGTAGAGGAGAGTGAGGCCTGCTTCGCGGAGAGCTTTCAGATCCTCCGGAGTCTTTCTGAGAATGTCTCCCGGGGCGGAATAGGAAGCAACCCTTTCTAAATTGGGGAAATACTTCTTTAAAGTATCAAGGATTTTGAGAAGGCGGTCCGTGGGAAGAACAAGCGCGTCCCCGTCAGCAAGAAATACCCGCCGTACCCCTTCCGCATCGGTGGAGTATGCCATAGCGATCTGGCGCATGATCTGATCGTCCGTAAGCATTTCAAAGGGAACGCCGCGGTACATATTGCAATAGGTGCATCTGTTGTGTGCGCAGCCCCTCGTGACGCGGAGAATGAAGCTTTCCGCTTCGCTCGGGGGACGGTAAACGGGTGTATCATAATCGTCAAAAAACATACCGTACATAAAATTCCTTCTTTCGTAAATAATCAATTCTATATCGAAAATATTCGTATAACAAAAATTATACAGGAATTTTAAATTTCCTACAACGAAAATATTTGATATAGAACTATTTGATATCAATAATTCCGCAGAAAGCATGAAAAGAATGATATAATGAATGGAAAATATAAATATGAGGGTTTGGAATGGTTATAGAAAAGGCCTTTGCCAAAATTAATTTAACCTTGTCCGTAGGGGAAAAAAGATCGGACGGTTATCATAATATAGACAGCATTATGCATCAGATTTCGCTGCATGATGAAGTTATTTTAGAAAGCGCCGAAACAATTTCTCTTTCCGTCACGGAAGGAACGGCCCCTTTCGGAGAAGAAAATCTTATGTGGCGTGCGGCGGAATTGTTTTTCAAAGAAACGGGAATATCCGGCGGCGTTCATATGGAACTGAAAAAACGCATTCCTTCCGAAGCGGGCCTCGGCGGCGGCTCTGCCGATGCGGCTGCCGTTCTCCGGGGTCTTAACAGGTTGACGGGAAGGGGGCTTACCCTTGCTTCTTTGGCACAAATGGGCGCCCTCCTCGGTGCGGACGTTCCTTTCTGCGTGGCCGGCGGATGCTGCCGCTGCCGGGGGATCGGAGAAAAAATGGAAAAGCTGCAGGGAAGAGCCGGTCTCGACCTTCTCGTTGTCCGTCCTCCCGTTTCCATTGCGACGGGGAAAGCCTATGCCCTCTTTGATAAATTTCCGAAATCATCAAAAAATACGGCAGAAGACTGTATTCTTGCCTTGAAAGAGGACAACAGGGAAAAACTGGCAAAAAGTCTTTTCAATGATTTTGAAAGGGTGCTTTTCCGAGCAGAACCTCTTTTGAAAGAAACAGCCCTGTATCTGGAATCTTTCGAACGTCCTTTTCTGATGACCGGTTCCGGTTCCGCTTTTTTCCTTCTCCCTGAAAATAAAGACGAAGGGGAGAAAATAAAAAATACGATAAAATCGGAAAAGCCGGAATGGTATGCAGAGGAAGCAGAGACGGAAGAAATCAGCCGGTTGTGAAAACTTTTATCAAAAATAAAACCGTTATTTACAGAATCATGATTCTGTTTTTTAGAAAACGGTTATATTTTTTTGATAAAAAAGCAGAATTTTTGGGTTCTTCGTAATGATATATATATTGATTCGGAGAAGAGAAGAAGAAATCTGTAAAATATTTGTAAAATTGTATAAAAGTTGCCAAAAATAAAAATATCGTATAAAATAGCTATAAAGAAAGGCTAATAAATAAGTTCTAGGCTGCTGCCAAAAATATTTATATATTACCTGAAAGTAGTAAAAGATACTATGTAATTTTATTTATGAGAGGGGTTCTCGAAAGAGAGCAGTCAGTGTCTTTAAGGAGTGCGGAAGATGGATAGTTTTGAAGAGCTTCTACAGCGGAAGCATATGAAACGTACAAAAGCACGGGTCATGATTTTGAAAGTATTGGAGAACAGTTTGCCGATCACGGCAGGGGATGTCTATGAAGCGGTTCGCAATAAAGACACAAAACTGAGTTTGTCCACGGTCTACAGGAATTGTGAAGCCTTAGCGGAAAAAGGGCTTCTCCTTCGGTCGACCATGCTTTCCGACGGGCTCACCCGTTATGAATATGCCCACGGGGCTCATGTGCAGCATGCAGTCTGCCTGTCCTGCCACAAAATACTTCCCATCGAAGTGTCTTTGCAGCCCGATTATGCACAGCGTCTTGATGTGGAGCACGGTTTTGAAGCGACGGAGCACCGTATAGAAATTTACGGATTTTGCAAAGAGTGCAAAGCAAGAGGAAAAGACAAAGAATTCAGAGAAAGAATGACTTGAATCAAAGAAACGCCGGCAAAAAAAGGCCGGTGTTTTAAATTTGCAAAAAAGATTGTAAACATTTATCGGAATAAGACTTGACAAACAGAAAAGGGATACATACACTGAAACCATGGACATGACAATTCATAAGGAGGGAAAGGAATTGCTTTACAGTTTGAAGATGCGTTCCAGCAAAGGCGGTGTTCACGGCAAGGGAGGGCGGCATATTTCGGGAGCGGAAAGGATCATTCCGGAAAATCTTGTAGAAGAAGAGGTTCTTTCCATGGTCCGCCGTGCCCGAAAACATGACAGAGGTTCCGCCGATTTTATTCAGCTGAAAATAGAAGCGGTCCGGCCGGAAGATATCACCTGCTGCCCCATGCTTTCCATCCGTGAAAACAAAACAGCTGCGAAAGAAGAGGGGCTTGCCGTCGCTAAAAGGGAGCTTCTCCGTGCCGGTGTGAGCGAAAAGGCTGCCGAGCGGGGCATTGATTTCTTGACCGGCCTTTCCGACAGCATGCGGGGCGCCGTCGTCATGGATGCGGAAACGGGGGAGCGTCTCGACGGCAAGGGGGAACGGGGCGTCCGGTGCAGCAATATGGATTGTGAAGATAAAGAAAGTTATGAAAGAGATATGAAAGATCGGGGACTTTCGGGTGAACATCCACGGGAAGCGCTTGTTCTGGCATCAAAAGTGGCATATGCACCGGGGACGGCGGCAGAACTTTGCTGGTCCGATGATCCCGAGTATGTGACGGGTTATGTGGGCTCCGCAACTTACGGTTACCAACGTATTACCGTCATGAAAGACTTGGGAGATCCCGTGGGAGGAAGAATCTTTTTTGTGAAACCCGGGACAGATGTGGAAAAATATATAGATTATATGCAGAACCAAGTGGTTCTGGTGAGGCTTGTAAATGAAAATAAATGAAATTCCCGAAGCATTGGAAAAAATAAAAAGGGCAGGGCGTTTCAGGACCGTGGAAGATCTGAGAATGGAAACGGCTTCGTCGGGAATCGGAAGAGACGGGAAAAAATATATTGTTTTCAATTCCAACGATTATTTGGGAATGACCCATGAACGTTCCGTACAGAAAGCCGCCGAAAAAGCACTGCCTTTCGGAACGGGATCGGGGGGCGCCCGTCTGACTTCGGGAGCGGTTTTTGAATTGTCCTTATTGGAAAAAGATTTGGCAGACTTCAAACATACGGAAGATGCCCTTGTTTTTAATACGGGGTATATGACGAATTTGGGGGTTCTTTACGGACTGGCAGGAGAAGGGGACGTGATTTTCAGTGACGAACTGAACCATGCAAGCATTGTCGACGGCTGCCGTATTTCCAGAGCGGAAATCGTCGTATACCGCCATTCCGATATAGAAGAGTTGGAAAAATTATTGGAAGAAACACCTTGCAGGGGACAGCGTTTCATCGTGACCGACGGTGTTTTCAGCATGGACGGCGATATTTGCAAACTTCCCGAACTGCTCCGTCTCAAAAAGAAAAAGGAAGCTTTTCTGATCGTCGATGATGCCCATGGCGTCGGTGTCATCGGGGAAACAGGAAGAGGAAGTGCCGAATATTTTCATACTTCCGGCATAGATATACAGATAGGAACGCTTTCAAAATCATTGGGAGCCGAAGGCGGCTATGGGGCGGCAACAAAAGAAATTTGCGATTATCTTCGAAATGTGTCGCGCCCCTTTATTTTTTCGACTGCTATTTCCGCCGTCACTGCTGCGGCGGCAAGAGAATCCCTCCGGCTGATGAGGGAAAATCCCGATTACTATCTGGGAAAACTGAGAAATAACACATCTTATGTAAGAAAACGTCTGAAAGAAGGAGGACTTCCCGTTTCGGACGGGGATATGCCGATCATTCCCGTCTTGATGGGAGAGGAAAGGAAAGCCGTCGATTTTGCAAAAGCTTGTAAAGAGGAGGGCATTCTTGTATCCGCCATCCGTCCGCCGACCGTACCGAAGGGGACGAGCCGGATCCGGGTGTCCGTGACGGCAGTCCATACGAAAGAGGAGCTGGAACGGGGAACAGAGGTCATGATCCGCCGATGGAATGATTTCAGATGAAAGGGATTTTTTCCTATTTTTGACAAGACTGCGATAAGCAAATAAAAAAAGACCGTCCTGCCTTTGAAAAGAGACAAACGGTCTTTTGTGATGGTGCGATTTTATTTAAATCCTTTCACCAGATCGGAAGAGCGTCG